>JBMZCV010000084.1:0-20437 GCA_049613665.1 Chitinophagales bacterium | reverse complement strand
TTGTACGCTATTACGATAGCTTTGATAACTTCGTGTTCCCATAAATACAAAAATATAAATTTTTTATCATTAAAAAGTCAAAGTGGAAATAGCTGAATAAACGGTCGATTCGTTGCTAACGCATTGATAATCAGTGTGTTAGCTCCAACGAGAAGTGTCATTATTTCTGTCCAACTACTTATAAATGTCCGAACCATTGATTTAAAAGACTAAAAAATAGAAGATGAGGAAGAAGAAGCGACATACAAATCATCGGATGCTTCTGGCTCAATAGTAGGCAATTCGACAAAAAAGCTAGTGCCTTCATCTACTACGGTTTCAAACCATATTTTGCCTTTTGCTGCTCCTACAATTTGGCGAGACATAGCCAAGCCCAAACCCATACCAGAGTTTTTGGTCGTAAAATTTGGCACAAAAACCTTTTCTCTTTTCTCTTCATCAATACCACTACCATTATCGTTTACCTCTACTTTTACCAAATTATTTTCTTGCGTCATTTTTACCATAATAACACCATCTCTATCATCTGGAATAGCCTGAATAGCATTTTTTATCAAATTGTTAAACACTCGTAAAAGTTGGTCTTTATCTGCAAAAACGAAACACTCTTCTTTTGGTAGCAAGGCATAAATACTAACTTCATCGTCGTCAGTATCTTTATATAAATTTACGGCATTATCTATAATTGCTTTAAAATCATGCACATCATTGACTGGCTTTGGCATTTGAGCAAAATTGGAAAACTCCGAAGCAATACGAGACAACGTATCTATTTGTTCAATGAGTGTTCGAGCAACTCGCTCTGTAAGGGCTTGCACATTTGGGTGATTGTTGTTGATGGCTCTTTGCAAATATTGCACACTCAATTTCATGGGCGTAAGCGGATTTTTAATTTCGTGAGCCACTTGCCTAGCCATTTGTTGCCAAGCAGATTTCCGTTCCGATTCTGCTAGTAGTTTTGCACTTTCATCTAAAGCGATAATAGTTTTGTTATATTGTTCGACCAACTCACCAATTTCATCTTTATCTGGCCATTCCAGCAGCTCATTTTGCCCGCCCAATTCTACTTCTTTCAAACGGTTGCTAATCATACGCAACGGATTTGTGATAGAATTTGATACAAAAACAGCAATAAGTCCAGCTCCCAACCATAGCAACATATACAAATTAATAAGTGCTACCAAAAAAGTCGAAATTTCGCTTCTTACCTCTTTTTCTTGCTCAAAATAAGGTAAGTTTAAATAACCTAACACTTTGGTTTTCAGCTCATTATGTATAGGCATATAAGCAGCTAAGTAAGTTAAATCACCGATTTTTTCGTACTGCACATATTGGCTTCGATGTAGCTTTGAAAGCTCAAAATAAGCAGCAGGGTGCATTTGTTTAGAGACCAAATGATTCTCGAAAATCAAAGGCTGCGAACAAGTCAATAAGTCGCCATTTGGATTAAATAAGTTGATGTCGATAGAATGAATTTTGGAAAGTGTTTTCACAATTTCATCTATCTCATCACCTTCAACCAACTTCTTGTTGATTACTTTTTCTTCATTTTCGGCTCGTTTTCGGCTTCTCATATCATTGATAGAAGCTAAAATTTCTTTTTGTTTCTCATCGAGTCTTTTTCTATGATAATCAGCCGCTCTGTTGTAAAAATAATTGACAGTAACCGCTCCAATAACCAAAAACGATATAAATATGGTAACCAACATCGCAAAGTTAATCCGTTTTCGCAAAGAAGAATATATCAAATCTCGAATATCCAGCTTATCGTCGCTACTCTTAAATATGGAATTGATACCAATAATAATAAACAGAAATCCAAATGCAAATACAAAAAGATAAGAAATAAGCGACAGCAATTTCATCACATTATTGGAATTGTAAGATACCATAATGATTTTGGTATTGCGTTCCATATCGCTTTCTGGCACATAAATTAGGTGCGAAAAGTCATTTTTGCGAATATATTTATAAGGCTTTGCATTTTTGGCAATACTCGAATCTTGCTGACTATTGTAGGCATAACTGCCTTTTGAACTTTCTAAGAGATTATTGTTATATACAGCATAACTGTAATCTAAAAACTCTTCTGGCTCACGAAATTTGTCTTCAATAATTAACTCGGGATAAACATTGGCTTGCTCATTCGATTTTGGATTTAGCTCAATGACCATAAAACCGATAGGAGAAGGAATTTCTGCTTTAGGATTGAAAATAGGCAATTTTGCCAAATAATTGTAGCCTCCTTCGTTGTTGGCCATCAAATAAAGATAATTATTATTTGTGTGAATACCTTTATATCGTATTCTTTCTTCAAAATCTTTTAGAATAACCGTTTTATCTTCATGTTTTATTAAACCACCTTCTTTATTAAATGGCAAAATAGTAATGCCATATTTGTCGAAATGTGTGTTTAAATATAATTTTTTGATACGTTTGACAAGTTCTTTTTCAGGCAATAATGGATTGTTAGAAAAATATTTAATAACAATATCATCATTTATCATAATTTTTTTTGCTGCTTCTTCAAACCAAAATTCCGTTACGGTATCTTCTTGTATAGCAATTTTGTCGGCATATTTCTCACGGTTTTCATTCTCCTTTTCTATCGTAAAACTATAAATCAATAAGGCAGCAAATGAAGAGAAAAAGAAGACCCAAAAAGCCAAACGACTAGGCGAAATTTGCTTATAGGAAGCCGAAGAAAATATATTTATTCGTGCTGCAAACACCAAAACCCAAGCCAATACATATAAATGTTCTTTTTGAAAGGAAATAAAAAACAAACTTAAAAGATACAATAGTAAAATAACACCCAAACCCAACACTCTATTTTTGAGCGAAAGTTGAAGTTGTTCAATTAAAACTGCTATTTTTTGGCATATAAAGAAAAAACCAATAAGCACAAAAGCCAAAGTAAGCATAGCAATGAATGTCACGGTATCGAAAGAAACAAAGATATTGCTAATATCGAGTGAATTGTTGAACTGCATGATTTGCGACCGAATCATATAATAAATCAGGAAAGCCGCCAAAGAAACAATACTCATCAATGTAACATAATATCGCAAGCGGATTTTGAGATTGCCACTATTTTTAAGATTGAAATGCACTTTGATATGAAAAAAAGCAATCAACCACAAAAATATAATCGCTGCAAAAAAGAGGTCGCCAGTAGAAGACAGCAAGCCAATAGATGTGCTTATATCTGTTGGCTCAAAGAGCTTTAAATGATAGATGCCTATGGGCAATTTGGCATAGTTCATCACAACTTTTATAAGCACAAAAGTTGCGGTTAAAAATAGAAAACCATTGAGCGGACTGCGTTCTTTCGCTATATTCAAAGCGATGTGATTCAAAACCAGTAACAAAAGAAAAATGCTTATAGTTTGTAATAAAATAGCCCAATAACTCACTTTTTTGCTCAATGCTACATTGTCGTGGCTAATATACAAGGGCTGTTTCAGTTTTTTGCTCGACAAAGCAACACTCTGACTACCGTTTTGAGTGCTAATTTTCACTTCCTTCGCAATATCCAGGCTTGGATTAATCTTATTTTTGAGATATTTGTTTTCTGCTTCATGACTATACCGTATCAATTGCAAACCGACAACCGTAATTTTCGACATGTCGATATAAGTGCTGTCCCACTGCTTTTTAACAATTTGATAACTACTATTTGGCAAGCTAAAAAAATCTGCTCCTTCTTCATAAAAACTAATATCTTTATACAAAGGCACAACTTCATTATTGTTCCAAAAAACAAGCTTTTTATTGTTATACACCAAAAAAGTATATGTTTTTTCGAAAAAGGCTTCCAAATCTCTGAAACTATATTGCTCAGTAGCGAGTCGTTTTACTAAAACTGCATCATCGGCAGTTTCATAAAAATCTTGTTCTAATTTTTTTAGGTCTTGTGCTGCTTTTGTGGCAATAGTTTCTAATTTGATAGGCTTTTGCTCCCAACGTATAACGGCAAAAGAAGCCAAAAATAAAACAAGGCTAACAATCAGCAAGCGGTTTTGATATGTCAAAATATTGTGTAGCAAAATGATTTTGTTTGTTGATTTAGAAACTACCAAAATAAGCATCACAAATAATGCCAAGTTAAATGGTTGCTTAAATGTTGTTTTTGATACTAAGTGCCAAGCACTACTTATATAAATGAATGACTTGTGCTAACATCTTGAACACAAAATATGCTAGCTTCTACAATTTGTAAAATAAATTTGTTCGACTACTTAAAAAAGCTAAAATAAGCAAAGGTATTTATCTTTCAAAAAAAAATAACAATTAAGGCTTCAATCCGTTTAATTACCTTACTTATTTCTTTATTTGAAAGTACATTCAACAAATTTTACTATCAAAACAATAAGAAAAAAGCGATATATTATACTGTCAAAAAAAAGTCAAGTTTTTGTGCAAGTTTGCAACTGAAATTTTATTGGCATCATATTTGGAAACAATATACTGAACCGAATTTAAATGCCAAACATTATTTTTTGATAGACAAATTCGTTGCTACACATTAACAATTAATATGTTTATTTCAACAAGATGTCATATTATTTTTGTTTGACTATTTACTACTAAAAAATTAATTTTAATTTCTTATGAGAGCATTCTTATCTAGTTTTTTTATCTGCCTCCTTATCAATTTAACGTTTGTTCAAATCAATCTTGTTAGTGCTAATGATGCTAATAACAATAAAGATAAAAACGATATTTGTAATATAAAAATTGCTTTTGAATATGAAGTTAATCAACTTACGGTTGATTTTTCCAATATTTCATTAGGGAATTATGATGATATTGAATGGAACTTTGGCGACGACAACAAGTCAAAACAAGTTAAAGCAAAACATACTTATCAAGAAGAAGGAAAATACACATTTTGCTTAAAAGCTATTAATAGTATGAGCAAATGCGAAGAAGAATTTTGCGGTGAGTTATATGTTTTTGAATAAAAAGTAAAATATTTATTGATAGACCATAATTGTAATAAAACAAGATATATTTTTATTTTGTTTTACAAACAGTATTTGCTATTTTTTTGCCAGAAAAATAGTGAGTGCTGTTTTTTTTATGTGATATTTGGCTGACTTTTCGCACTTTACTTTTAGAAAATGGCTTTTTAGGCTAAAAGTTGATTTGGACAAAGACATTTTATTTTTTGTTTGTATCTTTGACGGACAAAAAATAAAGATAAAAATGAAAGTTTGTATAGCTGAAAAACCGAGTGTAGCGGGCGATATTGCTCGAATTTTGGGAGCAAAAACCAAAAAAAATGGCTATTGGGAAGGCAATGGCTATCAAGTGACGTGGACTTTTGGGCATTTGTGTACGCTAAAAATGCCAGATGACTATCGGCCAGAATGGAAACGATGGACATTGGAGAGTTTGCCGATGTTGCCCGAAAAGTTTGAAATAAAACTCATACAAACAAAAAATAAAAAAGCAAGTAGCGGTATAAAATCACAGTTTGCTATTATCAAAAAACTCTTTCAAAAAGCAACCGAAATCATCAATTGTGGTGATGCTGGCCAAGAAGGCGAACTGATTCAGCGTTGGGTATTGCAGCACACTCGCTGCCGAAAACCTGTCAAACGGCTTTGGATTTCTTCCTTAACAAAAGAGGCTATCAGAAATGGTTTTCGCAATTTGCAGCCTGCCAGCCAATACGATGCCCTTTTTGCAGCAGGCCGTTCTCGTGCTATCGGCGATTGGCTGCTCGGCATGAATGCGTCTCGTTTATACACTTTGAAATATGGCGGCTATAAACAACTCCTATCTATTGGGCGAGTCCAAACGCCCACTTTGGCACTCATCGTGAAGCGAAATCACGAAATCGAAAATTTTAAACCTGAAACTTATTGGGAACTCCACACCAATTATAGAAATGCTAAATTTCAGTCGGAAAAAGGCAAATTTAAAAAGAAAGAAGAAGGCGAAAAATGCTTCAATCAAGTGAAAGATAAGCCTTTTACTATTTTTTCTGTAAGCCAAAAGAAAGCCAAAGAAAAACCTCCTTATTTGTTTGATTTAACATCTTTGCAAATTCACGCAAACAAGCGATTTGGCTATTCTGCCGACTTTACTTTACAACAAATTCAGAAGCTTTACGAAAAGAAATTAGTTACTTATCCAAGAGTTGATACGACTTATTTGCCAAACGATATGTATGGAAAAATCAAAGGCATTTTATCCAAAATGACTGATTATCAAGAGTTTACACAATCTTTATTGAATAAACCAATATCAAAAAGTAAAAAGGTTTTTAATAGCACTAAAGTAACAGACCATCACGCTATCATTCCTACTGGCGTTTCTCCAAAATCGTTGAGTTATGGCGAAAAAAATATTTATGATGCTATCTCTAGGCGTTTTATAGCAGCTTTTTATCCAGATTGTTTAGTAAATCATACAACTGTTATTGGCGAAGCTGGCGGCATAAAATTTAAAGCAACAGGAAAACAAATTTTGGAAGCTGGCTGGCGTGTTTTATATCCTAAAAAAGAAAGTAAAACAGCAACTAATAAAACCGAAAATTCAGTAGCGAAAGGCAAAAAAGCAAGTGCTAAAAAGAAAAAAGAAGAACGCATTTTACCTATTTTTAAACAAGGTGAAAGTGGCGAACATAAGCCTGAATTGCTCGAAAAACAAACACAACCACCCAAAGATTATACTGAAGCGACGCTATTGCAAGGCATGGAAACAGCAGGAAAAACAGTAGAAGACGAAGCTTTGCGTGCTTTGATGAAAGCGAATGGAATTGGTCGGCCATCGACGAGAGCCAATATTATTGAAACTTTGTGCCGTAGAAATTATATTAGAAGAGCGAAAAAAAAGCTGCTGCCTACCACAACAGGAAAGGAACTAATTGGAGTTATTAAAAACAATTTGTTAAAATCAGCAGAATTAACAGGAAAATGGGAAGCAAAATTGCGAGATATTGAAGATGGAAAATATAGTGAACAGCAGTTTTTGAGTGAAATGGAAAACATGATTAAACAGATGGTGCAAGAAGTTTTGGAAGATAAAACCTATCGCAAAATAGCTGCTACCGACTCGCAAAACAATTACAAAAAGGGCAATTTTAAAGAGAAAAAAAGTTTTCAAATTGGAACAGAAAAAGGCAAAAAAAGAGAAGCAACAGCAAGTAATTTGAAAGCTCAAACAACTAGAAAAGCGTCAAAAACCACAATTCAAAAAGACACAAAAACGCAAAAAAATGAATTGGTAAATTGTCCAAAATGTCAGCAAGGTTTTATTTTGAAAGGCAAAATGGCGTATGGTTGTAGCAACTATAAGTCTGGCTGTGACTTTGTCGTTCCTTTCGTTTTCCACAAAAAGAAGCTCTCTGAAAATCAAGTATTTACGCTCATAAAAAAAGGCAAATCTCGTTTGCTCAAAGGTTTTGTTTCCGATGGCCAAAAAATAGCTGCACGAGTAGTTTTAGATGATGATTGTTATATTTCTCTTGAAGTAGCAGAAAGCAAAGAAGAAGCTACCAAAACACAAAAAGCAAGTACTGAAAAGTTTGAAACAGCAACTAAAAAAGTAGCTAAAAATGAAAATCCGTTTTGCCCAAAATGCAAAAAAGGGCATATCGTAAAAGGAAAAACCGCTTATGGCTGTTCACTTTGGAAAGGTGGCTGTGACTTTCGTTTTTCCTTTGCTCTCATCAGAGAAAAAGCAGCAGGAAGGGTTTTGACAAAAGATTTGGTAATGGAAATTATAGGAAGTTAGTTTTTAATTTTTAGTTTTTAGTTTTTAGTTTTTAGTTAAAAAAATAAATTTATAAACCATTGATAATCAATCAGCCATTCTCATTTTAACAAAAAAAACATTTTTCGGCAAGGGAAACATACTATTTTTCAGTAAAATAGACTATAGAAAAGGCAAATATGGGTCGCCTTAGCCTAAAAAAATAGTATGTTTAAACTTTTGATAAAACGAGTATAGCTGATAATCAACACAATAAACAAACATGAAAATATATAACAAGGTTATTCATTTAAAAGAAGAAGAATTAGAAAAAGCTTTCAAAAAATGTCCTTTTTGTGATTCCGAAAAAAGCAAAACAATTGGTATTGTTCAAGAATCGCCTTTAGTCAAAGCGTTAGTCTGCAAAAGCTGTCACTTAGGATATGCCGATAGACAACCTTTTCAAAGCATTTTAGACGAATATTATATTAACTATTTTGATGCTACGAGAAACACAACTATCAAAAAAGAATTGTTGATTAAACATCTAATCGCTGCCTGTTCAATCGTTAATCAAGAATATGAAGTGTTTAATATTTTAGATTTCGGCGGCGGCGATGGAAGCATTGGCTACGGATTGGCACAGCATATATTGGCAAATAACAAAATTGAAAAAATCAACATTTATGTTATTGACCCAAATTTTATAGCAATAGAAAACAACAATGCCAAAATTTCTATCTATAATTCGCCATCAATTGAAGCTATTCCGAGCGATGAAAAAGCTAACTTTGTGATAGCAAGTGCCATTTTGGAACATGTAAAAGGCCCACGAAAAATCATCACTCAACTTTTCGATGTCATGCAGCCCTCCGCAATGTTTTATGCTCGAACACCTTACATATTTCCTTTTAAATCTTTATTCAAAAAAGTAGGTATTAATCTGTCTATCCAATATCCTGGACATCTTTTTGATATGGGAAATAAGTTTTGGAGTTCCATTTTAAACACTATGAAACAAGAAAATGAATTGCAAATTCTTGTATCACGAACTTCGCTAGTCGAAACTAGCATTGAAGAAGGTTTCTTTAAATGGTTGGTCTCACATAGCTTCAAAATGCCAAGCAAATTTCTGAATAATCATTATCATTTTGTTGGTGGCTGGGAGGTTGTTATTATGAAAAATAATTAAGAGTAGTTATTAGTTTTTAATTCTTGTTTTTTTTGTGAAAAAGAAAGAAAATCGCAAACAATGACAGATTTCAATAAAAAGCTTGATTAAAACTTGGGTATTTGAATGGAATGTTTTAGATTTGTATGAATCAGTTTAAAACATAAAAAGCAGTTATTAATATGACAAAAATCAAACGAACTAAAGCACAAGAAACTATTCAACAATATTTTTTAAAAGGTAAGACAAATATTACTGAAAAAGAATTCAAAAATCTCAGAATTAAGTTAACAAATGGGGTAAGAGATTTGGGAAATTTAAGAATAAAGAAAGCATTTCTGTCTGGAGGATATAGTTTAAAACTAATAAATAGCAAAAAAGATTTAGATGGTATCCCATTCTTAGAAAAAACTGATTTTTTAAGAAAAATAGTATCTAAATGGGATAACGATATAACATATATAAGCTATGATGAAATAAAAGAATTTAATATTTTTACTACAGACAGTATTATCAAAATAGGAAATTTTATTCTTGAAACAGGAATATTATTTGGAAGTAAATACGATATTAGATTAAAAGATACCAAAAAAGATGCGTTGGGACGTTGGAAGGATAACGAAGTGACTATAAAAAAAATAATCGTAGAAATTAAAAAACTTGAGACAGATTTGAAAGAAGTGGATACAGAAAGAGCATTTCAAAAATTAATTTATGATTATTTGAGTCGTAAATTTCATAGTGTTGATACAGAAGTTAGTATAGGTGATTTAAAGACTACAAAAATAGATGTTGAAGTAGGAAAAAGCATTGGAATAGAATTAAAAATGGCAAAGGGGTTGCTAAAATCGTCTGAACTTCATCGAACTATTGGACAAATTACTTATGAATATGCAAAAAAATATAACAAAAATAAACTAATTCTATTAGTTGCAGGTAATGAGTCATTAAGAACGCAGAGAGAGATAAAAGAAATTGCAGGAATAGTGAAAAAACAAAAGTCACATTTTTATTTTTTTGAAACTAAATAATAAAAATACTCGTCAATCATTATTTTTAGTTATGACTGACGAGTACTAAAATCTTATTTAAATATTTCTAAAACTTAAACCCAACACTCAAAACCACATTACCATTCTTAGTATCTACCACAGCACTTTCCACCGTTTCGTTAGACAACTGATAAGGTTGATTTGTCGAATTTTGCAAGCTATGCACATAAGCCACATCTAAGAAAAAACCTTGTTCTCTGATACCCAAACCACCTGTGATACTTTGTCGGCTGGCATTTTCCACATCTACATAAGGCGAACCATAAAAAGCATAGCCCAATCTAGCACGAAACTTGTCGAGGGCCAACTCGCTACCGATTCTGATATTGGAAGCCGCTTTGTTGGCAGAGCGAATCGTGCTGTTTAGGTCGCTGGCAAAAGAGCGTTCTTCGGCACTATCGCCAAACGAAAACTGCATTTGGCTATAATCTACAAACTCATAGTCTATCGAAATAAAGCCAAATTTGTGAAGGAAAGCCGCACTTCCTACCAATCGCCACGGTGTTGTAACATTATATTCATACTCTCCATTTGGCGAACTCGCTTCATCTGGCGTAAAGCTTTCAAACTCGCTTCTCATCAAGGTAGAATATTTTTCTTGCAAGGCAATAGAAGTCGGTGTATGTGCCGCAACGCCTACTCGCAAAAAGTTGGTCGCACGATAAATCATACCAAGTTTTCCATTAACTCCAAGGCCGCTAACTGTTAAAAAATCTTCTACGTCAAAATAGTTGAAATCTACGGTATTGTTTTCCGTATCTGTTTCACGAAATGTTTTTTCGGAGCGATAACGCACATTATCAATACCTAAAGTTGCTCCTAAATACAACTTATCTTTGTAATTGCTACCAAAAGAAAGTGTATATTCGTCGATTCCACGCTGAAAATTGCCAAATTCTTCTTGTTCTACATTTCCTTCGGCGATAGCTGCATATTCAGTTTCGGCAGTATTGGTCGGATTAATGGCATAAACCCAATATGCCAAACCTGCATCAAAAGGCAGTTCATCTCGAAGAGCGGCAGCAGTTGTTCCATTAGCACGCTCGGCATAATATTGAGAAATAGAATTGTTGGTATTGTAGCCGCTCATATAAGTTCTGCTATTGAAATTTGCGAGGCGATTCATACCGAAAGCTAAGGTCGTTGTTCTCCAATTGCTTGTTTTTCCTCTGCGTTCTCGTGCTTTGTTTGTAAAAACAACGCCAAAATTATTAAAATTAAAATTACTTCTTTGGTCGGTAGTTGTTTTGTCGAAATAAGTAGATTCCGTATTGCTCAAAAATAGCGAAGGCGTAAAAACAATTTCCGATTTTTGATAAATGCCCAAACCTGCAGGATTGTTGCTTGTAGCACTAAAATCGCCACCCAAAGCACCGAAAGCTCCTGCAACGCCCATGCTTCTGGCTGTTCCGCCAAATGTAGTTTGAGAATATCGCAAAGCATCATTTGGACTTTGTGCAAAAAGGCTAGGAACGCTCATGATAAGAGCAAGTGCAAATAGAAAAAAGTGAATATTATTTTTGATGGTGATTATCATGTTAGATATTTTTTGTTTTCGTGTGTGAATGGATGAAGCCTTGAATAAATAATTTTTGGCTAAAAAAAAGACTCCTATATCTAATTTTTTCAGCTAAAATAAATTAGCCTTATCAGATAAGAAGTCTTTTCAAGCAAAATGCAACATTTACATTTTGCAGTATATAAAATAAGTTTTTTTGTGCTTACAGTCTATCGTGGAGAACGTTTGTTCGAACTTTTGCTTTTGTTTGAACGGCTTGGGCTGCTTTTCGATTTTGAAGAGTTGCTGCTACCTTTACTATAACTAGAACCTTTCTTTTTTGAAGAACTGCTGTTGCTTCTGCTATAACTAGAACCTTTCTTTTTTGAAGAGCCGCTATTATAACTTTTTGGTTTTGAGGATTTTCCTTTAGGTTTTGAGTTATAACTTGGCTTCTGCTGATATTTATTATTTTTGTCTTTTTTGTTATCGTTATATTTTGGAGCTACTTTAATGCGTCTATCATCATCTTTTTTGGTATTGGAAGTAGGAGCATTTGTAGCTGGCTTTTGCTGATAGTAAGTATCTTTTTTGATATATGTATCTGTATATTCTGGCTTACTCGCTGGCTTGTTATAATCGTAAGTATTTGGCTGTCCAACCACTTTTCCTTCCGAATAAATATCGCCTTTGTTTGTGCGAGATTTAGTTTCGTAAGTTGTGCTAGGTGTGATAGGCGTAAAAACTTGATTTGGCACAGAAGAAATATTTGTATTATTACCTCTATCGCCTTGCTTGCCTGTGCCATCATCATTAGAATTTGCTCCACTACCTGTTGCATAATCTGGACGATCGCCATACGAACTGCCACTACCGTAACCTGAGCGGTCGGTGCGTGGGCCATAATGCGTATTGCTGTTAGATACTGTTTCAGTCTGATAGCTGTTGGTCGAGTGGTCATAATCATTATACACATATACAGTTGTTGGGCTATACGGATTTGGTGCGTAATAGCTATTCACATAAGCATTGTGATAAAATGAATTGTTGTGATGGTGATAACTCCACGGATTGTGCCATCTGTTTCTATTCCATCTCCAAGGACGATAAATTGAATGTCCCCAGCCCCAACT
Source organism: Chitinophagales bacterium (assembly GCA_049613665.1). Taxonomy (GTDB): domain Bacteria; phylum Bacteroidota; class Bacteroidia; order Chitinophagales; family UBA2359; genus JBMZCV01. Next base: position 7,876 of record JBMZCV010000084.1, on the reverse strand, counting down.
CATCGAAAATGAAGGGCCATAATTGTACGGTGAATAAAATGGGTCGTTATAAATACTATATCCCCAATTGTTAGGGTTTGGCGAATACCAATATCTATCGGTATAACAACCTCCATAATATCCGAAACCATTGTAAGGATTGTTGAAACGTCTTATTCGAGAAGAGTAATAATAATCGTAGTCATTGTCGTCATAATAGACATACTCTTCATTATTATTATTATCACTATTGTAATAATTATTGGTAATATAAGTATTACCATTATCATCGGTTGTAGTGCTACTATTGCTAGGTGTATAATAGACATCGTCTTGTGCCGAAGCCGTAAAGATAGGCAATAAGGCAGCAATAACAGCTAGTTGAAAGTAAAATTTAAATAACTTCATGGCGTTTAAAGTTTTGATTATATTTCGTTAGACAATAAAGTTTTTTGTAGGTTTAAAAAGAAAATCTTTTTTTTACAAAATGCTTGCTTTTTAGATTTTTTTCCGCTCAAAATATAAGCCTTTTTGTTCAAAAATACTAATTCCTAAATGTTAAATTATTTTTTTAACATTTCTGAGCAAAAACAAAACTTCATCGCTTCTGCTTCATCTTTCAATACAAAGAAACCATAATTCTCTTAAACTTTAGCATTTTTTATTGCAAAAAAGAGTTTATTCACAAAAGAAACATCATCGAAGACCAAAATATGGTCGCATAAATGCAAAAAAAGTAAATAAAACTACACTAATTTCGCACCTGCTGCACTAATACCAATACTGTCAAAACAGTTGCTATTTTTGAAGTAAAACTATCGAAGGCATCATTCCAATTTCGATTTTTAAGCCGTTCCTTTCGCACGCCTTCGTTTCGTTTTCGGTCTGTAATATCGACAAAAACCGTCGAGCCATTCGCCACACGAGGATAGGTTTTGAACAAGCCATAATTACGGGTTTGTTTAATTTCTCCATTCGGATACCTCACATAAGTTCTTCTTTTTTTGGCATAGCGACTAAAACCTGTACCATATTTTGTGATATAATGCTTTGCTCGCCGCCTGTGTTCATAAGGAACGCTAATTTGTGTCAATGCTGAATCTACTTCAAAATGTCGCATTGCACCTCGCAGAGTCACCACATTTTTTACCTTTGGAATAAAAATAGAATCGCCATCTGCCAAAATGTAATTAAATTTCGCTTTTTTAGACTTTTTAGCTGCTTTTTCTATATCCAACAAAACATAACCAATGCTATCTTCTGTTCTAAAAAGTTGGCCACCAGCCTTGAACGCAAAATTTGTAGTTCCTCCAGCTCTTTCCAACAAACTATTCAAACGCTCCTGTTTGCTCAACAAAGGATATTCTCCAGGATATACAATTTCGCCATAAATCTTAACAATTTGTTGCTCTTCAAAATCTGGCGAGAGTCGCACAAAAACATGGTCATAAGGTTTTAGCTCAAAGTTAGCTGCATTTTCATCAATGGAAATATCTGTGCCTACCTCCACACGCTTCACCACAATTCTATCTTGCTTGTCGGCACCACTTTCAGTATCTGTAAACTTGATGACTCTCGAAACTTCAAGTCTATTGTTTGCAGCTTCTTTTTGCATACCACCAGCCTTAAATAACAAATCTTTCAATGTCAAGTTTTCGGCAAATTCATATTCTCCTTCTTTTCTGACTGCACCACTAATTTTAACTGTAAAATCTTGTCGAAAATCTTTGCGAGACAACACCTGAATCGTGTCCAAATTTTGCACAAATACATTATCAGTAGTTTTCACATCTTCTAATACTGCTTTTGGTTTAAAAGGAATGAGCAACTTCGATTGGTCTTCTTTCAAACGTATAACATAAGCTCTATTTAAATCGGCATCGTCCAAAACACCTTCCGTTTTGTATAAAATATCGGAAATTCGGTCGCCATCTCGTACCTCATAGCGTCCTGGCACTTTTACTGCTCCTGTTACCTCCACATAATTTCGCAAACCCACAGGCACACGATATACAAACACGCTATCGCCATTCTGAATTGCGAAATCTTTGTTTACTCGCCGCAAGCTATCCAAATTAATGTCTATCAAAACCTCTCGGTTATTTTGGTAACGTTTGATATTGATATTTTTGGTAAATGCTTCTGCTTTTAAGCCACCTGCAAAATCAATTAGTGTCTCCAAACCTTCATTTCCTTTCAATTCGTAGTTGTGAGACCGCCTAATTTCGCCCGAAATATGAGCAACTTTGCCCATAGCTGGCACAACGATATAATCATTTTCTTCGAGGAAAAAATCTTGCATACTATCAGGATTGGTCAAATATTCATAAATATCGAGTGTTTTGAGTGTTTTCCCTCCTCTTTTTATAAAAATATTTCGCACCGAACCCAACTGATTCGGGCCATCAATGGCTACCAAAGCATTGAAAACTGATGTGATGGCTGGAAAACGATATGAGCCTGCATTAAACAATTCGCCGACAAAATTGGCAGTAATAATGCGTGAAAAAGTCATGCTCACTTCAATTTGATTGGCAGGCATAGCATATTTTTCGGCAAAACGCTTGCGAATCAACTCTTTCGCTTTTTCGTATTCAATGCCTCGCAAATAAATTTTTCCTATCAAGTTGGGCTGAATTGCTCCTTTTTCATCAATAACAAAAACCTCGTTATAGTCAATGTTTCCCCACATTACCACATTTATTTCATCGCCAAAACCTAGTTCATAATGCGATGGCGGCCGTATTTCCATATTTTGGTCATACAATACTTTTAGAGCATTGCGTCTAAAAAATTCGTGGCCATACAAATAAGGTTCTGGCAAAGATAAAGCTTTTTCCACCAATTGAGCCTTTTGAATATCTATGAGTTCTTGTATATTTTCGAGGCTAATGCTATCTATTTCTTCGCCCATTTTTTCCTCCAAAGCTTGCCTTTCCATTTCATCTTGCATCATACCGATACTATCTTGCAACGTATTGAGCTGCAACAGTTCTTCAATGATTTCTTCCGAAACGCCCAACTTTCGCAACTCCTCTGGCGTAAGCATAATTTTTTGCTCCGTAGTAGAAGAGTCATTTTCTAGCTGCTGAATTTCTTCTTGCGACAAAAACTTTTCTAAATCGTAACGGTCATATTGTCGCTCCATTTTGTTCCTATTTTTGTCATAAATAGAAGTAGAATATGGATTTATGCCACCACCTATTTGTGCGAAAACAGTTGTGGATATAAAAAAAAAGAAAAAATAATATAATACCTTATAGAAATATTGTTTATTCATTGTTGGTTAGTGCGTTTTTTTAGTTTGTTTAGGTAAAAAACCTTGCTTCTTTTCAAAGATGGCAAAATACGGTTTTTCAGTTGCAAGGTATTATTTTTTATTCACAAAATTTAAAATAAGTGGCCACAAAAAATGAGGTGGCAGGCATTTTTTTAAATACCTACCACCTCAATATTTCAAACTTTTAAATAAAAAGTAACTTGTTACTATTTTTTATTCAATTATTTATCAAGCATTAAAAAGCACGAACCGCACGAACATGATGAAAGCCAGTTTTAAAGTCATTGAGTTGAAGACCGCTACTAAAAAATTGAACCCATAGACTAGTAGTGCTATACTCCGTAGAGCTTGCGTAGAAAGAAGCAGCAAAATTGCCAATATTTCCTTCGTGTTCTGCTCCAGAACTGTAACCATCTCCATCAGAATCGGCAAGGTTTTTCCACATCAATCTCAACTCACCTTTTGAGGGTAAAAACCAATCTGAGTAACCATTTAATTCAAGGTCATTGCAAATTTTTGTGGTCGTTCCACTTGTAGTACAACCCATTAAAATATCCAGTGTGTTTTGGGCACCAGTTCCTACAGCTTCGCCATCTGCTCCATCAATTTCGTCTCCCAGACAACCCCATCTTGCACCTTCACTCTGGTCTTCTGTTGCTGCTACCATTCCTGAACCATCATTTTCATTCAAGTAAAATATTAAACCTCCTTCATACATTTTTCCGTAAAGGCCACTTAGAGGCACACCATCGTTCATTAACTCTAATGGTGTTTTGCCTTCATCTAATAGGGTTTGTATTGCTAAAGAATCCAAGGTTTCACAGTCGATACCTGTATAGCCAATCGGACAGTCAGAAGGGCCATCTTCGCCTTCGTCGGTACAGGATTGCATACTTAGCACTGTACAAAACATAACTAATAGTAATAATGTTGATTTTAATGATTTCATTTTTAGTGTTTTAGATTATTTTTTTTTAAGAAAAATTAATAAGTAATTGTGATATTAATAGCTATTTTCGCTTTAAAACAAAACAAATAACAAAAAACATTATTTATTCATTTTTTGTATCAGCGATTATTTTTTAAGGCTAAGGCGACCAATATTTGCCTTATTTTATGGCCTATTTTAATGAAAAATAGTGTGTTTCCTTTGTCAAAAAAAGTGTTTCTTTTGTTAAACTGATAATAGCTGGTGATATTAACGCATTTTGGGTGTTTATTGCTTATCTAGAACTTTTTTTTATAAGCAATATTATATATATACATCAAAAACTCTAACTAACCTAAAAAACAATGTTTTCGGCTTGATTATTTCTATTATTTGACTAAACAAAAAAATAAGGCATCTGAAACTTGTTTGTTTCAGATGCCTTGTATTGTTTAAGAATATATTTTATTCGTTATAGTTTTATTTTCTACTAAGTGCCAAGTATTATAGTTGTCTAACTATTTATTCAAATAAACACATGATACTTTTGAAATCGCAATATTTGAAGTAGGTTGAAGGTTTCCGCCTGTTTTGGCATCATTGAAAGATAATAATCTTCCACCGCCATTTCCTATTTCTGCAATATAAACGATGTCATTGTCGCCATCATAAGCAACATCGACAGGGTTTCCAAGCATTGTATTAGAGCCAGATACTCTTGTCTGACTTCCAACTGCAATCATACCGCCATTAGTCGCACCATTGAATTGGCTAGTAAAGTTTTCGATGATATGAAAACCGCCATCATCTTCTGTATTTGCAGCACTTCCGATATCTGTCATAATCATAGTGTTAGAGCCACTATCATAAGTTAATCCATGTGTACGCACTATTCCTTCTATCTCAACACGCTTACTAGCACTAAGTGTTGCATCTGCTGTGTTGCTTAAAAAGTCATTGAAAACAGCCAGCTCATTATCAGCATCTACTACTGCATATAAGTCACTTCCAATAAATGTTATGCCCCACAATTTGAAGTCAGTCGTAATGGTATTTCTAAGCGAAACGCCACTTGACGTACGAGAATAAATAAATAATCTACCATCAAGTGTTTGGTCATCACCATCAGCATCAGCATTATCTGCCACAACAATAAAATTGCCACTTACTGCTGCTTCACGAGGACTTGTCATATCGCCTGCTCCAAAAGTTTCTGCTGTTGCTGTACCATCTGAAATTGAGGCACTAGCATCTACTATTACATCTACTCCCAAATCTGAGCGTGATGCTTGAATAATTTCATCGGCAGAAGAGTCATAATAAACGCCATCTGCTGCTGTACTCATTGTCTCAACAACTGTTCCGTCAGTAATGTCTCCTGAACTATTTACAGTATAATATTGGACATTACCGTCTGTATTATTACTTGTAAAAATAGTGTTTTCAAAATTCATTGAATCATCGTCATCATCATCTTTGTCGGTACACGACGCAATCGCAAAGAAAACGAACATTAATAAAGTTAATTTTTTCATAGTTTTTTTTTAAAATGTTTAAGTATGTCTAAGTATTTGAATGTATATATTTTATAAATTAAAAACTTTCTAACTCCTTGATATTCAATGAATTAGAAAGCATTACTTATAATTTGATATTACCCAATTACTTATATATGAAACAAACAAAACTATAAAAAGTTCATTTTACTAATCAAGTATATAACTTTTTTTTTAGTATTTTGTATGTTATGTGCTGTTTTAGCTAAAAAAACTACTAAAGGTCTTTCTGATAGGCAAAAAACAAAAGCACCTCCAACTTAGTGAAAGTTTGAGATGCTTTTGTTTTTTATCGCACTTTATGCCGTTGCAAAGCCTGTGTATAGACGCATTTTAGGGTAGCGAAAACCTAAAACAATATCTTTTTTTTCTACGCCCATTTCCATCAATTCATCAACTACTTCTCGCTCTGTTATATTTTGTTGAAACCATACTTTTCCATCTTTTATATCGAAATGCAGCACCACCGTAAAAAAATATTCTTCGCCTTGCCAACCGAGTTGTAATAGTTGGAAATGATTGTTTTCTCTATCAACAATAGCACAACTATCAATATTCGGTAAATTAGCAGGTTTTATCTTTGCATATTCTGTAAGATAAGCGGCTAAAATGTCTTGATATTTTTTTAATTTATCCATTTGGCTATTTTTTTGGTAAAACTATTGTTACTTATATCCACTTCCTTTACAAGAATTACAAGTCTTACTTCCCATGCAAGCATCACACAAGTTCCAACCTTTAGCATTGCAAGCCTCACAAAGACGTTCTGTAAAACCAGATAAATAGTTTTTTCCATCTCCATTACAACGTAAACATTCTTTTCTGCCATGGCCAAAACACCAACTACATTTACCATTGCCATCGCAAGAATTACAAGCTGTATTTCTTGTTGAATTTTCTTCTGCTAACCTTCTTTTTGTTTCTTCTACAAATCGTCTTGCATTTTCTAATCCTTTTTTTTGCCTTTCTATTAAAGTTTCTTCGGAAACTGTTGAGCTTGGCAATGACAATAAACCTAATTCTTTAAATTTATTTTTTATTGCCTCCTTACCTTTATATGTATTTCCTCCAAATCTTAATTCCTCTAAATTTTCCAGTTTAACTATCTCCTTAGGTAAACTACTTAATTGGTTTGCCAAAAGAGATAGGACTACTAAGTTTTTTAGTTCTCCTATCTCTTTTGGCAAACTGCTTAATTGATTTCCATCTAAATAAAGACTTGTTAAGTTTTTCAACTCTCCTATCTCTTTTGGCAAACTGTTTAATTGATTATGATATAAACTAAGGTTTTTTAAGCTTTTCAATTTCCCTATCTCTTTTGGCAAAATGCGAAACTGATTTCCATGTAAATAAAGACTTGTTAAGTTTTTCAATTCTCCTATCTCTTTTGGCAAATTGCTTAATTGATTACTATTCAAAGAAAGATTTGTTAAGTTTTTCAACTCTCCTATTTCTTCAGGTAAAATGCTAAACTGATTTCCATCTAAATTAAGATTTGTTAAGTTTTTCAACTCTCCTATTTCTTCAGGTAAAATGCTAAACTGATTTCCATCTAAATTAAGACTTGTTAAGTTTTTCAATTCTCCTATTTCTTCAGGTAAAATACTTAATTGGCTTTCAGTTAAACTAAGGTATATTAAGTTTTTCAATTCTCCTATCTCTTTAGGTAGGTTGCTCGTCAATTCATAGTTGTTACAAAACGCTAGTGCAGTTAAGTTTTTTAACTTAAATATTTCTTTAGGATATGACTTAAACTTGTTTCGTGATAAATCTATGTATACTAAGTTTTTCAAATTACCTATTTCTTTAGGCAAGCTACTTAACATATTTCCTTCTAAACTTAGTCTTTCCAAATTTTTCAAATTACCTATTTCTTTAGATAAATTACTTAAATTAGCTCTATCCATCTTTAAAACCCTAATATTACCAGCGTCTTTCAAAGCGTTAGTAAGTTCAGGTGGTAAATTTTCATCATACTTTTTTTCAATAAGCTTATCTGATAAATTTTTATCATACTTTTCAGTACTACTCAGCTATTCTCGCTTTGAAATAAAATAAATATTATAAAAAAACATTTGCTTGTTTTTCTGTGTCAGCAATTAGTTTTTAAGGCCTTTTTTATCAAAAGCTTAA
>JBMZCV010000083.1:0-20519 GCA_049613665.1 Chitinophagales bacterium | reverse complement strand
GAACATTTATAAGCTACTGATAATCAATAGTTTTATAGAGTAACAGGTCTATTATCGAAATTCAAAATTCTTATGCTATTGATTATTTTTTGAGAATTTTGTATGGCATTTCTAAAGCTATCACAGAACATATCAAAACAGGCGATAAATGGACATCGGTAAAAAAAGTGATTTCTATAAATATCGTTTATTTTGATTTGGGCAGAGGAGAAGATTATATTTATAAAGGTACAACTACTTTTTCTGGGCTTCATCAAAATGATGAATTGCAATTGTCGAATGCTCAGAAAAAAATGTTCAAGAAAGAAAAAATACAAGACTTATATCCAGAAATATATTTGCTCAAAGTCAATAATTTTGATGATGTAGCGAAAGACACTTTAGACGAATGGATATATTTTTTGAAAAATAGCGAAATTAAGAAAAACTTTACTGCCAAAGGTTTGAAAGAAGCTGATGAAGTCCTAAAAGTCGCTAATATGGAAGATTCAGAACGAAGAGAATATCAAAGGTTTGGCGAAGTGCTTTCTGATAGAGCAAGTCGAGCTATGAGTATCAAAATTGAGATTGAAACAGCCGTAGAAAAAAGAATGAAGGTAATTGAAGACATTTTCGAACAGAATATGGAGCAAAAAGTCATGCTAATAAAAGAAAAAGCAAGAATAGAAATGGCTAATAAAGAAAAAGAAATCGAACAAAAGGCAAAAGAAGAAAAAATTGCAATTGTTAGAAACCTTTTAAATCTAAATAGCTTTTCCGATAAGCAAATTGCAGAACTTGCTAAAGTTTCAATTGAGTTTGTAGAGCAAATAAAAAAATAGCAAAAACTTCAAAAAAACTTGGCATTTCCATTTTTTATTCCTAAATTTGCATCGCTCAAGAAAACAACTACTTTGGTTTATTTTTTAAGTCTTTTTTAGAAAAATGCTTTTTTTGTTTTTAGTAAATGATAAAAATTAAATTTACTTTTTTCTATAAAAAACTTGCTCAAACCAAAAAAAAGTTTTATCTTTGCAATCTCATTAAGAGAATAAAAAGGTCGGGTGGCCGAGTGGCTAGGCTGGGCTCTGCAAAAGCTCCTACACCGGTTCGAATCCGGTCTCGACCTCAAAAAAAGCGAAAATCGTTGAATTATCAATGATTTTCGCTTTTTGATTCTTGCCAAAATGTCTAAGTTCTGTTTTTGTCTTAAAAACGTTTACAGCCTCAAAGAAAAACCGCAAAAAAAATCTCGCCTTTTATCCACTTTCTAGCAGCAACTAATTATCTTTGCTCAATGAAACATTTAATAGCACCTTCAATTTTGGCAGCAGATTTTGCCAACCTTCAAACAGAAGTAGAAATGCTCAACAGCAGCCGTGCCGATTGGCTACATATAGATATTATGGACGGCCGTTTTGTGCCAAATATCTCTTTCGGTTTGCCAGTATTGGCAGCCATCAACAAGCACGCCCAAAAACCGCTAGATGTGCATTTGATGATTGTAGAGCCAGAAAAATATTTTGCCGATTTCAAAGCCGCAGGAGCTGATATTCTAACCGTACATTATGAAGCTTCGCCACATTTGCACCGCAGCATTCACGCTATCAAAGAGATGGGCATGAAAGCTGGCGTGGCCCTCAATCCTCATACGCCTATCGCTTTGCTCGAAAATATTATTGCTGATGTCGATTTAGTTTGTTTGATGTCTGTCAATCCGGGATTTGGCGGACAGAGTTTTATCGAAAACACTTACGATAGAATTAAAAAGCTAAAACATCTTATTCAACAAAAAAATGCTCATGCACTCATCGAAATTGATGGTGGCGTAAAAACAAACAATGCACAACAACTTTTGCAAGCTGGAGCCAATGTATTGGTAGCTGGAAGTAGTGTTTTTAAGGCAAGCAACCCAAGTGAGATGATTAGCGTCTTGAAAGACGTTCAGCCAAAGGTATTTACGGCCTAAAAATGACAAAAGGGCATTTTTTATATAAAACTTACCATTTTCAATATGATAAAAACATATCTTGCGTTTTAAATAATGTGCAAGGTATGTTTTTTTTAACCATCGAATGCCTTATTATTCCTATTTGAATTCAACGAAAACTAACTAAACAGATGATAAAGCCAATCAAAATACTAGCATTGATTTTTTGTTTGATAAGCCTCTATCAAACCGCAACCGCTCAAGAAGATCCTTATATATATGGTAAAGTGACTAACCTTGTAGGTTCGCCATTGCCTGGTGTAAACGTAACAACAAACATACAAGGCGTTTATGGCACAATAACCGATATAAATGGTTATTATAAAATATATGTTCCTGCTCAAACTTATATTACGCTCAAGTTTACTTATGTCGGTTTTAAAAATGAACAAACCATTATGTGGCTCGAATATGGGCAGTTGCGAGAAGTAAATATCATGTTGAAAGGCGATGATGTGTTGCTAAAAAGTGCCATTGTACGACAAGGACGGCGACGAAGTTCTAGCATTATTGCCTTAGACAGACGCTCACTCCAGCAAATTCCTAATCCAAGTGGTAGTATTACAGGACTTTTGCGAACTCTGCCTGGTGTAGTTGCCAACAATGAGTTGAGTTCGCAATATTCGGTGCGTGGCGGAAATTTTGACGAAAATCTTATTTATGTCAATGATTTTGAAGTCTATCGGCCGTTTTTGGTGCGTTCTGGTCAGCAAGAAGGTTTGAGTTTTATCAATCCAGATTTGGTGCGTTCTATTTCATTTTCGGCAGGTGGTTTTGAAGCCAAATATGGCGATAAAATGTCGTCTGTTTTAGATGTAAAATACAAAAAACCAACGAGTTTTGGCGGCTCAGTTTCTTTGAGTTTGTTGGGAGCAAATGCACACCTTGAAGGAGCAAATAAAGATACTTCTTTTACTTATATCATGGGTTTGCGGCAGCAGTCCAATCAATATTTACTGAATGCTTTGCCCACAAAAGGCCAATATCGCCCCTCCTCCACTGACTTTCAAACCTTCATAACAGCACGTTTGAGCAAGCGTTGGGAAATGGAATTTATCGGAAACTACGGCAGAAATGTCTTTGAATATATTCCTGTCGAATCGGAAACAAGTTTTGGAACATTCAACGAAGCTTTGCAACTAAATGTATATTTCGATGGCCAAGAAAGAGATAGATATTCCACTTTAATGGGTGGTTTAGGTGCGATTTATACCACACCTTACAATCGTTTGAAACTCAAATTTTTGACTTCTGGTTTCAAAACAAGCGAAGTTGAAGCGTTTGATATTATTGGACAATATTGGATTGGCGAAGTCGAAAAAAGTTTGGGAGAAGAGGGCTTTGGCGATGTCAAACGCATACTTGGTGTAGGCACATATCACGATTGGGCAAGAAATCAATTAAACGCAAATATCTTTAATTTTTCGCACAAAGGTTATTTAGATTTAACTGCTTTTGACCACTTTTTGACTTGGGGAGCAAAATATCAGCACGAAAAAATCGATGACCAAATCAACGAATGGTATCGCCTCGATTCGGCTGGCTATGCCGTACCTTATGCAGGCTATGAGGTACAATTTGCAGATGTATTAAACGCAGATTTGAATTTGTCTTCCAATCGTTTGACAGGTTTTGTGCAAGATGAATGGGAAGTAGGCAAAGAAGGACGCTTAAACATAACAAGCGGAATACGTTTTAATTATTGGGATTTGAACAACGAATTTGTCGTTACGCCTCGTGTGCAAATGGGCTGGCAACCAAAGCTAAAGGCAGCAAACGATAGCACGAAAAGTGCAAGAGATTTAATTGTGCGTTTTGCGGCAGGCACCTACTATCAACCTGCTTTTTATAGAGAAATGAGAAATTCGAATGGCGAACTAAACACCAATTTAAAAGCTCAAAAATCTTTGCACCTTGTAGTAGGCTCAGATTATACTTTCAAAATGTGGCAACGGCCATTTAAATTAACAACCGAAGTATATTACAAACAACTCTGGGACTTAGTGCCTTATGATTTAGAAAATGTACTCATACGTTATTTTGGACAAAACGAGGCTGTCGGTTATGCAGGTGGTTTAGATGTGCGTTTGAATGGCGAATTTGTGAAAGGTACTGATTCTTGGATTAGCTTATCGGTGATGCAAACAAAAGAAAATTTGAAAAATGATTTTTATTACGACTTTTTTAATGAGGCAGGCGAAAAAATTGTTATTGGACAAACAAGTGATATATTAGCAGTTGATAGTGTCAGAAATGAAGTCGGTTTTGTGCCTCGCCCAACTGACCAGCGTTTCAATTTAGGCTTATTTTTTCAAGACTATTGGCCTACAAATGAAAACTTCAAAATGCACTTAAATATGCTCATCGGTTCTGGTTTGCCTTTCAGTCCTTCGCAAAAAGCAAAAGTCAGAAACTCGTTTCGTGTGCCACCATATCGACGTATAGATATTGGTTTTTCGGCACAGTTGTTTGACAGCAGCAAAAAAGAATTGCCAGAATTTAGTGTTTTGAGAAAAGTAAATACGGTTTGGGCTTCCTTAGAAATTTTTAATTTGCTAGGTGTCTCCAATACCATTTCTTACACATGGTTGCAAGCACAAAATCGTGTTTATGGCATACCCAATTATTTGACAGCACGGCGAGTAAATGCTCGTTTAATTGTTAAATTCTAACACCATACAATTTCAATTTTAACAATACAAAAGTAATAGTTTTGTCACGTTAAAATTGAAATTTCTTTACCAAAATGATATTTCATAACTTTAAGGCTACTTATTCAAACTCAAAAACTAGCATATAAAAACACCACACACACCACAAACACACTTTTTCTCAACTCACTTTAAATTATATAATTTTCTAATGAAGAAACAAAAACAAAGATTATTACGCCTTAAAACAATGTGTTTAATATGGTTATTTAGTGGTTTTTTTATGTCTTTGGTGGCTCAAGACGCTAATAAAATATTAGGAAAATGGCTCAACAATGAAAAAGATGCTTCTGTCGAAATTTATCGAGAAGGCGATAAATTTTATGGAAAAATTGTATGGCTAAAACTTGGGCGTGACTTGGCTGACGAGCATAATGCCAATGTTCATTTGCAAAAACGACCATTATATCAGCTTGATGTTTTGAAAGATTTTACTTATGAAGAAGCTACCAAAGAATGGCAAAATGGAACTATCTATGACCCAAAATCTGGGCAAACATACAGTTGTAAAATGTGGCTAAATGTCAATAAAACGTTATCTATCAGAGGCTTTGTCGGCTTTTCGTTTATTGGACGTACCGATATTTGGCAGCGGCCAAAACAAGGCCATGCTGTTTATCACTAATATTTTTTTGATTTCTAGCTATACTATTTTTCAAGAAATAGTATAGCTAGAAATCAAAAACCATCATTTCTTCTTTCCATACTTCCATTCCGACCAAAACCTTTCTACTACAAAAAGAAAAATAACAAGCAACCACAAAGGAAAATGTAAGCTTTTAGAAATTTCTTTTTTCACTTTCTCTCCTACTTTAAAAACGGATTTTTCACTTTGGTTTAATGGCAATAAATTCGTAGTAATTGTTGTTATATCACGTTTCAAAAGTGCTTGTTTATCGCTTAAAGGTTTCTTTTCTAGCAAATCATTTAGCCAAATTGGAAACCAAACCTGTTCTACCAAATTAGTATAATCGGCATGAAAACGGCTGTTGAATTGATAAAAAACACCTTCTTTTTCGCCCAAAATAGCAGCACTTAACACTTCATTTCCAAAACTATCTGTCCAAATATTCTCTTTTTTAGGCCATGCTGTGCTTTCTTTTGAAATTTGATACAGATAAGGATAATCAAAAGTCTGGAAACCATTTTCGTTTTCTCGAAATAAAAGGCTATTCACTTTTTTAAAATCATTTTTTTCAGCATCAGCTAAAATCATTTTGCCTACTTCTAGTTCATTTTCCAACCTATCAATAATAGGCTTTTGCGATAGCCAAATATACATATCTACCTCTCGAAACTCATTGATATTGCTATTTTCGCCTTTCTTTTTTTGTGCCAAAACTTTTCTTTCAAACTCCAACAACTTTTCTTTTTTCAACTCAATAGTAGTATCGTAAAATTTTGCAATAGTTCGCAAAGCTGCCTCAAAATACTGAACATCTGCCTGCCGTTTTTGCTCATAAATCAATTGAATGTTATATTTTTTTTGCGACAAAGCAAGCTTCTCAAGTGAAACTATGGTATCTATTTTTTCATCTTTTGAATGGATTGCCAATGTGTTTTTATCTTTTTGCCACAAAAAATCAACTGTTCCAATGTCTTCTATTTTTTCAGTTTGTTTGGTTTCATTCAAACGAATATTCTGTTTCACAATACTTGTTTTTTCAGCATCGCTTGTGCCAAAAAAAACAATCATCTCTTTATCATTTTTTCGTTCTAGCTTTGCAATATATTTTGTCGTTTTTTTAGACGGTAAAACATTGACAATCAATGATTTATCAAGTATTGGAGCTTTGCCTTGATAGGCATTTAGTTGATTGGAAGCAAAAATAAAAACATCGTTTTCGGAAGCAAAATCATGCTCAATATGCTGCATCAATTCAAAATTATTGCTTGCTATTTTTTCAGTTTCTAAAGGGTTTATGCTATCTATATCGGCTATTTTAGATAAATTATTGTCTAAATAATAAAAGGTTGAAATATCTGTATCAAGGCTATCTATGCAGTTTTTCATGCTCGAATAATCGCTAATAGGCAACAACTCGGAAGCAATAAAAACAGCCTTTGTGCGAACATCTTGCGTGTTTGTGTGTTTGTAAAAAAGTTGGGTTAGCAATACAATAAAAAAGCTTAATAACAAGATTCTAAGCAACAGTAGCAACTTATCGGCAAAAAACAATTGATACAAATAAGTTATTTTTTGCTTAGGCAAATATTGAATAGAACCAAAGGCAAGCGTTTTTGTTTGCTTTTTATTCCATAAATGAATAAAAACAGGGAGCAACAAACTGCTCAAAGCAATCAGATAAAATGGTTCTACAATTTGAAACATAGACTTTTTCTTGTTATTTAAACGAAGTAACAAACAAGGTAAAAGGCACTTTTAAAGCTCCTTTCACCTAAACACTTAAAATAGCATTTTTATTGAAAAGTAATTGTTTTTTTCATTAAAAAAAATTAAATTACAGTTCTTTTAAAACTTTCAAAAAAAAGTGAAAGTTTTAAAATTAATTATTGAACCTAAAACATATTTAGTTGTAAATATGATTGATGAAGCGGAAATAAGTGCCAAACACTGATTAATATAGCACGTTTGGGTTGTTAGCACATTGAAAATCAAGGTGTTTGACTTTTTTGTTGAAAACCATATTTTTTATCACTTTTATTTACACTTCATTCTAAAAACTCATTTCTTCAGCCAAAAATACCTTTCTTTATGAGAAGCAAAGACAAAATGATTGCAGGTTTTTCAAAATTGTCTAAGCGCGAAAAATTGTCATGGTTAGTGCGACATTTTTTTACATCAAGTCCTGTTGATGTAGTGCGTGAATTTGCCAGCTTTTGGCATACCAATGTAGAAGCACAAAAATTATTTGATGACATCAGCGAAAATACGATTACCAATTTTTATATGCCGTATGGTGTAGCTCCAAATTTTCTTATCAACAATAAATTGTACTGCATTCCGATGGTTATCGAAGAAAGTTCGGTTGTGGCAGCGGCTTCGAGCGGTGCAAAATTTTGGTACAAAAGAGGCGGCTTTCAGTCCGAAGTGCTTAGTATGACAAAAATTGGTCATGTTCATTTTATTTGGCATGGAGACCCTGTAAAATTTTATAGCTTCTTCGACAAAATAAAAGCTGATTTGCACAAAGGCGTAAAAGATATTACGGCAAATATGGAAAAACGTGGCGGCGGTATTACTGATGTCGCTTTGTCTTATATGCCAGAAGTGGAAAAAGGTTACTACCAAATCAAGGTAGAATTTAACACTTGTGATGCGATGGGTGCTAATTTTATCAATTCGGTTTTGGAAGGTTTCGGCAAAATTTTGCGTGAGAAAGCAGCTATTTATCACGATTTTGAAGGCAGCGAAAGAGAATTACAAGTTGTTATGGCAATTTTATCGAACTATATGCCAGATTGTGTGGTGCGAAGTTGGGTAGAATGCAATGTGGAAGACTTGGGAAGTTTTGGCGATATGGAAGCAAGAGAGTTTGCTCAAAAGTTTGTGCGTGCTGTCAATATCGCTAAGAATGATTCGTATCGAGCCGCAACACATAACAAAGGAATTTACAATGGCATTGATGCTGTTGTGATTGCGACAGGAAACGATTTTAGGGCTATCGAAGCTTGCGGACATGCTTATGCGGCTCGCAAAGGCAAGTATGCGTCTTTGAGCAATGCGTGGGTGCATGATGGTACTTTTCATTTCGAATTGCAAGTGCCTTTGGCAGTTGGCACAGTTGGCGGCTTAACGAAAATTCATCCTTTGGCAAAGCGTTCTTTGGAGCTTTTGGGCAATCCGAGTGCGGAGGAACTGATGCAAATTATTTCTACGGTAGGTTTGGCACAAAACTTTGCGGCCATTCGCTCACTCGTCACGACAGGCATACAAAAAGGACACATGAAAATGCACCTCAACAATATTTTAAGTCATTTTAATGCGACCGAAAAAGAGCGAGAAGAAGCTTTAGCTTATTTTGCTACCGAAACAATCTCTTTTTCTTCTGTTCGCAATTATTTGAGCAGCCTGAGAGGTGATTCTTTTCAGTTTGAAATGTAAAATATTATTTTTTAACAAATAAGTTGTCATCATCTCTTTTTTTTGATAAGTTGAAAAGTAAATAAATCACTTTTTTTGGCAATTACAATTCCAACTTGGGTTAAAAACAAAATCCGCTTTATTCATTATCTCTTTTTTGAGAAATGAATAAAGCGGATTTTTGTTTAATTACATTGATGTTCAGCGTGTTAGCTCAAATCGGCCGTTTATTAAATAGTGCTTGGCACTTAATGGTAATATTATTTGCAAAATTCATCGAAAGAAACTTTAGCAGCAGCATAGCCTAGTTTATTGGCTTGCTTCCAATCTTCGCACATGCCCTCCTCATCTTTAATAACTTGTTTGGCTATACCTCGATTGAAATAAGTTTCACCATTTTTAGGCAACAAATCTATAGATTTATTGAAGTCGCTGATGGCACTAGAATAATTGCCAAGATTAGACTTTGCTTTTCCTCTGCCATTGTAAGCCTCACCATAATTTGCGTTTAGTTTGATAGCTACCGAAAAGTCTTCGATGGCCGCCTGATGTTCGCCAAAATTATCTTTTATTAATGCTCTATTGTAGTGTGCCAATTCGTGTTCTGGTTGCAGTTCGATTACCTTATCGAAATCATATAGTGCGTCAATAAAGTTGCCTGCCATCACATATACAATCGCTCGGTTGTTGTAGGCATCTACATTGGTAGGTTCTAGTGCGATGGTTCTGTTATAGTCTGTAATAGCTCCTGTTTCATCGCCAGCGAGTCGTTTTGCATTTGCTCTGTTATAGTAAGCTTTCATATATTTGGGTTGAATGCGAGTGGCTTCGCTAAAATCTTTTATGGCATCTGAATAGCTGTTCATGGCCATTCTGACCATTCCACGATGATTGTAGGCAATAGCATATTTAGGAGCAATTTCAATTGTTTTATCAAAATCTTTTGCCGCACCTTTATAATCTTTCAAATAATATTTTACCAAACCACGATAATTGTGAGCGGCTCTATTTTTGGGTTCTATTTCGATAGCTTTGTTAAAAGCCACCAAAGCAGTTTCATACTTTGTGAGCGAAGTGAGTGCATTTCCTTTATGAATATAAACAGATACATCGTTGGGTACTAGCTCGATGAGTTGGTCGAAATCTGCGATAGCTCCTTCGTAATCTGCCAAAGCTGCTCGTGCAATACCTCTATTTTTGTAGGAAGCCTGATAATTATTGTCGATAGCAATGGCTCTGTCAAAGTCTAAAATTGCTCCTCTGTAATTGTCGAGTGCCACTTTTGCGATACCTCTATTATTGTAAGCCAGCTTGTAGTTTGGCGAAAGCTTAATGATAATATTGTAGTCTTCAATCGCACCTGCATAATTAAATAAAGCAGTTTTTGCCAAACCTCTGTTATTGTATGCCGATTTGTATTGTGGTGCTAGATTAATGGCCTTGTCATAGTCCGAAATAGCTCCCATATAGTTGCCCAAAGCCGCTTTTGTGATACCTCTGTTGTTGTATGCAATCTTATAGTTTGGTTTAATCGAAATAGCCTGATGATAGTCTTGCATAGCTGCTTGATAGTTTTCCATATCGGCAAATACCCTTCCTCTGTTGTTGTATGCTTCTACATATTGGTCGTCAATAGCGAGTGCTTGCGTAAAATCGTCTATTGCACCTTTATGGTCGCCAATGCTTCTTCTCACTATTCCTTTGTTGTAATACGCCAGCTTGTAGCTTTCGTCGAGTTTGAGTGCTTTATCATAAATTTCAATGGCACTATCGTATTCTCCCAAAGAAGCTTTTGCCAACCCTTCGAGCATCAAGTTATATAACGTAAGTTCTTGTTGAGAATTGGGATTTTTGATAATATTTTCATTTAGTGTGATATGTGTTTTTTTTCTGTTGTAATACACATCTCCCAAATCTTTGTTTAGAGCAATGACTCTATTAAAATCTGCCATCGCACTTTCATAATCGCCAATAGCAACTTTTGCTGTTGCTCTATTGCTATATGCTTCAGCAGCTTCTGGGTCTAAGTCAATAACACGTCCGTAGTCGCCAATGGCTTCGTCATATTTCAAAATATTGTGATTGGCAACTCCTCGATTAAAATAAGCTGTTTTAAATTTGGAATCTAGGCCAATAGCTTCATCAAAATCAGCAATAGCATCTTCATAATCACCCATTTCAGCTTTTGCTTTTGCTCGGCTACTATAACCAGAACGGTGATTGGCATCAATAGAAATAGCTTCATCAAAATCGGAAATAGCTCCTTCATAATCTTTCAAGGCTGCTCGTGCAGCACCACGATGGCTATATGCTAGTTTGTTGTTTGGGTTGAGTTCTATTAAAGTGTTGAAGTCTGTAATGGCTTCTTTATATTTTTTTAGAGCCGCCAAAGCATTTCCTCTGCTACTATATGCAGTTTCTGTTGCGGGGTCAATTTCAATAACTTTGGCAAAATCGGTAGTTGCAGCAGCATAATTTCGCAAAGCAGCTTTTGCTTTTCCTCTATATTCATAAATTTCTTTATTACTGGGAGTAATAGTGATAGCTTCATCAAAATCGGAAATAGCTTTTTCATATTTTCCAAGTTTAAAGTTTATTTTTGCACGCTCAAAATAAACCGTAGTATATTTCGAGTCTAGCTGCAAAGCTCTGTCATAGTCATTTAAAGCTCCTTGATAATCGCCAATCAAATCCTTGGCCAATGCCCGATTGTAGTAGCCTAGTTTATCTTTTTTATCTATTACCAATACTCGATTAAAGTCGGCAATGGCTGTTTTCCATTTGCCAAGTGCCATTTGCGAATGCCCTCTATAATAATAAGCATCTTTATTTCTAGGTTCTATTTTAAGTGCTTTATTAAAGTCGACAATAGCTGTTTCATACTTTTTCAGCCAATAATTCAGGTTTCCACGTTCATAATAAGCCTCTACATAGTTGGAATCAATGGCCAACGCATAACTGTAATCTCCAATAGCATTGTCGTATTCATTCAAGGCAGCATAAGCTTTTGCCCGATAAACATAAGATAGTTTGTGTTTTTCATTGAGTTTTATCGCTTGGTTAAAATCAGACAATGCACCTTTATAGTTTTTTTCCAGCATTTTTCCGATGCCTCGTTTAGTATAAGCCAAACCATATTTTCTATCTAGGCCGATAGCCTGTTGATAGTTGTCGATAGCATCATTAGCATTGTTCATAGCCATAAAAATATCGCCTCTATGAACATACAAAGACTTTTCGTTAGGGTCTAGTTTAATCGCTTTATCAAAGTCGGACAAGGCCAGCTTATACCTTTTCAGGTCAGTTCGCAGCAAGCCTCTGCTTTTGTAAGCACGCATATCGCCTTTTTGGAGCGAAATCGTTCTCGAATAATCATCAATAGCTCTTTCGGGCTGGCCAAGCAACTGCCGAGTGTAAGCTCGTTGAAAGTAAGCGTCTGGATATTTTTTTGTCAATGCTATCAGTTGGTTAAAATCATCTAAGGCACTTTCATAATCCTTAATATTTATTTTTGCCAAACCACGATTATAATATGCTTGTTTGTTGCCTGGATTAAGATGTATTGCACGGTCAAAATCAATAATAGCTCCTTGATAATCACCAATGTTTATTCGCAAAATAGCTATTCTAAAATAAGCCTGTGTCAAACTTTCATCTAGCGAAACCGCCATTTCATAATCGACAATAGCACCTATATAATCTTTTAGCGAAGCTCTTACATTTGCTTTTCCAAAATGAGCCATCACGCAATTTTCGTCTAGCTTTGTTGCTTTTTCATAATCATCAAAAGCTTTCATGTGTTCTTGCTGTTCGGCATACAAATCGCCTCTTTTCAAATACGATAGCGTATCTTTCGCATCTAATGATATGGCTTTTTCAAAGTTGCTAATCGCCTGTTTTGGATTTTTGAGCTTTGTATAGGCTTCACCCAAATGTCTGTAAACATTTTTATTGTCTCCATTAATATCCAACACATCATAATAGTCAGTAATTGCTTTTTCGTATTGTTCCAACGCCAAACGCACATTTCCTCTTTCCAAAAATGCCTCATGATAGTTATCTTTCAAACCAATAGCTCTATTAAAATCATCAAGGGCAGACCGATAAGCACCTAACTTTGCCTTCGCAATACCACTACTCAAATAGAATTCGGCTTGGTCTCGCTCCAAATCCAAAGCCTTTTCATATTTTTTTAAAGCATCTTTCGTTTTGCCATTATGTGCATAACATTTGCCCAATGCGTGATATGCCTCCGCATATTTTTCATTTTTCTTAATCGCTTTCTCAAAGTCAGCTTGAGCTTTTTCCATATCTTTCATCGCAAAATGTGCCTTGCCACGATAAAGATAAACTATCGTATAACTTGCATCTTGCTGTAAAATGCTAGTAAAATCTCTAATCGCTAAATTATAATCTTGCTCATGCAGCTTGAGCAAAGCAATAGTAAATTGCGTAGGCAAATCGAAATTTTTGCTATTTTTGCTATTATAATACAATCTTTCATAGCTTTTGTCGAGCAAAATTGCCTGTTTCAAATCCAAAATTGCCTCCTCATAATGCTCCAACAATGCCTTCATGCTACCTCTTTCGTGATATGCAACTGCATAATCTGGATATTTTGCAATAAGTGGCTTCAACTCCAAAATAGCACCTTCAAAATCATTGAGTTTGCCTTTTGCAGTAGCAGCATTGATATATGCTTCTTTCAACTCTGGCATCAACGTAATGGCATAATGATAATCTTTGATAGCCAATTGATAGTTATTTAATGCTGCCTTTGAAAAACCTCTGTCATTGTAAGTTTCAGCATGATTAGCATCAATTTGCAAAGCCATATCATAATCTTTGATAGCCTCTTTATGGTCTTGCAAAGCAGCTTGCGTTTTGGCACGCCCTACATAAGCATCAAACAAATTGCTCTTTGCTTCGATAGCAATTGTAAAATAGGCTCTCGCAACTGCATAATCACCTTCTTTCAACTTTTCTTGTCCTTTTTTGAAATGCAAAAGACCGTCATTGTCGTCTGTCGATGCAACATTTTTGGTAGCTGATTTCTCTTTAGTTGTAGATGTATTGTTATTTTTATTTTGAGCAGATGCTATGCAAATGCCTTGACACAACAATATTAACAAAAATATAATTTCTTTTCTCATAGCCTTTTCTCTTTAGGCAAATTAAAAATAAATACAAAAAATTGGGTTTGCACCAAACACTTTTTATTCTGCACTTTGCTTTATACTAACGTTTTGAAAAAATCAAGACATTAGCTTCCGCAATTTGTAAAATAAATTTGTTTAGGTACTTAAAATATAAGGATATTGAGTGGTCAAATAAAAATAATTTGCAATTTATCAATTATCAATCGACATTTTTCTTTTGAGTTGTTAATGTAGTGACAAGCAACTTTATACAAGCTTTTTTTGATTTGATACTTCAATTGGAGCAGTAAGATACAAAAAAAATGGCAATCAAATGACTTTTAATAAAAGTTTTTATACTTCAATATTTTTTATATCTCAAAACATATAACATAAAAATTATTTACAATACAAAAGCTGCTGACTAAAAGTCTTTTATATCAATAATAAAAGACTTTTCATTTTATTTTCTTGCCTAAATATTTTTTGTTATTAGTGTCAATAAACCTACATTATGAAGCGATATATTGACTATTTTTTGAATAAATTTGATAAAAATAAAGCAAATCAAATCTCGCATAATATTGCACAAATTAAATATTATCATAAAATGCTTTGGAAATAAGCAATGCTGACTATTCTAGCTTTGAAATAAAATAAGTAACTGTTTAGGTATGGACTTTTGAGATAAAAAATACCTATTTCCATAACGTAAATAGTTACTAAAATAATAGTATATTTTCCTTTCCCAAAAAAAGCAGCATAAGTATTATTTATTTTTTTGCAGAAAAAAATGAACTTAAACAAAAGAAAGCTGTATGAATAGATAGAATAACGCTATTTGAGGCAAACAAAAATAAGCGATGGATTGCGAAAGCTAATGCGACTAAAACAAATTGATAGTTGAATTTCAAGGCAAGTGTAAAGTAATACATTATCTTTATCATCAACTATTTAAGCATTGAACTAGTAGCGTATTGATATTTAGTGCAAGCTTGTGCCATTTATTTCAACTCATATTTTGCCATTCTAGTAATCGCAATATGTGTTGAAAAAATAAAGTAAACAAAAAAAACGTGATTGGTATTTATCAAAATAAGAGTGACGAACAATTAATGGAAGGCATCAAACTAGGAAAAATGCAAGCCTTTGATGAGCTATATCTTAGATATAGCAAAAGGCTATTACATTTTTTTTTTAGAATGTTGTATAAAGATGCTGAAAAAGCACAAGATTTTTTACAAGATATTTTTTTGAAAGTGGTCGAAAAGCCACATTTATTTGATACTAAAAAACGTTTTTCTACCTGGATTTTTGCTGTTGCAAATAACATGTGCAAAAATGAATATCGCCGTTTGAAAGTGCGTCGAAATGGCAGCATTTATGTTGGCGATTTCAATGTCACAGAAAATGATATTATTTTGCCCAAAATTGAACAACAAATTGATAGTCAGCATTTCAAAAAATTGGTTGTAGGTGAGTTAGCTAATATGAGCGAGGCAAAGCGAAGTGTTTTTTTATTGCGTTATCAAGAGCAGTTTTCTATAAAAGAAATTAGCGACATTCTAAATTGTTCGGAAGGCACTGTAAAGTCTCGTTTATTTTATACCACCAAAACTTTAGCCAAAAAGCTGCAAGCCTACAATCCAAGTGTTTTATAAGTAGCTAAGTAACGTTCAAAAAATAACTTCTTTATTTGCGATTGACATTTTCTGACCTACTTCGTTGAAAAGCCTCGCCGTAGCTATGGCTATGACTGTGTTTTTCGCCTTGTAGCTCAAAAAATCTCTGCCTCAAATCGGGAACTTATTTTTTTGACATTACTAAACAAAAACAACATAACATCTCGTTAATGCGTTGGCAACGAAGCGACCGTTTATTAAATCGTGCTTGGCACTTAACATAGAAGTAGTGTACATTTAAATTTGTACAATAAACCTGTCAGACTACTTTATACAATAAAATTTGAAATTTTCTTTTTATATGAAAAATATATCACCATATCAGATTTATGATATCGAACCTTTGCTACTTCGCAAAAAATTTGCAGACCTAAATGAAGCCGAAAAAGCTTTTTTATTTACGCATTTTCAAAGCCAAGAGCAAATAAGTGCTTATCGTCAGATGTTGTTGAAAACAAAGCATAGCATGGATATTTCTAATGAAACTGAATTGTTACCTGCTCCTTTTTTGCAACAAAAATTAAGACAAAAAGTATCTCAAAGGCAAAATGTATATCGAAACGATTTTTTTCCTTTTATCATTTCTTTTATTTCAGCATTTGCTACTCGACATCAAGCACACTCTGGGCTTGTAGCGGCTATGTTGCTCATTTTCTGTTGGTTTGGTGGCAATTTCGAAAATGTGATTACTTATAGCAATGCCAATGAAGATACTTTAGCAATGCACCTTGTCGATACCTTGCATAGTGCTGCATATTTAACCGATAATCAAGATTCTAGCAGCATTCATTTTGAGCAAAGTTTCAACAAAGATGCCTTATTTATTGATAGCTTTCAAGTAAATGGTATTTTAAGAAAATAAGTAACTATTTGCGTTGTGACAATTTTGGCTAAAAACTCAGATGTTAGTTAGCTTCAACGAAATATCATATTATTTTTGACAGGAAGAAAAAGAAAGAAATGACATATTTTTCTAGCTAAAAAAGACCAATATAAAAAACAATAGTCTATCGTTTTTTTTAAAATATGTCATTTCTCATGCCTTAAAAATTTGAAAAATTTACTTTATAGCGTATTTAACATATGAAATATTTACTTTTTGTTTTTCTGCTCACAGCAAGTTTTGCAACCCCTTCACTACATGAATATTATGTTAGCAATTGCTATATTGAGCATAATCCCTCAGAAAAAACACTAGAAATTGCATTAAATATTTTTACCGATGACTTAGAAGCAGCCTTAGAACAAGAAATGAATATTGCTGACTTATTTTTAGACCAAAAAAAGGAAAATAAAGCCGTTGATGAATTTATATTCAAATATATTCAAGCGCATACAAGCTTGAAAGTCAATGATAATCCTGTTGAGTTGCAATATCTTGGCAGAGAAATGGCTTTAGATGGAGCATGGTGTTATCTGACAGCTTCTGATATTCCGAAAATGGATAGCATTAGCATTGAAAGTTCTTTTTTGTATGAAACATTTCCTACTCAAACAAATATTTTTCATTGTACTGCAAACAGTATAGAAAAGAGCGTTTGGTTGCGTCATTCAGATTCTAAAAAAATGATTGTATTTGACGATAAATAAGCGTCAAAAATTATTTAAATAAACGGCAGATTCGTTGCTACCATATTGATATTTAATGTGTTAGCTTGAACAAGTAGTTTTTATTTCTTATCATCAGAAAATCAAAAAGATTGACCTTTTAAAAATTAGTCTTTTGGTGCAAAAAAAGCGTTAAGCACAGAAACCTGTCTGAGTGTTTAAACATAAGTCTTTTGTTTTTTCAAAAAAAACAATTTAACAAATGAAAACACCAATTAACAACAGATTTAAGCGAGTTTTTTTTGTGACAAAAGGCGTTAAGATTTTTAAACAGTCTTGATTTTTTTCAGAAATGCCCAAAAACTTCTGAACAACTACTTAAACACTTGTCGAAATAAACTTCCTGTTGTGCCACCCAAACCTGCTGCAAAACCGCCAATAAATGAGGTAAGTGCAAATAATGTAGTGGTAGATACAGTAAAAACAGCAGCTATCTTACTACTCAAAATTGCGGTAGTTTGATAGTCGATAAACATTGCATAAAAAAACCACAAAGTGCTAATTGCTGTAAAAGAGGTAATAAAAGCTTTTTTTGGTGTATAGTCTGCCCAAAAACTAACCATAGCAGCAACAATAACAACTATCCACCATGGGAAAAAAAGCTGTAACACTGCTGCAAAAACAGCGATAAGACCGAGATTTTGAAATATTTTTTTCATATTTTTTTTAAAATAAAAGTAATTGTTTAGGTGTGCCAACGCCTTGAGTTTCAGTATATTAATTTTCACATTTTTTTGCAAAGCAAGTTTGCTTTTAGCCTCTTAGAAGCCTCATAAGCTAGTAATATGCTTTTTTATATCTGCTATATTTTTCGGCAAATCTTTTATAATCAATTCTTTATCAAGCCAATACATAGTAGGAGTAGCATATAAATGAAGTTTTTTTATACTTTCGCCTTCCCAAGCATTAAAATCGCAGCTATTGAACCAACTATACTTGCCATCTGCAATAAATGCTTGCCAAACTGCCTTATCTTCATCTAGCGAAACTGCTATAACTTCCCATTTTTTAGGATTTTCTTGCTGTTCATATAGTTTTTTTATTTGTGGCAAAATTTGGGTACAATGTTCGCACCAACTTGCCCAAAATATCAATAAGGTAGGCATTTTTGTTTTTTCTTTCAACTCAAAAGCAATTCCTTTTTCATCAAACAATTCGATATTAGGCACTTGTTTTCCTAAGCCAAAAAGTTTGATATTTGCCAACTTATCTTGTATAAAACGTGTTTTTTCAGCATTGTTGCAACCCTCATTTAAATCATAATTTTGAGCAATATGCTTCAACACTTTATCTGCTTCTAATATGCCAAAACTTTGCAATAAATATTCTAAAACAAAAGCATAAACTTCTCCATTTTCTTTTTTTGCTTTGCTCAACAAGGCATCGGCCGCCGCCATAAATGCAGTTTCTTGCTCGGCAACGCTCATATAATCGGCTACATAAAGGCTCAAATAATTGACAATGCTTTTGGCAACAGTACTGCTATGCAATAAGCTAGTGTCTGAAAAGTCGAAATTTGCCAACATTTTTTGTTGCAAAAATTCATTTCGTTTTATTTCGCCCCAAAATAAATCTGTGCTTGGAATTTGGCTAAAACGAATAATTTTGCTTACATAAGTATCTGAATGTTGGCTCAAAATATTTTGTACTACTTTTTGATATTTTTCTTGAGCCTCATTAAATATAGTCAAAACCTCTTTGTCTGTTTCAGAAGTTGATTTTTTTGTTTGCTGCAACATTTGACTAGCTTGGGCCTTTTCAAACTCGCTTTTTATGGCTTGCTCACGATATTCATAATACAATTTTGTTTCCAAAGATGCTTCGACAATCAGACTTTCGCCTATATTTTGATAATCAGCAGAAAACACTATATTTTCATTATTAAAAATAAAATCTATATATTTTTCGCTATCTATCAAAAATCTATACATTCCGATAGACAATTTATTGTCAAAACTAAAGGCAAACTCGCTACTTGAGTTTGCTTTTAAGGTGTCTATTATCAATAAGTCTTCGCCATAAATGTGTAGCAAATATGCAGATTTATCGGTTGGCAAATTCTTAAATTTTGCTTCTAATTCGTAGCTTCCATTCGTTTTATTTTTACCTTCTTTTTTGTTGTCTGAATTTTGACAAGCTGTAAAAAATAAAAATAATAAACCTATTAAAGCGTAAGAGTGTTGTATTTTCATTAAAAATAGTTTGCTAAAACTCAATGATAGCAAAAAATATTTAAAGCAAATAATTTCAGCGAAAAAAAGCTGAAAAATACCTACAAAGATTTAAACATACTATTTTTTTTAGGCTAAGGCGGCCAAATATTTGCAAATTTAATGCCTTTTGAACTGAAAAATAGTATGTTTTCCTTCCCAAAAGAATTTTTTTTTTATTAAACTGAAAACTGATATAAAACAAGTTTTTTGGGCTTCGAAAAGCTATTGAAACAGTTTCAAATGATAAATTTGCAATAACAACACAAAAAATAACATGAAATTAAATTATAAGAAATTTGGCGAAAGTGGAAAAAATATTGTCATCTTACATGGTCTTTTCGGAATGCTAGATAATTGGCAAATTATAGGTAAACAATTGGCAAAAAAATACCAAGTTTATTTAATCGACCAACGCAATCATGGCAAATCTGAACACAGTTTGGAGTTTGATTATTTTGCTATGGCCGATGATTTGCTGGCATTTTTAGACGAAAAACAATTAGATAATATTTATTTAATTGGACATTCTATGGGCGGCAAAGCAGCGATGCAGTTTGCTTGCGAACACAATGATAAAGTAGAAAAATTGGTTGTTGTTGATATTGCTCCTAAAAATTATCCTCCTAAGCATCAAACGATTTTCGATGCTTTTTTTGCAGTAGATATTGAACACATTTCATCGAGAAAAGAAGCCGAAAATATTTTATCAAAATATCTTACGGATAAAAGTGTGATACAATTTTTGCTCAAAAATTTGAGTCGCCAAAAAGATAAAACGTATCGCTGGAAATGCAATTTAGAAACTATTTATCACAACTATCACAACATTATTGGCAATAGCTTGAGCCAATTTGATAGTTTTGATGGAAGTACGCTTTTTGTTAAAGGTGGAAAATCTTTGCGTTATATTGTGTTAGATGATGATATTTCGCTTATTAAGCATCATTTTCCTAAAGCTAAAATTGAAACAATAGCTAATACAGGGCATTGGGTTCATGCCGAACAGCCAAAAGCTTTTTTAGAAATGACAGTAGATTTTTTGGCTTTATAAATAACTGATTGTCAATAGTTTGAGTAGCTGGACAAAAATAATGATATTCAGCAATTTCCGCTTTGACTTTTTAATGATAAAAAATTTGTATTTTTGTATTTA
>JBMZCV010000082.1:0-20694 GCA_049613665.1 Chitinophagales bacterium | reverse complement strand
TATTATTTTGTCATTTCTTACAAAAAATAGGGCGAATGTTTATAAAAAAACACTATGAAATTCGACACCCCACCTGACAGGTTTCTATTCTAGAAAAAAGTATATTTTTTATATTACAAACCCCTTTCCAATAAAACCTATCAGGTTTTCGAAAAAATGTATAAATGTCCGAACCATTGTAATAGTTAAATTTTAATTTTAAAACCTTTTTAGCTAGATTGCAATAGATTAAAAAACAAACATAACAACGATATGAAAAACCTACTTATCAAGCCATATCTATATTTTTTTTTCGGCTTTTTTTTCTTTTCTAATGCTTTATCTGCCCAAATAAATATACCCGTTATAGGCGAAGGCACAACGCAAACCGACTGTGTTGGCACACTCCGAGACGCTGGCGGCAGTGGTTCGTATCCCAACAATATGAACAGTTTTATTACAATTGCACCAGAAAATGCAACGAGTTTGCAACTCATTTTTACGGAATTTAACACTGAAGAAGGCAATGATTATATAGAAATTTACGATGGCGAAAGTATCAATAGTCCACTTATTGGCCGTTTCGATGGCGAAGAACTGCCGAGCATAGATGATTCTGCAAATGGCATTATTACGGCTTCAAATGCTGTTCTCACTATTCAGATGACGACAAATGCTATTGTGCAAAAATCTGGCTTTGTCGCCGAATGGTTTGCCGATGGTGGCACAGATGCATCGCAAGCATCTTTCGAAATTAGCGATACCAATACGCCTATGAATTCGCCTGTTTTTTTTATGGACGCTTCGCAAAACGCAGGTTTTTGGCTTTGGGATTTTGGCGATGGCAATACTTCAAATGAGCAGTTTCCAACACATATTTATGAAACGGCTGGTGATTTTATAATTTCTTTAACAATTAGCAATTGTGGCGAGGAAACAAGCAGTTTTTCGCAAAATATCAGCGTTCAAGCGGCTGCAAATATATCGCTTTCTGCCCAAAATTTTGATATTACAATTGCTTATGGCGATTCTGCAACGCAAATTTTGGAAATGGCAAATCTCGGAAATGGCGATTTGGTCATAGAAATTTTGGGAGCTACTTTAATAAGCGAAAAACCGTATCAAGTCGTTGCTTTACTCAATTTTGCAGACCTTGATTCTGAGTATGCAAATAGTTTGGCGGCTATCAGTAGTTTTGGCGAAAACTATGAGTTATTTGAAATTTCGACCAATGATGCCAATGAATTGCAAGCTGTTTTAGCAGGAAAAGATGTGCTTTTTATTCCAGAGCAAGAAGAATGTGCAGTTGAAGGTTTGGGTATTTTTGCGGAAGTGCTACACGATTTCGCTTCGCAAGGCGGCAAAATCATTTTTTCAGGCACAAATCAATCCGCTTGTTTGTTTGATACCAATTTGTTTAGCGGCACTTATGGCACTTATGTTAGCGGCTTAGTTCATCAAAATTTGCCAGAAGATGCTCTTTTTGAAGGCGTAAACAATCCTTATTTGTCAGAAAACATGACATTTTGCTACGATATAACAAATAATGACGTTGTGCGACTAGCAGAATATATCACCGATGATAATGATACTTTAGATGTCGTTGCTTATCGAAATATTGGCGAAGGCCAAGCCATTCTAATTGGCCACGACTTTATGAATCAAAACGAAAATACCGATAGGCTTTTATCAAACGCCATCAAAAATCGTTTAGACAATAGCTTAAATTGGCTGTATGTTTCGGCTATCAATGACACAATTTCGGCAGGCAACACAAACAATATAATATTAGAATTTAATGCAACTAATGTTTATGGAGGCACTTATTATTTGGAATTGTTGCTCACTAGCAATGACGCAAATCAGGAGCAAATCGTCATTCCTTGCACCTTACACATCACAGGAACGCCAGCATTTGAAACTTCTGTTACTGAAATAAATTTTGGCGATGTGATTAATGGTTTTTCGGCTTCGCAAAATATTGAAATTACAAATAATGGCACGGATTCATTGTATATTTATGAGGTTTTTAGCGACATTCCAGATTTAACAATTGATGAAAACGTTTTTGAGTTGTATGGTGGTGGTTCTTCGCAAGCTATAAATTTGGCATTTTCACCAACAGCAACAGGCAATTACGATGGTTTTATTACTTTTATTACAAATATTGGAACGTTTGAAATACCTATTTTTGCAAATGCCGTAGGCTCGCCACAAGCCACGATTTCGCCTACCGAAATTGATGTTACTTTAGATGTTGGCACAAGCACAAATATTTCGCTCAATATTGAAAATAATGGCGAAGGTTTGCTACATTTTGCGATAGACACCAGCAAAATTGCACAGCGTTTGCAGGTTTTGGCATACACGAGAGGCACAGATATTGCGAATGAATACGCCAACACGATTGCAGCAATTGATGAATATTTTACAAACTATGATTTGGACGAAACGACAACTGCCGACTTGAATGAATTGGCTGATTTGCTGAAAAATTATCAAGTTTTTTTAGTGCCTGAAATAGAAGATTCGGAAGCAACAGATTTGTTTTTAGATTTTTCTGAAATTTTAGAGCAGTATGTAGAAAATGGTGGAACGATAGTTTTCGCAGGAACAGCAGAATCTATTCCGCTTGTCAATACAGGTTTGATGCAAGGCCAAGCATTCGAAAACAGCACAGAAATTATTACGCTAACAGATATTGAACATCCAATAACGGCTGATTTAAACGCTGAATTTTTCCCTTCAAATGGCACATATACGTTTTTTGCACTCGAAAATGAAATTGTGCAGTTGGCAACGCAAGCCAACGAAGACAGCATAAATATGGTTATCGGTTATCAAAATTTGGGCGAAGGCCGTGTTGTTTATGTCGGTTTCGATTATTTTGAAGCAGAAGAAAATGCCAAAAAAGCACTCGCCAATACGATGAAATGGATAGCAAGCGAGCTAGTTGTTTGGCTAGATTTTGAAACGCTTGAAAATACAGTTTCGTTTCCAAATGGAAGCTATGAAATAGATATTTTAGCAGATGCAACTAATTTGTTAGGCGGCACTTATACTACCGAAATTGATATTGAGACAAACGACCCAAATACACCATATTTTACGATTCCTATTACTTTAACAGTTGTTGGAACGCCGCTTTTAGAACTTTCTGAAAATTCGCTTGATTTTGGAAATGTCATTGTCGGCAATAGCGAAACTTTAAATTTGAGTTTGCAAAACACAGGAACAGACACGCTTTTTATAGAAAATATTAGCTCAAGTTCGCTCAATATTTTTTCAATCAATTTAGAAGAAAATAAAATTGAAGCCAATGAAAGTGCCGATTTAAGTATCACTTTTTCGCCAGATGCTATCGCAAATTTTGGAACAACACTAATTATTGAAACAAATATTGGGCAGTTTTCTGTCAGTTTAAATGGAAACGGGCAAGGCATTCCAACGATAAATCTTTCGCCAAATAGCTTAGAAATAGATTTGTTAGGAAATGAAAATTCAACGGAAACTGTCACAATTAGCAACAATGGCGAGGGAGCATTAGATTTTTGGCTCAATGGAAATACCGCACAAGCTACCGAAATTTTAGTCTATAACTACGCAACGCTTGGCAGCAATATTAATATTCTCACATCTGGCTTATCGGATTTTTTAGAAAACTACAATTTAACAACTTATAACGGCACTAGCACCAATGAATTTGCACAATTATTGGCTAACAAACAAGTGCTTATTTTTCCAAAACAAATAACGCAAAACCTCAATATTGCCGTTTTAGAAGCTTTCGCACCTATTGTTCAAAATTTTGTAAATGAAGGTGGCAGTTTGATATTTTTAGGCACAGATTGCGAAGATTGTATCAATGCGACAGGCTTGTTAGAAGCAAATTTTGCTTTTGCTCTTTTGCAAGATAATGTCGTTGTGACTAATGATACTCACCCAATTACGCAAGATTTGCCTGCTGATTTTAGCTCTCCTTTGACGAGTTTTGCCTATCATTTTTCAAATACGGATATGCAGGTTTTAGCACAAAATGAACTCGGTGCAAGCG
Organism: Chitinophagales bacterium; assembly: GCA_049613665.1. GTDB lineage: Bacteria > Bacteroidota > Bacteroidia > Chitinophagales > UBA2359 > JBMZCV01. Next base: position 16,661 of record JBMZCV010000082.1, on the reverse strand, counting down.
TTTTGGCTTATCGCAAAAGTGGTTTGGGAAATGTGATTTATTTCGGTTATAACTTTCAAACAAGCGACAATTTATTTGCAGAAACACTCGCCAAAACAGTCAATTGGGCAACAGGTTTGCCTCCACAATGGCTGAGTTATAATAGTTTTGGCGAAAATATTGCAATAAACAATAGCTTTGATTTGAGTTTGAATTTTGACGCAACCAATTTGTTTTCAGGAACTTATACATTTGATTTACAACTATACACCAATATTCCAACAACACCTTTAGTGCTTTTACCTTGCACTTTGAATATCAGCAATATACCAACAGCAAATTTTGATACAAACACGCCTTTTAGCTGCGACAACGAAATTAGTTTTAGCGATATATCTTTGAATGAGCCAACTGCTTGGCTTTGGAATTTTGGCGATGGCGAAACTTCAAGTGAGCAAAATCCGACACATTTCTACGAAAACGAAGGCACTTATAATGTCAGCTTAGAAGCTTGCAATGATATTGGCTGCAATGATATTTTGCTAGAAAATTTCGTAACGATAGATGCTGCTTCAAACTATTGTGATACAATACTCATGAATGTGCAAGAGCCGCTTATTTTGACTGCATGTAATGGCGTTTTGCAAGACGATGGCGGAAATGGAGATTATACCGATAGTTTATATACAATTGTTACGATAGCACCTGAAAATGCTTTTTCGGTTACGCTTACTTTCACAGAATTTGAGCTAGAAACAGGCTGGGATTATCTCCGAATTTATGATGGCGATATAGAAACAGGTGCTTTTTTGGGCAATTTTACGGGCGTTTTTCTGCCATATGACGATGGCGTAATTGTGGGCGAAAGTGGTATGCTGACGCTCATTATGGAAACAGATGACAATAATAATCGTAGTGGTTTTACGGCTTCTTGGGGTTGTTTTATTTTGAGCGAGCCGCCAACACCGAATTTCATGCCAAACATAACAGAAGAATGCACAGGAACGGTTCAGTTCAACGATTTGACGACAAATTATCCTGCTACTTGGCTTTGGTATTTTGGCGATGGCACAGTTTCTGGCGAACAATTTCCAACACATAGTTATGCACAAAGCGGCACTTATACCGTTGTTTTGGAAACGTGCAATATTGCAGGCTGCCAAATTTTTGAGCAAGAAATTACACTTGAAGATGTCATGTTTTCGGATTTTAGTTATTCGGAAATAGAAGTTGGTTTGCCTTCACAATTTGTCAATTTGACAGAAAATGCCGTAAACTGTGTTTGGAATTGGGGCGATGGAACGCAAAACACGCAAGGCATTTGCACGCCGCTACATATTTATGAAACAATAGGCAGCTACGATTTGATTTTGACAGTAACAAATGACGAAAATTGCACACGAAGCATCACAAAGACCATTAATGTATATCCTGTTGGAATTGAAAATTTTGAGCGAAAAAATATACACATTTATCCAAATCCTGCAAGCGAAAAATTGTATATCGTTTCCGAAAATTTTAATACCAAAAATATATCTTTTTCACTTTACAACAATTTAGGAAAACAAGTTTGGGAAAGCGAAAAAATAGATTTTTTTAATACCGAAATACTTGATATGAGCGATTTTTCGAGTGGAGTTTACTTTTTGAAAATAGCTGATGAAAAAGGCGATAAAGTGTTTTTTGAGAAAATTGTGAAGTTTTAAGTAGCTGTTTCAATTTTGTTTTTCTTTATCCACAAATAGGCACACAAAGCATTTTCTTTTTGTGTGCTTATTTTCAAAAATGAGCATTTTATTTCTGTGTTTCATTCAGTCAAACATTAAAAATAATTTGCCTTTTCATGGAAGCTAACACACTCATTTTCAATGTGTTAGCAACCCAAATAGACTACCTTAATTATTACTTGGCACTAAAAGAAATAAAAATATTACCTTTCCTACTTCATTCTTCATTTTTTATGCTATATTTTTGCCCTAAAGAAAGGACAAAACCATAAGTGAAGAAAAAAGACAATTTGTTTCAACTCATAAAAAGCCTTTCCAAATCGGAAAAACGCTTTTTTAAAATATACTCCGAGCGTCATGTTATCGGAGAACGAAACAACTATGTCCGCCTCTTTGATGTGTTGGATAAACAAAGAAAATATAGCGAAAAAGCCATTCTAAAAAAGTTTGCCAACGAAAAATTTATTCGCCGACTAGCGGTTGCAAAATCCTATCTCTACGATTTGATTTTGAAAAGCATGAATATGTATCATGCTCAACATTCTATTGATGCACAAATCAGAGAATTGCTCGGCAATGTGCAATTTTTGTATCAAAAAAGCCTATATCAACAATCCAATAAGCTGCTAAACAAGGCTAAAAAACTCGTTAATGACTACGAAAAATGGTCTTTTTTAGTAGAGATATTGCGATGGCAAAAAAAGCTGTTAGACGCTCAATCTTATCATCAAATAGATGAAAATGAGTTGAAAAAGCTACATGAATCTTATCGCTTGTTGCTCGCTAAACTCCTGAATATCAACGACTTCTGGCTTCTGCAATCAAAACTGCAATATTATCACACTCAAAAAGGCATGATAGGAAATGCTGCCGAACTCAACGACATTAAAGCTTTGATAAGTGATGATTTGCTGCAAAGCGAATCACAAGCCGAAAGTTATGAATCAAAACTATTGTTTTATAAAATTTATGCCAGCTATTATTTTATGGTGCGAGATTTTGCAAAATGTTATGAGTACAGCAAAAAACTTGTGTTGATGATAGAACATCGTCCAAATCTATTGCAAGTAGAACCGATGTTGTATGTGCAGTCTGTCAATAATTTGCTCAATATGGCCGCTCCAATGGGCAAAGCAGCCGAAAGTAGCTATTATCTGGATAGCTTGCATAAGATGCGAAACGAAAAAAAGTTTAACTATTCTTTAGCTGTTCAAATTAAGCTTTTTCAAGCCTATTATTATCATAGCCTCATTCAGTGCAGTCAAGGGCATTTTGAGCAGGGTTTAGCCTTAGCCAAACAAATGGAAAACGAACTAAAAGCTTATCAACGACATATCGATTCTATGGGTTTGGCGATGTTGTGTTTTTATGCTTTTCAGGTGTGTTTTGGTGCGGCTGATTTTTCGTATGCTCATTTTTGGCTCACCCAAATTTTGGCACTAGAATCTAGCGAGGTGCGACAAGATATTTATCATTTCACAAAAATTCTATTGCTCATTACCGTCTATGAAATGAATGATTTGGCACTTTTGCGAAGCACTATCATTTCAACTTATCGTTTTTTATATACACAAAAAGCTAGTTATCAGCTAGATAAACTCATTATCGCTTTTTTGAGACAGCTTACCGATACTACAAATGAAACGCAACTGAAAGCAATGTTTATACAAATTTTGGAAGACTTGCAAGCTTTAAAACAAGACAATTTTGAGCGAAAAGTATTTGCTTATTTCGATTTTATAGCATGGACAAAAAGCAATATCAATGACGAAAGTTTTGCAAAAACCATTGCGACAGCGAAAAAAACGACTTAGCCTTCAACTTAGGTTTGTTCATTATCTTAAAAAAACGTACTTTTGCACCAAAATTTTTTAACACTATGGAATTTAAAGATATTTTAGCTATCAGCAGTATGCCAGGCCTTTACGAATCACTTGGCGAGCGGCCAGACGGTTTATTAGTAAAGCGTTTGGGTGAGGAAAAAGTACGTTTTGTGTCAAATCGTATTCATGTTTTTTCGCCGCTAGACAAAATCGGCATTTATATTACTGATATAGAAGAAGACAATGTAGCACTTGATAAAGTGATGAGAAGCATTTTGCAAGCAGAAACAGAACAAAACATACAACTTCCAACTTCTAAAAAAGCAAGTAAAAAAGATTTAAAGGCGTTTTTGATAAGTATTTTGCCAAATTATGATGAGGAAAGAGTGTATGTGAGCGACATTAGAAAGTTGATTAAGTGGTATTTGATTGTCAAAGAATTGGCGGCAGATGCACTCAATGAGCCAGAAGTGGTGGAAGAAGAAGATGCCGAAATAGAAATGCAAGCGGAAGAAACTAAGGAAACGGAAGCTTAGAATTTCAGGTTTCTATATCATATAAAAAAAGGTGTAAAACATTTTACTTAATATTTTACACCTTTTTGGGTTAAATAAACTTGTTTTTGTGCTACAAATAGATTAATTCTAATAGAAATTCTAAAAATGGTAAATATTGAAAATAACTTAATAGAAACTTATCTTACATTGATTAATAAACTGAGCAATGAAAGTAAATTAGAAATCATCGCTCAATTAAGTTTATCTATGAAAAACGAAACAAAAAATAAAAAGGATAATTCAATCACTCATCTGTTTGGCTCTTTTGATACAGAAGAAACGGCACAAGAACTTATTGAACGTATTAGAGAAGCAAGAGTTTTTAATAGAAAAATCATCAATTTTAGCTAAGATTTTTTTTTGCCTAAAAACTATATTTCACACCAATATTAGCATTAAAACCCACTTCATCGGCAAAATATCGCTGTCGATTCAGATAATCTCTATAAGTTGCATTCAATAAATTGTTGATGTTGAGCGAAAATTTTAGGTTCGATTGAGGCAAGTGCAAACTTGTATTGGCTTGCAAACCGAGTATAAAATAAGCATCTGGCGGCACTAAAAAATCTTGCTCTTCCGAAATTCTATTTTGCCGAAAAACATACCGTCCATTGATTTGCAACTCGCTATTTTCAAAATTTCGCCAGCTCGCAAACGAATAACTAAGTGATGAAAAAACATTGTCGGTAGGCATATTGATGAGCGAAACTGCATTTTTTTTGTCATTTCCTCGCACTATCGCATATTTCGCAATCCATTTCAAATGCTCGAAAGGTTCATAAGAAAGCAAAATATCTGTGCCAAAAAGCGTAGCATTGGTTTGTTTATATTCAAAAACAGGAAACGCACCTCTTATCGTCAGTCGCAATTCTTCCTGTGGTTCTAAGTAAATATAATTGGTGAGATTTTGAAAATAAGCCAAAGCTTCGATAAAAAGCTTTTGTTTCAGCCGAAAATCATTAGAAAAAACAAATTTCAAAGATTTTTCATTTTTCAAACCTCTATTTCCCTCCTCAATTCCGCTCACACCTTGATGCAAACCAGAGCTATACAATTCATTTATTTCTGGCGACCTTAGCACATAACCAACATTAAAATTGGCATTCCAAATTTCGTTGATGTCATATTTCAAGCCACTAGAAAGGCTATAATTGTGGAAAAAATGCGAAAAACGCTCAATTCGTCGTGGCAAAGAGCTTGAAATCGTGATAGCATTCAAGTTTTTGAAATCGTAGCGGCCACCTACTTCATAAAAAAGTCTGTTTTTTTGTTGCTGAAAAATCATAAAAGCGGCCGTTTGATAGCTTCTATAATCTGGAATTAGTGGCAGAATTTCGGTTTCTGGATTATTCGTATTATCAATAAAAGTCAGTTGCACACCTGTTTTTAATAAGCTTTCATTTTCAAAAGTCTGTTTATAAACCGCTTCGCCAAAATGCTGATGTTGCAACAGACTCAAAGCTGGAATATCGCTACGGCCGCTTCTTCTCACATCAAATTCTTTTCTATCATTGAGCTGGCCGCCATATTTGAAATGCCAAAAACGATGGTTGTCTATCAAATATTCCGTTTCCATTTTTAGCAAATGATGTTGTACAGCTTGATTCGGTGCTGCTATTTTGTAGGAAAATTTTTCTTCCGTAAAAAAAGGCTTTTCACGGCCGATGGCTGCTTCCAAATCGTTCAAATTGCCTATGTGCGAACCTCTTAAAATGCCCATTTTCGTATTGAAAAGGCTATAATACCAACTAGATTTCCAATGTTCAGACCATTGTTTTTCGAGTTGAATGGCGATATTTGCTTCTTCTTTTCCTGTATTTCGCAAAAAATATGCTGGCGTTTTCATATCGCCAATTTTCTTTAGAGTGCCTGTAACTTGCCACGACAAAAAATCATTGAATTTTCCGAACTGCACATTTAAAGTATTTCCCAAGCCATTTGTTTGAAAAATATACTGCACATCGCCATGCAAATGAGGGTCTTTTTTGATGTCGTCTTTTTCTACCAAAACCACTCCGCCCAACGAATTTCCACCATAAGCCAACGCACTTGCACCTTTTACAACCGCTAAATGGTCTGCAACAAAAGGGTCTATTTCTGGCGAATGGTCATTTCCCCACTGCTGCCCACTTTGCGTAATGCCATTATTCAAAATACTCACACGATTGCCATACAAACCATGCACCATCGGTTTTGAAATGCCTGTACCGCTTTTCAGCACGCTAACACCTGTGATATTTTCTAGTATATCGGCAATATTTTTGTTGGCTTCTTTCTCTATTTCTTCCTTGCCTATTGTGCTACTCACTTGCGAAGTATTGTCGTCTTTATCGCCGTGTACCACCACTTCATTCATGAGTTCGGAATGATGATGTAAGTAAATAATGATAGATGTATCTTTTTTTATGCTCAAAAAATCTTCCTCCATTTCGCAGCCAATATGACTAAAACGAATGTGATAATCGCTAGGGCAAATATTTTTTATTTCAAAAAAACCTAAGCTGTCTGCAACGTCTCCTACTTTCGCTTCCTCTAAAAAGACATTGGCATAAGGCAAAGGAAATTGTGTGCTTTCGTCCAACACTTGCCCTTTTAGCGAAATATTGCAATTTTGAGCAGCTAGAAAAGTAGAAAAGAACAGTAGAAAAAAGCAATAATATGTCTTTTTAGTAGAAAAAAATGAAAGCATAGTTTTTATTTCAAACCAAAACCTCCAAGATTTTGACAATCTTGAAGGTCTAACCATTAGATGATAAAAAAATATTTATGTGATGTTATTCATGATAACACCATAGCCGTCAGAATAAAACCAAACTCTAAATAACAAAACACTCTTTCTCTCCTTAGAGTTCCTTTTTGATCGTCATTTGTATTCACTAAAACAAATAACGAGTATAACACTCACAAAACAAATCAAAAATATAACACTCAATTGATTATCCTGACGACTATGGTGCTAACATCAACAACGGCGAAAAAAACTTTGAACGCCTATTTAAATATTATAAAAAACTTATTCAATAACAATATTAAAGCTCACTTCAATATCTGTTTCGCCACCAGCATTTGTGATGTCGCCACTAGCTACATTTGCAGCATCTTTGTTGGGTTCGTGTCGTAAAACGACAGTCAAAGTTCCGTTTGAAGCATCGCCAGTTTCTACGCTTGTCGCTATACCGACAGGATTTGCATTTGTGTCTTCATCTGTATAATTTACAGTCAAATTCAAACTGCTTGGCGTATAAAACACTTGATGTTCGTCGGCTTCTTCAGCTACTTCTTCTGTAATATCTTCTACATCGTCAGCATCTGTTTCATTCAAAAACTCAACTTGGCCTATATAGCTCGTATTTTTTGCCAAAGTGCCATTTTGAATAACAGGCTCGTTGCCGCCATCGCCATCAGTATCTTGAAACTGCAAAACAACATCAGCACCGCCAGCAGTAGGCGAAAGTGTGAAGCGAAGTGTTGTGATAACTTCTTCTTCATTTGGAATTTCAGGATCGTCCTTGTCGCAAGCCGTATTTAATAAAATAAAACAAAATAGACTTAAAAAAAATAAGTTTTTCATTTTCAATATTTTTTTATGATTATAAAACTTTGATGCAAAGTTAAGACTTTTTTTTTCTAAATGCAACAATGTTGCAAAAACTTTTAAATTAAAAAAAAAAGATTCACTAAAAAAAATTCTATGTCTTTCTTTATCTTGCAACGATGGCAAAATTATCAGTAATCATAGTCAATTATAACGTTAAATACTTTTTGGAACAGGCCTTGCTTTCGGTGCGAAAAGCGGCTGTGGGCTTGTCTGTGGAAGTTATTGTAGTAGATAACAATTCGGTAGATGGCTCAAATGAAATGGTCAAACAAAAATTTCCAGAAGTTCGGCTTATCGCAAATCGTGATAATGTCGGTTTTTCGGTGGCCAATAATCAAGGCATTGCGATAGCAAAAGGCAAATATATTTTGCTGCTCAATCCAGATACTGTCGTTGAGGAAGATACATTTCGCAAAAGTGTAGCTTTCATGGACAAACACGCTGATGCTGGTGCTTTGGGCGTAAAAATGTATGATGGCAAAGGTATTTTCTTGCCCGAATCGAAGCGAGGTTTGCCAACGCCTTTAGTGGCTTTCTACAAAATTTTCGGCTTTGGAACTTTATTTCCTCGTTCCAAACATTTCAATTATTACTATCTCGGACACCTCGACGAAAACGAAACGCACGAAATAGAAGTGCTGGCAGGTGCGTTTATGCTCATGCCCAAAAAGGTGTTGGAAGAAGTTGGCTACTTAGACGAAACATTTTTTATGTATGGCGAAGATATTGATTTGTCGTATCGCATTACGCAGGCTGGCTACAAAAATTATTATTTTCCGCACACACGCATCATTCACTACAAAGGCGAAAGTACGAAAAAAGGTAGCTTGAATTATGTGCGAGTTTTTTATAATGCTATGATTATTTTTGCACGCAAACATTTTTCTGCCGAAAAAGCGAGATTTTATGTTTGGGCGATTCAGATAGCGATATATTTGCGTGCTTTTTTGTCGATGATTCAAAGCGTGGCTAATCGGATTTTGATGCCGCTTTTTGATGCTGCTTGGCTTTATGGTGGTATGTATTTGATAAAAGATTTTTGGCAAAACAATATCAAAGCTGCCGAAGGCGTGATTTATCAGCCAGAATATATGTTCATCAATATTCCGCTGTATATTGCGATTTGGCTCACGATGATTTTTTTGAGCGGTGGCTACGACAAACCTATGAAAACAGAACGTTTGGTGCGTGGTATTCTTGTCGGTAGCTTAGTGATAGCGGCCGTTTATGGCTTTCTGCCCGAAAGTTTGCGTTCTTCTCGTGGCATGATTGTAGCAGGCACAGTTTGGGCAGTTTTTACGCTTTCTTCGTGGCGTTTGGGCTTCAATCTATTGAGATACAAGCGTTTAGATATTTCAGAAAATTTGCATAAAAAAGCCATTATCGTGGGCAGTTTCACAGAATGTAAGCGTGTGCAGTTGCTATTGCATCAAGCCAATGTAAGCCTTGATTTGATTGGTTATGTAGATACTTCGCAAGAGCAGACAGATGAAAAAAACAATAGTTCGCAGCAGTTTTTAGGCTATTTGTATCAGCTAAAAGAAGTGATTGAGATTTATAAAATAGAGGAGATTATTTTTTGTGCCAAAGATGTAGAGTCGCAAAAAATCATTCAATATATGATAGATATTGGTGCAAATATCGACTATAAAATTGTGCCAGAAGATAGCTTGAGCATCATCGGTAGCAACTCGAAAAATACGGCTGGCGACCTTTATACCATAGATATTAATTTGAATTTGAATGAAAAACGCTATCAGCGAAACAAACGGCTTTTCGATGTATTGAGCTGTATGACTTTGCTATTTTTGATACCTTTTTTGTTCTTTTTCTTGAAAAATAAAATACAATTTATCGCCAACTGGTTTGCTGTTTTGATAGGCAAAAAATCTTGGGTTGGCTATGCCGAAAGTCCAGCAAATGAAGTGGCAAGCAATGATTTTCGTTTGCCAAAAATAAAAAAAGGAGTGCTTTCGCCTTTAGATGCTCTGCCGCAAAAGGCTTATAATCAGGCGACAACGAACCGTTTAAATTTGTTGTATGCGAAGGATTATAGCAGTAATACTGATTTTGATATTGTTTGGCAAGCGTGGCAGAGTTTAGGAAAAAAATAAACATTACAAAAAAACTTATTTATTTTTCTGTGTCAGCAATTAGTTTTTAAGGCTTTTTCTTTCAAAAGTTTAGACACACTATTTTTTTTAGGTTAAGGAGACCAATATTTCCTATTTTATGGCCTTTTGAACTGAAAAATAGTATGTTAAAAGTTTCTTTTGTTAAACCGAAAATGGCTGCTTTTAAACAGATATTTTTAAACTTTTGAAAGAAAAAACAGTCATAAACACAGGAATGTCACTTTTTTTGCTTTTTTGAAAATAAATATAACTATATAGCGTTTGAAAAATATGTATATACACAAGTTGTGCGTCATACAAATTAAATAAACTTTTTTTTATATTTAAATATCCACCATTTTTATCACATTAATAGAATAGATTATTTATTATGAAACAAACCATTTCGATAAGTCGAATCGTTTCCTCTGTTGCCATTTTATGTGTTTTACTTGTTTCCTTCAATGCTTGTCAGCGAGGCCATGGCTGTCCAGGCCGAATTACCGATTCAGAATCTAACATTTCACTGCCTGACTACGAGTTTTGCTATTATGACATTGAAAAACAAGAAATTTAAGTATTCATATATTCTTCAATTACTTATTTTTCAGCTTTTTATTAGCACTCAAAACCATATAGACACTATCATACTAAGAACAAAAGTTCAATAGATAAATTTTATCTATTGAACTTTTTTTATTTTTTAGAAAAACATCATAAAATACTTGCCTTTTTATTGGAAAAAATGATTTAAAAGCCTTATATTTGTCATATTATAGTCAAAAACACCCCCCTATAAAACCCCTTACTTATGACAGTTCGTTCAATCACCCTGAATGAAATAGATGACTTTGCATCATTGGCAAATGATTCCGTTTACCTCAAATCCATTTTATTGCGTTTATTTGCCGCACGCCAAACTCATATTAGTTGGTGTTTTGTTGCAGTAGAAAACAAAACATTTGTTGGCGGCATCATTTATTGGGCATTTCCAAACGATAGACAACATATCAAGTTTACGACACTTGGTTTGTTACTAAACTGGGAAAGTCAAAATAATTTTTCTATTGGAAATGAGTTGCTATTGCAAAGCCTTGAAATCATGTATTTGAATGGTGCAACCGTGCTTGATGGTCGTTTGATATATGATTTTACGCCAGCTTTAAAAGAGCATAAAATGCTGTTGAAAAAAATAGGTATTGATTTGATACAAGAAAAATGGCAATTTGAAATTCAACAGCCATCAACTTATCGTCAGCAAAAGTACAACTCTAAAAAGCTGTTGTTTAAACCGCTAACTGAAGTCAATGCTGGCCATTTTATAGATGCTATTAGACAAACCTGCTCTGCCACACTTGATAGAGCCGACCAAAAGTTGATAAAAAAGATTGGTGCACATCAATATGCTCAAACCTTGTTTCAAAAGCTCATGCAAGTAGATGATGATTTGTCTCATTATTTGTTGGCTTACGAAAAAAAAGGAGGTGCTTTAGTCGGCCTTGTTGTGCCGCAGCGTTTTAGCGAGCAAAGAGGTGCAGTTAATTATATAGGTATTGTGCCAAACAAAAGACGACAAGGTTATGTAGATGAGTTGCTGCAATATGCTATTCATATTTTGTATGAAGATGGCATCAAAACCATTATTGCCGATATAGATTCTAGACATATTCCTTTGAAAAAAGCATTGCTTAGGGTTGGTTTTAAGAAAAAAACAGCAATTTGGTGCTACAAAAAGAGCTTGAGCAGACTATTGGGAAGCCAACCAAAAAGCATCAATAAAGCAACAACGAGAGCTACTCGCAATTTTAGCTAACAAAAAAGTTTTTTTACTAAAACAAAATGCTTACTTTTTGAACATACTATTTTTTCAAAGAATAGTATATTCAGAAAGTAAGCATATCAACAAAAAGTGTTTAAGTAACAGCGAAAAAATAAGTTCTTAAATGTAGAAACAGATGTCGAGTGTTTAAAAATTTATTTTTTTCCAATATAATCTGTGCGAAGCAAGCCATATTCTATTACATCGAGAAAGCGACCATTTTTCTTGAAATGTTCTTTTTTTTCGGCTTCTTTTTTCAAGCCAGCTTTTAGCAATACATTTGCAGAACCCACATTTTCGCCAAAATGACAAGCTTCCATTTTGTGTAAGCCTTCATACGAAAATTCATAAGCCATCAACGCTATCAAGGCTTCGGTAGCAAAACCTTTTCCCCAATATTGTTCTCCAATCCAATAGCCCAAATCTCCACGTTGATGTTCTTTATCATATTTTATTCCCATTTTTCCAATCAGCAAATTATCTGTCTTTCTCACAACACCAAAAACAGTAGCTTGACGGCGTTCAAAACTCAATAAAGAGCCATTTATCAATTCTATAGCTTTCTTTTCAGTATATGGATATGGAATATTTCCTGTCATTTGAGAAATATTCTTATTGTTTAATAAAAAAACTATTCGTTGTCTATCTTTTCGGCTCAATTGTCGCAAAATCAAACGTTCTGTTTCTAGCCTTGGAAATCTCATGTCTTTGTTTTTATATAAAAAAATTAATATGTCTTTTTTGAAGTGATAAAATTACAAAATCTATCTGTCATTTTGTGCTATTTTCAGTTTCATAAAAAAATAAATATAGATTTTTCTCCTCTCCTTTCTTTTTTTGAGCCAAATAAAAAATTTCCTTAGTTTTTTGTAACTTTGTCAAATGCTTTTTGAGCATTTTTTTTTAAATCGCTTTTTTGGCCAACAAAAGAAAAAACCGCATGAATAAAACATATATTTTGGCACTAGACCAAGGCACAACTAGCTCTCGTGCTATTATTTTTGACAAAGCAGGAACAATAATTGGGACTGCTCAACAAGAATTTACACAAATTTATCCGAAATCGGCATGGGTAGAACACGATGCCAACGAAATTTGGACAACACAACTAGCAGTTGCACAACGTGTTTTGGCAGAAAATGAAATTGCGGCCAGCGAAATTGCGGCTATCGGCATCACAAATCAGCGTGAAACAACAGTAGTTTGGGACAAAAACACAGGCGAACCAATTCATAATGCTATCGTTTGGCAAGATAGAAGAACAGCAGCCATCTGCGACAAAATGACTGCCGACAATATGACAGATTATGTGCGTGAAAATACAGGCTTGGTTATTGATGCGTATTTTTCTGGCACAAAAATAAAATGGATACTCGACAATGTGCCGCAAGCAAGAGCAAAAGCCGAAAATGGCGATTTGCTTTTTGGCACAATAGATACTTGGCTTATCTGGAAATTGACGAAAGGCGAAGTTCACGCTACGGACTACAGCAATGCTTCTCGAACTTTGTTGTATAATATCAAAAATTTGACTTGGGACGATAAACTTTTGTCTTATTTGGCTGTTCCAAAAACGATGCTTCCAAAGGTTTGTGCTTCTAGTGGAGATTTTGGCGAAACGGCAAGTGTTTTTTTTGGTGGTGCAAATATTCCAATTTGTGGCGTAGCAGGCGACCAGCAAGCTGCACTTTTTGGGCAAGCTTGTTTTTCGGCAGGTATGGCAAAAAATACTTATGGAACAGGCTGTTTTATGCTCATGAATACAGGCGAAGAGCTTATTCATTCAAAAACAGGTTTGCTCACGACTATTGCGTGGGGCGTAGATGGCAAGGTGGAATATGCACTTGAAGGCAGTGTTTTTATTGCAGGAGCGGCCATTCAATGGTTGCGTGATGGCTTGAAAATAATAGATGCTGCTGCCGATTCAGAATATTTTGCCCAAAAAGTGAGCGATACTGATGGCGTTTATGTCGTGCCAGCCTTTGCAGGTTTGGGTGCTCCGTATTGGGATATGTATGCGAGAGGTGCTATTTTTGGCTTGACAAGAGGCACTACCAAAACGCATTTTGTTCGTGCAACTTTAGAGTCTTTGGCCTATCAAACAAGAGATGTTTTGAACGCCATGGAAACAGATGCCGACATCAGTTTGGCGGCTTTGAGAGTAGATGGCGGTGCTTCGGCCAACAATTTGCTCATGCAGTTTCAAGCCGATATTTTAGGCACAAATGTTGAGCGGCCTGCTGTGATAGAAACAACGGCTTTGGGTGCAGCTTATTTGGCTGGTTTGGCAGTTGGTTTTTATACAAAAGCAGACATTAGCAACAATTGGAACAAAGATGCTGGTTTTTCGCCTGAAATGTCTATGGAACGAAAGGAAAAACTGTATGCAGGTTGGCAAAAAGCAGTCAAACGTTGTATGAAATGGGCGGAAGAGTAGTTTTTAATTTTTAGTGCTTAGTTTTTAGTTGCTAATCATAAGTGTAAAGAAATGACATATTTTTTAGCCAAATTCGGCAAATATAAAAAAATATCAATGCTCTTTTTTTAGAAATATGTCATTTCTAATAGCTTGTTTTTAGTTGCTAATGATAAATCATTTTACACAGAAAAAAAATATGGCAAAGAAAGAATATGTAGTTTTAGTAGATAGAAAAGGTAAGTTTTTGGGAACAGAAGAGAAACTTGCTGCTCATCAAAGAGGCTTGTTGCATACGGCCTTTAGCGTTTTTATTTTCAATAGCAAAGGGCAAATGTTGTTGCAACAGCGAGCTTTCAAAAAATATCATTTTGGTGGTTTGTGGAGCAATGCTTGTTGTAGTCATCCACGGCTGAATGAAACGCCGCTAGAGGCTGCTCATCGGCGTTTGGTAGAAGAATTGGGCTTTGATACGGAACTGAAATCTGTGTTTAGCTTCATTTATCGTGCCGACGACCCTGTTTCGCAATTGATAGAACATGAGCTAGACACGGTTTTGGTAGGAGTGTATGACGAGCCTATCGACAACTTGAATCCAAAGGAAGTAAACGACATCAGATGGATAGATATTCCAACGCTGTTTACGGACTTGGAAATGAATTCGACAACTTATACTTTTTGGTTCAAAACGGCTTTGGTAGAGCTGATTAATCGTGGCTTGCTGGCGGTGAGTAATGTGAAGAAGTTGTTTTAAAAATTATCTTTGTTTTTCTTTTTTTTATATGAAAAAGTAAAGCCATACTTACATTGCTGTGAGTATGGCTTTTTTTCTTTGAAACTACCTATCAATTAAAAGAGGGGCAGTAAATGGTGGTATATTTAATCAACTAAACAGTTTGTTTATTATTCAAATAGGCTATTTTCATGCTTTTTTGTTTAGTTCTTTAATCAATGGTTCAGACATTTATTTTTTTATCAAAGGTTTAAACATACTATTTTTTTTAGGCTAAGGCGGCCAATATTTGCAAATTTAATGGCCTTTTGAACTGAAAAATAGTATGTTTCCCTTGCCAAAAGGTGTTTTTTATTCAACTGAAAATTGTTATAAAAAATGTCAGAACTATTGTTAATGAAAATACCTACTCTATTTCGATAAAAGACTTTTCGGCAAACTGCCTATTTTGCCACTAAAAAATTATCGTACAAGCTTCAAAATAAAAAGATTCGTAATATTCCCAACTTCCATCTTCATAGATTATCAATTCTTGATAAAATTCCATAATAAAATAATCAAGTCTTAGACGCTCTGCAATTTCAGCTTCTGTCATATCAACAACTTCGCCATCTGAATTCATAGTTACTCTGTTCAACTCAATATCGTCTTTATTGATAGTAATGCCATTTTCAAGAAAAGAATCGGTTGCCGCCTCTCCCCAAATAGCTTGTACATCTTCAGCGTCTAAAACAATATCTTCATTCAACTCTAAAGCATTGCCCGTAGTTCGGAAAGCGTCGAATAAAGCTTTATTGTCGTTTGTTTCTTCAACTTTAACTCTAAAGTTCCCTTCTTCTGTTACTTCCCCTTTTTCGGTTGCTACATCTTGCGATAAAAAAGAGCTTAACAATTCAGTATCATTAACACTAGGAGCTACATCTGTCTTACTACAAGAAGCAAAAAACAGCAAAGAAAAACAGATTGCGATTAAACTGTAATTAAATATTTTCATTGGTATTTGAATTTAAAAATTTATAAAAAATGTAAAAAAAGAGCTTTAAAAAATAATGGAAACATCACTTTTAGGCGAGTTTCGCTCACATAAATGCGTGAGGAAACAAAAAAATGTTTATCTTTGCTGTCATATCACAATTTTATTTTGTGTTTGTGTCATTAAGAAATAGGCATAGCAAAGCCGTTCTTACTAAAAAATATCGTTTTGCAAGCTATTTTTGTTGATACACAAACAAGTTAAGAAATAAGGTTTTCTAAGTGCCAAGCACTATTTGAGATAAGGACAATTTATGCTAACGTATTGATATTCAGTCTGTTAGTTTTCAAAATTTGTCGCTTATTTTTCTCAATACTTAAATGAAGCCGCTATAAATCCGAATCGCCAAATTTGTTTTATAGCGGCTTTTATATGTCTAATATTTTATTGTATTTTCACAAATCGCTGACTAGAGATTTTACCATTGCTCTGCGACACTCGGCATATATATGTTCCGTTCGGTAAATGGCTCATATCTATATCAGCACGGTGTTCTCCTGCCATTTGGTACTCATTATTGCTGATGCAAGCAACTTGCTCGCCTCGAATATTGAAAACTTCTATACTCACTTTGCTATCTTTGGCTAAAGTGTAGGCTATATTGGTATAGCTTTGGCATGGGTTTGGATATAGCTTAATTTTTAAACTTTCACTTACTTCAATGTTTTCATTCGCTTTTCTGCTTTGTATTACAGGCAATCTAGTTGCAGGGTCAATTTCGGCAATAGTTATTGGTAAATCGCCATTTATAATGGGTATTAAAAAAGGGATATTTATTTTTTCTTGAATATTTGGCGTAGCAGGCTGTCAGCTATTCTCGCTTTGAAATAAGTGATATATTACAAATTAATATTGATATATT
>JBMZCV010000081.1:0-20798 GCA_049613665.1 Chitinophagales bacterium | reverse complement strand
ATATAATTTCTTCCTTATGTTATCTTTGCATCACCCAAATTGTCAAAGAACCATAATATTTGACACTTATTGAAAAGTCTTGCCATTCTAAAACTGCTTTTTTCGCCTTTCCTCTCAAAAAATCTCTGCTTTAAAGCATAAAACTATTCTTGTTGTTATTTATAAAATATTTATTTTTTGTTTTTGCTGTAAAAGATGCTAACTTCAATAATATTTTAGTATTTTTGTGGTCTTATCTTACCACCTTATTGCTTAAATATAGCAAAAATAGTTATGAATAAATTAAATTTATTTGTTACAACTAATTTGGCAATTGTTTTGATTATTGCGTTAGTTACCTTAAATATAACAATAACCGTTATTTTGTTTTTGTTGGTTGTTGCGTCTTTTATTGCTTTTCGCAATTATATTCGTGAAGCAAATGATGAAATGTTAAGGCAATTTTCGACTTTAAACAAACAATTAAAATTACGATTAAGTATTAGTACGCCTACTTTTTTTAAGATAGGTTGGGAATACCCTTCGTTATCTGGCCAGTATTTGGGTAGAGTATTTTCTTTATCTGCAAGAGGAAGTACTATTTTTACTCCAAAGCCAAGTAACATCTCTGTTAGCCTTGATGTAAGCAATTATGGCAAAACTTTTGAAATAAAACCTCAAACATGGCGGAAAAATTTTTATAACAAAACAGGACACACCTTAAATCGTATTTTTGGAGAAAGAATAAGCACTTTTATGAGCAAATGGTTCTCTATTTTTTCACCTTATTCAGGCATTCATAGTGATCAAAATTTTAATGATTTGTATATCGTTTCGACAAATGACTCTAGATTTATGAATCAAGTATTAGATAAAATGATTGTTAGCGTATTTACACAAGATTTGTGGCCAGATATAGGAGTAATTAAATTGGACAACGGTATTATGACTTATTCACATCAGGCTCTCATTGATACTGATATGGAACGCTATCATTTAGAAAAAGTGATTTTAGTGATGTATATGCTAGCCAAACATATTGAATATAAACGACAGGGGAAAGCATAATTTTTTTAGCAAGAAATCAATACAAAACCAGCCCACTTATTTACAAATGTGTTTCTTTCTATCAGTTGTTTTTTGGCTTCATAAAGCGACCTTGCATAATCTTTTTTGTTCAAAATGTTTTTAAATAAGGCAGTAATAAGCTCGGTTTCATCAGGAATTTTAAATAGTGTAAAAATAATATTTTTTGCTCCCGAGTACATAAAACCACGATTAATACCCATCATGCCTTCGCCTTTGGCCAGCTCGCCTATTCCACTTTCACAAGCACTCAATACCACTAAGTCGGCTTGCAAATGCAAATTATAGGTATCGGCACGATACAACATATTGTCCATTTTGGCATCGCTAGATTTGGCAAATGCAATACCCGAAGCCGCAGGTTGTTGCCAATCAATGACACCATGCGAAGCTACCAAAATATAATTAAAATGCTTTACTTCATTCTTAAAATGTTGTAATTGTGCTTCTTTGCCTACATATACTTTGTTAGGCATATTTTTTTGTTCAAAAAGATGAGCAACTGCTACTACTTCTTCTGCTGACTTTGGCAAACTTGCATATATGTTGTCGAAATCAATAGGTGCAAAACCGACAAAACTAGGTTGCTTGGCATGTAAGTTTTCAAATTTTAGTTGTTCTGCTTTTTTATGATGATACAAACACAAATTGGCTGAATAATGATAGCTAATGCGATATTTATTGATTAAATAATGTAATTTGTTGTACGCTATTCTTCTCAACTTGCCTGTAAACTTTTCGCTTAACAAAGCTTCAAACGGAATTTTCAACAATTGGCCATCTGGAATAAGCAATATATCTTGAACACCATCTAAATGAGGTTCTATTTTTTTTATCAAATTTTCATACAAAAAATAGGCAGAATGGATATAATTGCGAACATGCAATGTTTTGATAGATGAAGTAAACTTGTCTATTTCTAAAATTAAAGATTGTGTTTTTTGCACACTACACAAATGAAAATCATCATTTTTAATGATAAAAATATAAATTAAAGTCTTTCCTACAAAATATTCTACAATAACCTTATTGGCAGTCAAATTTGCTTGCAAATCTACTATTGAAACCGAATTATCGGCATATTTTAGCTGGTAATAAGCAGGAAAATCCTTTTCAAAAGAGGAAATTAAAGCATTATATTTTTGTGTAAATTTGAAATGTTCGCTTCGATAAGTCTTTATTTTCTGCTCATCAGCATTTGTTTTATGTTGTTCTTGCCAAATCTGGCGATTTAAATAGCTTAGTTCCGCTTGCAAATCATATAAATAATCTAGCTGTTCTTGCTCAATATGTACTTGCCTTTGTGCTTCTGCTTCTTTCATGCCTGACAATAATAAAACAGCCTTATTTTTTTCAGAAAAAGCAAATGCAATAGCTAAAAAATCTTTTTGTTGAGTGTTGTTATATAAAGCGACTGCAACTTCTAAAGCTTGTTCATAAATGCTACTTGCATTTTCTGCTAATAACAATTTAGAAGCTTCATTCTTATAGCTTTTTCGCATTTGACCAATCAATTTATCAGCTAAACTATAGTTGGCCAATGCTTTTTTTAAATGATGTATCTTATTTGTTTTTGTTGAATACAACAAATAAAAAGCCTTTCCTTTTCCTTCCAAAGTTTTGAACAAACGCAAACTTGAAGAGTATTTTTTTTGCTCAATAATTTCTGAGATAGACAATAAATTATTAGTGTTTTCTGGCACTAAAGCAAAGAGTGCTTTTTCGTAATGTGCCAAAGCTGCTGGAATGTGCAGCGGTTCGTATTTCAAATAAATTTGAGCGATTTCGTTATAACGGTGTGCAACGCTAGGATGTTTGCTACCTAACTGTTGGAGCGAAATGTTTAAAGCTTTTTTGTAATATATAAGTGCTTCACTATAAAGCTTTTGCCTGTTGAAACAGCCAGCCAAATTATGATAATATTTGTCTATTTCACTGTATTTGGCCTGTCTTTCATTCGCAATATGAATAGCTTTTTCAAAAAAACGATTAGCGGTTTTGTAATCGCCTAACAATTCATAACACAAACCTTGATTGTTTTGATTTCTTGCAATATTGGCCTGATATATACCTACTTTTTGTAAATAAATAGCTTCTGTTTTTTCATATAAATCTAAGGCATTGCGATATTGTTTTTTAGCAAAATAACACAAGGCTATGTTGTTGTTGCTGCGACCAATAAGTACATGATGCAAATCTAGTTTTTCAGAGCGAATTTTTAAAGCTTCTTGATGATAAGCTATGGCTATATCATAATCTCCTTCATAATAATAACAATTGCCTTTGTTTTCAAAAGCCTGTGCCAATTGCAGTTTGTTTTGCGGTATATTTTGCCAAATTTCAATTGCTTTATCATATTGTTGTGTAGCTTGCTTATAATTTCCCTTTTGCTCATATACTCGCCCTATATTATTGTAAATAAAAGCTTTTTGCGAAACATTTGATGCTCTTGTTTCTTCGTGTTGCAAGAAAAGCTCTAGCGACTGCTGATAAAACCATAATGATTTATCAAAGTTTCCTTCTTTTTCGTAACAAACACCAATGTTGATTTTATTAACAATAATATCATTTACATTTATTACTTCTTTATTTTGAATGGTAATATTTTCCAAGCGTTTTTTAAAAAAAATAATAGCTAAATCGTATTCTTGCAATATATAGTGACAATTTGCTATATAAACAACACTTTGACCATAATCTTCCAAAGCTACTTCGGCAAGATAGATTTCGCTTGCTTTAGTGAACTGTTCGATTGCTGAACGATATTCCAATTTTTTCCATAATGCTTTTCCCGCTTCAAAATAAATATTCATGTTGTATTTTATTTTTTCAAATCTGTGAGCAACCACGAATATAGATAAAAAAAAACGTTGAAAGAAAAAAATAAGTTTTTTCTTTAGTGAAATATCAAAAATAAATTGCAGTAGCTAAAAGCTTGTTTAAATGTTAATATGTTAGCTTTTGTTTTTTGAAAAACCTTTTTGTTAAATTGTTTAAATTGATTTTATGCAAAAAAAAAAGCTTGCATTTTTAAAGAATTTTTGTTATTATCCGTATTACTAAACATAATGTCTTTTTTTAAGTAAAACATTATCAAGACTTTATAGATAGAATAATAATAACAAGTATTTTATTTGACACATATTTTTATTACTAAATAATACTAACCATGACTAAAAGTATTTTTTCTTTCAAAGCAGTTTTTTTATCTAGTTTTTTTATAGCTCTGGGGTTTTGCCAAGAAGCAAATGCCCAATTTGTACCAGTAGGCGGAGATATAATCAATAATAATAGCAATGGAAAAGTTATTATTGGCCAAAACAGCAACCTTAGCTTTAACTCTGGTTCTGATATGTTGGTAGGCCCAAACCGTTTTGCTTTTCGCTATGAAGCAGGTGGCAACGTAACAAATTATGGTTTGAGATTTAGTCAAACCGATGGCGAGTACCAATTTACTGATGGAGCAGGCATGACCTTATTGGGCATCAATGCCACTACGGGCAATACTCTGATGAATGGTAGTCTTAGTTTTGGTGCTACTGCCGATTATCTCGTTGGGCCAGATAGATATGCGTTTCGCTACCAAAGCGGCGGCGGTACAGTAACCGATTTTGGCTTACTATTTAATGCTACTGAAGGCCAATACCAATTTTTAGACAACAACGGAAGTAGCATTGTTGGCATTGATGCTGGCACAGGCGAAACATGGATAACTGGAAAACTCAATACTACTTCTGCTAGAATTAGTGATTTGGCTGCTACTGACGATGTTTATGAAATGGTGGTAGCAGACGATTTGGGTAATCTTAGCACACAACTTATTCCTGCTGGCGGTGGTGCAGATACTGACTGGACAGAAGATGCAGATGGTATTTATCATAATACAGGCAATGTAGCTATCAATACAACAGCGATTGACACTAAAAGCAATCTATATGTCTATCGAGCTTCAGGTGAAACAGGAGCAGACTCAAGCGGCATTTATAGTTATCGTAGTGGTTTAAGTGGATTCGGAAATGGTGGAGTAGATTGGAGCGAAGATGGTATAGATGTAGCTATAAAAGGAACTAGCAATTGGGGTAATGAATATTCGGCAGGTATAGCTGGTTTTAGCTATTTAGATTATGCAAACTCAGCAGCCGTTATTGGTAGCCAATGGAGTGGAGGAGTCCAAGGTGCTTTAGGCTTTAGAGATAGTGAACAAGTTTGGGCTGGCCATTTCAATGGCGATGTACGCATGATGCCAGAACGTCCTAATGTAATAAATGCAGGTTCTACTGCCGATTTGCACCTTGATATTAAAAGAACATATATCGACCTAATTGAGTTTGGTCATCAACATGCCTTACATGTATTGCCTACTTCTAAAGGTTTGGTAAGCTCAGAATCTACTGCTTTTTATTTAGGTAGTGAAACAGATTATTGGAGCACTATATATACTAAGTCTATTAATCCAAATGGTATTTTGTCTATACATGGGGAAACTCGTATTACTTCAGGCGATTTGTTGGTAGGAAGTGATATAGCTATCAATACTTTTAATCCACAAAACAGCTTGCACATCAAACAAACAAATGCTAACTCATCACTTAGAATCGAAGACCAATCTAACGCAGATTATTGGGAAAATGGTATTGGTTTGACTACTCAAAATTACAAGTTTTATTTCAACGGTGTAATCAAAGCAGATATTACAGATGAAGATGGTGCTTACGTTCAAAGTTCTGATAGAAAACTAAAAACGGATATTGAGCAGTTAGACAATGTATTGGACAAAGTAATGGAGTTGAAGCCTTCAAAATATTACTATAAAGAATCTAAAGCAAGAGCTAAAAACAAATCTTATGGTTTTATCGCTCAAGAAGTGCAAGAAATTTTTCCAGACATCGTGCGTCACAATGAAGATGATAGCAACTTGGCTTTAGCTTATGATGATTTCGGAATTTTGGCTATCAAAGCCATTCAAGAGCAGCAAACAACTATCGAAAATGTAGAAAAACAAAACGAAGCATTAAAAGCTGAAAATGAAGCTTTGAGAAACGACATTGCTGAAATCAAAAACATGTTGGCAAACCTTGATTCAAAAGTATCTAGCAAAACTGAAAATATGATTTTAGAAGGAGACAAAGCAGCTACTTTAGCACAAAACTCGCCAAATCCTTTTACAAACGATACTTTTATTGAATATTATATTCCAGAAAATGTGAATGCTGCACAATTGCAAATCACAAACCTGAATGGCCAAGTTATCAGCACAATGGACATTGCGACAAGAGGCAATACTAAAACTACTATTTCTGCTAAAAAACTAACGGCTGGCACTTATTTGTATAGTATTGTTTTAGATGGAAAAACGATAGATACAAAGCAAATGATTTTGGTAAAATAATTTTTTTCGACTAAAAAAAATATTTCATAAACAGACATTTTTTGTGTTATCAAGCAGCATCTTTTATTACAAAAGGTGTTGCTTTTTTTTTGAGCCAAAACAAAAACCAATAAGCTTTATAAGGTGTTCTTTTTATAAGAATAAATTTGGCTCAAAATGGAATTGTAATTTCTTTTTTGACAAAAAATAAGCAGTTCACTCTCGGAGAACTATACAATCATTTTGAGTTAAAAAACGACGTATTTTATATTATTGTAACCAACTTTGCATTTATCGCTTACAGTTTTTTTTCATTACATCTATTAACACAAAAAATGAATAGAAAAAAAGTAGTTATTATTGGTGCAGGTTTTGGCGGTTTATCACTAGCCAAACATTTAGCTCATAAAAATATAGATGTTTTAATTATTGACAAAAATAATTATCACACTTTTCAACCTTTGTTATATCAAGTCGCAACAGGAGGTTTAGAGCCAGATAGTATTGTTTATCCTATTCGCCGATTTTTACGAGGTATCAAGAATATTCGGTTTAGAATGGCAGAAGTTACGAAAATTGACCAAAAAAACTCTGCTTTAGAAACAAATATTGGAACAATTACTTATGACTATCTTGTGATTGCTTCGGGAAGTACCAACAATTTTTTTAATTTTGAACCCATAAAAGGCAAGTTGCTACCGCTAAAAGGCATTGTTGATGCACTAAATATCAGAAGTTTTTTGATGCAAAACTTAGAAAAAGTTTTAACACTCAATAGCGAAAAACAGGCTGGCATTGTCAATGTTGCGATTATTGGTGGTGGGCCAGCAGGCCTTGAAGTAGCTGGTGCATTGGCAGAAATGAAGAAAAGAGTATTGCCGAAAGATTTTCCAGAGTTTGATTTCGACAATATGCACATCTATTTGTTTGAAGCTGCCGATAAACTACTCGGCACAATGTCGAGCGAATCGTCTAATGCTAGTTTAAAATACATCAAAGAACTAGGCGTGGAGGTTATGCTAAATGCCAAAGTGCAACGTTTTGATGGACATACCGTTTTTTTAGAAAATGGCAACACTTTTCAGACCGAAACCGTCATTTGGACGGCTGGCGTAAAAGGTGCAACCATCAAGGGTTTGGATAAAACAAATTTGGTAGCAGGCAACAGAATAGGTGTTAATGATTATAACCAAGTATTAGAAACAGCAAATGTTTTTGCTATCGGTGACATCGCAGCCAAAATTGACGAAACAAATCCGAAAGGACTGCCAATGTTGGCTCAAGTAGCTATTCAACAAGGAAAGCATTTGGCCCACAACTTGCTACGGCTGCAAGAAAATAAGTCAATGCAGACATTCAAATATCACAATAAAGGAACTATGGCTACCATTGGCAAAAACAAAGCTGTGGTTGATTTGCCAAAATGGAAATTTCAAGGTAGATTTGCATGGTTTGTTTGGATGTTTATTCATCTCATTTCTTTGATAGGTTTCCGAAACAAGATAGTTACTTTAGTCGATTGGATACAAAACTACATTAGCTATGATAGGCCGTTAGGCATTATTATTCGAAAATATGAAAGAAAATCATAAGTGTTTTCTTTAAAAAAAGCAATATCTTCAACAAAAAGATATTGCTTTTTTTTTATCGAAACAATGTAAAAAAAATAAGCTTGCATAGCACTTTTCGACTACTTGCTTGATTATCAAGGACTAAGCTTATCTTATGCTTTTTTTCTAAATATTTCATGTCATAGTAATGGCATTTGAAAGTCATTTTTTCTTTGTTTTTACAAAAAAAACATATAGTTTTGTTTTATGACAAAGTGTAAATGCTTAATTTTGAGGAAATTAAGTAGTTGTTTAGAAGTTTTTGGGTATTCAATAAAAAACTAATGCGTTGATTTCGGTGCGTTAGCAACAAGTAGCCCTTTTATTTAAATAGTGCTTGGCACTTAAAATTTATCATAATTGAAAAAACATCTTTTTTTAGAAACAGCACTCGGTCACAAAACCGACAGAAAACCCGTTTGGCTTATGCGTCAGGCAGGCAGAATTTTGCCTCAATATCGTGCTTTGCGTGCCAAATTGAGCGGTTTTAAAGAACTTGTTAAAACGCCAGAATTAGCGTGTGAAGTAACTTTACAACCTATCGACGAATTGCATGTTGATGCAGCCATTATCTTTTCTGATATTTTGGTCGTTTGCGAAGCTATGGGCTTAAACTATGAGATGATACCGAAAAAAGGGCCATTTTTTCCTAAAACGGTTCACAATGCAGCAGATGTAGCAGCACTAAGAGTTGCCGATGGCACTAGCGACATTGGTTATACCATAGAAGCTATCAAGCTGACAAAAGCGGCCTTAAATAATCGTGTACCGCTTATCGGTTTTGCCGCTTGTCCATGGACGCTTTTTGCTTATATGGTAGAAGGCCAAGGCTCAAAAACATTCTCGAAAGCACGAAAATTAATATATGCACAGCCAGAAGTTGCTCACGCTTTGATGCAAAAAATTACGGATAGCACCATCAACTATCTAAAAGCACAAATCGACGCTGGAGCAGATTTAATTCAGATTTTCGACTCTTGGGCAGGCATTCTTAGCCCACAACTCTACGATATTTTTGCTCTGCCTTATATCAAACAAATTTGCGATGCCATTACGGAAGTGCCTATGACCGTTTTTGCTAAAGGTGCTTATTTCGCAATGCCACAACTCGCAGAATTAAATTGTGAAGTTTTGGGACTAGATTGGAATATGAATCCAGCGAAAATGCGAACCGTAGTAGGCGATACCAAACAATTGCAAGGAAACTTAGACCCTTGTTTGTTGTATGCCGATAGAAAAACCATCGAAAAAGAAACGATTAAAATGCTGCGAGCTTTTGGGCCAAAAGGACATATCGTAAACTTAGGACATGGCGTTTATCCAGATACACCGCTCGATAGTGTCAAATGTTTTGTAGATACCGTTCAGGCTTTTGAAATTGCGAAAATGTAAGGATTGAATTGTGAGTTTTTTTGAGATAAATACACTATAATCTAAGTTTTTGAGTTTTGTTTTACCGAAATGTTACAACAAAAATAGAACAACACGCCCTAAGGGAGAAATGACATATTTCTACAACTACGATAGGTCGTTACTTTTTATATTTGCCTCTTTTGGCTAGAAAAATATGTCATTTCTAAAACTTTTAAAATGCCAAATTACTTATATTAAGTAGTTGGACAGAAATAATGATACTTCTCGTTGAAGCTAACACACTGATTATCAATGCGTTAGCCACGAATCGACCGTTTATTAAATAGTGCTTGGCACTTACAGTGTACTTAATACCGAAATTATTAACCAAACCTATACGCATACAACAATATTTGCATTTAGACCAAAAAATGAAACAACCAACTTACGCTTATTACAAGCAAATTTTTAGCGGAAAAGAAATGCCTTTTGCTTTCATAGATATTGATTTATTGAAGCAAAATATCATACAATCGAAGCTAAGAGCTGGCACAAAAAACATTCGCATTGCCTCTAAGTCGATACGTTGTGTAGCAGTCATGAAATACATTTTGGATATGGGTTTGCCCTTTCAAGGCATTATGGCTTTCACGGCTTTGGAGGCGATTTTTTTGGCAAAAAAAGGTTTTAATGATTTGTTGGTCGCTTACCCAACATGGCACAAAAATCATGTTTCGGCAGTTTGCGAAGCTATAAAAGCAGATGAAAACTTGAATGTTTTTTTGATGCTTGATAGCGAAGAACACGTCAATCATTTGGCCAAAATTGCAACTGAAAACGAGGTTGTTTTACCAGTTTGTTTAGACTTAGATATGTCGTCAGATTTCTCAAAACTGCACTTTGGCGTATATCGTTCTAGCGTCACTAACAAAAAACAAGCAAAAAAAGTAGTCAAAGCCATAGAAGCAAATCCATCTTTGCGTTTGGCTGGCGTGATGGGCTATGAGGCACAAATCGCTGGCGTAGGCGACAATGTGAAAGGCGATTTTTTGAAAAATCAAGTGGTGAGACAGCTCAAAAAACGCTCTATCAAAGAAATTGCGAAGCGAAGAGCCGAAGTCGTAAAAATGATTGAAAAAAGAGGACATCAACTCGATTTTGTGAATGGCGGCGGCACAGGAAGCCTCGAAACCACAAAATTGGAAGACTGTGTAACAGAAGTTACAGTAGGTTCTGGCTTTTATGCCTCTGGCTTATTCGACAATTATGTGAACTTCAAACATGCTCCTGCGGCCGCTTATGCCATTGAAATTGTAAGAAAACCACAAGCCAATATCTACACTTGTAGCGGCGGCGGCTATACAGCTTCTGGAACGGCTGGAAACGACAAAACCCCTGTTCCATACTTGCCCAAAGGCATCAGCCTAACAGCAAATGAAGGTGCTGGCGAAGTACAAACACCGATAGTTTATAAAGGACAGATGAGTTTGCAGTTAGGCGACCCAATTTTTTTGCGACACAGTAAAGCTGGCGAATTGTGCGAGCGTTTCAATGAATTGTGGATAGTAGGCAACGGAAAAATCATTGAAAAAGTGCCTACTTATAGAGGAGAAGGCAAATGTTTTTTGTAACTCATTAAACTATCATGTCATAAAAGCATCATAAAGTTATAGCTTGTTAAAAAAAATAAAAATCTTTCATTTATACATAATTAATTGAAAATCAAGCTTTTAAGCTTAAAAAATAAAAGAAAGAACCCTGTTTTAAATATAAAGCTTGCTTACTTTGGCAAGCGATTTGTAAGAATATAAGTGCCAAGCACTATTTAAGAATTAGACGTTTTTATTTTATCAATTGTGGCAACATATTGAAGCTCAATTCATTAGCGAAAAATGTCTAATACCAAAACTTACTGAGAATATTGCCATTAAAAAATTTGTTATATATTTGTTAAATGCAATATTTTGTCTAAGGATTGGTCTAACTTAACTACTTATAAAAAAATTAATTAACGATATTAAAAATTAAATCTAATGACTACACTAAGAGTATTGCTTGTAGAAGACGAAGAAAACATTCAGGAAGCCATCAAAATGAACCTCGAAATGGAAGGTTATGAAGTGGTAGCTACTGACAATGGTTTGCAAGCTTTGAAGGCATTTAAAGAACAACGATTCAACCTCGTTGTTTTGGATATTATGTTACCAGAAATTGATGGTTATGATGTTTGCGAACAAATTAGACTAGAAAATAGCGATATTCCAATTTTGTTTTTGACAGCAAAAGACTCTACGCAAGATAAAATTCATGGACTAAAAAAAGGTGCTGACGACTATTTGACAAAGCCTTTCCATTTAGAAGAGTTTTTGTTGCGTGTAAAAGTTTTGATGCGTCACAGTGTAAAAGGTACAGATAGCGAAGAAGACTTGAATACTTATACTTTTGGTGATAATGATGTCAATTTTGTAACTTATAAGGCAATTTGTGAAAAAGGTGAAATTAATCTGACGAAAAAGGAAGCAAAATTGCTTAAATTGCTGATAGAACGCAAAAACGAGGTTGTTTCTCGGGAGCAAATTTTACAGTTTGTTTGGGGCTATGATGTATTTCCTTCTACCAGAACAATTGATAATTTTATTTTGGCATTCCGCAAATATTTTGAGAAAAATCCAAAGCGTCCAGAGTATTTTCACTCGGTGCGTGGCGTAGGTTACAAATTTACAAACTAAGAAATAACAAAAAAAAGAAAAAGGCTTTCGCCTAACTAAATACAACAACTTTTTCTTGAATATATTTTTGGGTTACTTAATTAGATAAAGTCAGGTGTTAATCAACATATAATCAGTTGGTTAATACTTGACTTTCTTTTTTTTGGTAAAAAGCTAATTTCAACTCATTAAACAAAACTTACTTAAATAGGTCGAAAAGTATATACTTGTATTCTATAAAAAAAGAAACCGCCATGAAATACTTTTATCTATTTTTCGCCTTATTTTGTCTGCAAACACTCGCTTCTGCACAGCAAAAAAACAATACTTACACATCTATCCGACATGAGCAAACAGACTTTTATAACAAAATAGGTTTGCAAACCGAAGCACAATACGATAGTTTGTATAAAAGTCTCACAAAAAAGCAAGCACACAGTGATGATAATGTCGCACATCGGCAAGCTTCCAACTGCAATTTGAATTATGAAGTTTATGGTTGGCAACCACATTGGATAGGTTCGAGCGTTTACAACAATTATGATTACGATTTGCTCAGTACCTTATCTTATTTTTCCTACGAACTCGAACCCACAACAGGCGACTACAAAACGGTACATAATTGGCTCACGACAGACGCTATTAGCTTGGCTCAAGATGCTGGCGTAAAAATTGAATTGTGTGTTACAAACTTTGGCTCGGCAAACAATGCTACTTTTCTCAACAATTCAAATGCGTGGAATAAGCTAATAGACAATTTGATTTATTTGCTGAATGCTAGAAATGCAGATGGCGTAAATATTGATTTTGAAGGAGTTTCTGGCAATGAACGCAACAGTTTTACCAATTTTATGCAACATTTGCACAATAGACTCGCCAACGAAAGACCGAATACAAGTATTTCATTAGCCTTGTTTGCAGTAGATTGGAGCAATGTTTTTAATATAAATCAACTAAAAAATTATGTTGATAAATTCATTATCATGGGCTACGACTATCATTATTCTAGTGATAGTCAAGCAGGGCCTGTCGCACCTTTATATCACGGCAATATTTGGAGTCCTTATACCTTAAATCAAAGCATCAATTATTATTTAGACGAAGGTGTTTCACCGCAACAACTCATTATGGCTGTGCCTTATTATGGCTATGAATGGAATACCGTTTCTAGTAACATTCCCTCAAATACGCAAGGAACAGGCAATTCACGAACTTATAATTATATCCGCAACAACTATACTAATTCGCAAACTTATCGTTTCGATGAACATAGCGGAAGCCCGTATTTTACGCTGAATAATAATGGACAAACAAAACAATGTTGGTATGAGGATAAAGCAAGTTTGAAAGAGCGATATGAAACCGTAAGACAGCGAAAAATTGGCGGTATTGGAATATGGGCTTTAGGCTACGACGATGGCTATACAGATTTATGGGATTTGATTGAAGAAGAATTTACAGACTGCAATACAACTTGCGAAGCAACTGTTTTTGATACAGGCGGAAAAGTGGGAAAATATCGAGATAACGAAAATTATAGCCAAACTTTTCAGAGTTTCAACAATTCTAGCATAGCATTAAATTTCGTTGCTTTCGATTTAGAATTTGAATATGATTATTTATATATTTATGATGGCAATAGTATAAATAGCTCATTAATAGGCAGTTATACAGGCCAAAATAAACCTAACAACATTGTTTCGAGTGGAAATGCGATTACAATAGAATTTGTATCTGACGAATCGGAACAAGGAAATGGCTGGGAATTGGAATGGTTTTGCACCGACCAAACAAACAATAATGACAATAATAATGGTGGTAATAATCCGCAAGTTCTGAACAATTGCAAGCCAGAAGCTGACATCGCACCTATTCAAGATTGGGCTTTCAATGAGTTTGAAGTGCGTTTTTTAGACTACGACAATTGTAATGTAGGCATGAAATCTGGCTATTTTCAGACTTTGTATAAAGAGGAAAACAAATGGAAAGGCAATAGCAATAAAGGCTTTTTTCACGACGATTTTAACGATAATGCTTTAGATACTGACTGGCAAAAAGTGAGCGGAAGTTGGCAAGAAACGGCAGGTAGCTTGCAACAAAAAGACGAAAATCATAGCAATACAAATATACATAGCAGCTTGAAACAAACCGATGAACAAGCGTATTTGTATCATTGGCGAATGAAAATAGAAGGAAATGGAAACGAAAAACGAGCAGGTATTCACTTTTTTGGCGATAGCGAAAATAGCTTAAATCGTGGCAATTCTTATTTTATTTATTTCAGAACAGATGACAATAGCGTTCAGATATATAAAGTCATTGATGATGAATGGACAATGCTAACAAATGATAATTTAGATGTTCAAGCAGGAGTTTGGTACGACTATAAAGTAACTTATGATGCTAGAAGTGGCGAAATTTCGGCTTATCAAAATGATGTTTTAGCAAGTTTTTATAAAGATGAACTACCTTTAACATTTGGAAATCATATATCGTTGCGAACAGCAAAGTGCGTAGCTACCTATGATTTTGTAAAAGTATATACATCTCGTGGGCAAGCGGTTTCTTTAACAAAAGGATTTAGTTTTGATGATGATATTTTGCAAGCAAGTGATGGAAATGTTTCGCCTTTTAGAATAGCAACGATAGCGAACTATAATGATGAGCAATGGACAGACATTAAAATGCTCAATTCTTTAGATTTTAGTGGCTTGTTTAATAGCCAAAGCATTCTTGTCAAAAATGTGCATTTATTTCCAAATCCTGTGCAAGACAACTTATACATTAGTTTCGATTTGGAGGAAGAAAAGCGAGTGAAAGTAAAAATATTTGATGCTTTGGGCAAAGAAATAAAGAAAATATGGCCAACAGCTTTTTTGGGTTACAATGAGTTGGGTGTAAATGTTGGCGAGCTAGAAAAAGGCTTTTATTGGCTAAGTATTGGTACGGAAGAAGGGCAAATAAGTAAGCCTTTTTGGGTAATGCCTTAAAAAGACAAATGATTTTTTTAGATAATGCAAAAAAGCTTGACTATGAATAAACTAAACAAAAAAAGATAGAAAAAAAAAGTAGTGACCATAACACTACTTTTCGTCCAAACGCCGAGTTGAGTGTAGTGATTTGAAGTAGGATACTTCACGGGAATGTTTGTGAGAAAACATTCCCGCTTTTTTATGTTTTAATAGTAATTATTCACAAAATTTTGATAAAAAACATTGGTAAAAAATAACATATGTTAAAGAGGTGTTATTTCTAAATTTTGAATAAAATAGAGATTTTCTTTAGTAAATATTGTCTAAGAACTAACCAATCGTTTCTTGCAACATTTCATTGACCATCAAATCAACTTCAGCTTCTTTTGCCTTTTTATTATTCCACCACCATAAAACTCCAATTGTTGTTACGATAGCATAAGGCGTTAAAAATAAATATATAATTCCTGCATTTAAGCCTTTGGCGTGAGTTCCTCCTTCTTTCAAATTTGATTCAGCAGCACTTTTACACATCGGACATTGAGCAAAAGATTCATCTATGCAAACTAACAAAAGAAATAACGCTAAAAAAGCATAAGGAAAAAAACGCATGTAATAAGTTTTGACGTTCATTTTTCTTAGGTTTTGTAAAAAATAATAAGTACCAAGTACCATTTAATAAAGCCTTCGTTTAGTTGCTAACGCATTGACATTCAAGATGTTATCTTGTTTTGAAATGCCCAAAAACTTCTAAACGACTACTTAATATTGCAAATATAAAACAAAAAATATATAATATTGTTTATTTCTAGCTTTTTCTATAAAGAGATTGTTCAGCTTTTCTTTCAATAACAAATGATAAATGACATGTTTTTAAAAGCTTACTTTATAGTGTGCTTAATGTTCATGCCCTTGTTGGTGTTATCACCAACAAGTTGTTACGAAAAAATACGCTATTTATCCTTTTAGTTGCTGGTGATAACACACAGCAACGGCGAGAGTTGTCGTTTTTTTGGAATAAAATAACATGTAATAAAAAGGCTAAAATGCCAATTGCTTATATTACAATGTACTTACTTTATAGTGTGCTTAATGTTTGTTTTTCATTTCGCATAAAAACTCAAACAAACAATATTATATTTTTTCGCATTTTATGAATAACGTTCTCGTTTTAGCCTCGCAACATCTCTACTCATCATCTTAATTTTTTTCTCGTCTTCAATATTGCAAATCATCAATACATCTTCGCTATCTACTACGCAATAATCCTGCAAACCTTGCACAATGACAAGTTTGCCTTTTGGTGCTACAACCATACAATTTTCAGAATCATACATCATCACATTATTGCCTTGATACGCATTTCCTTCTTTATCTTTCGTATGTTTTTCCCACAAAGACATCCATGTTCCTAAGTCGCTCCAGCCAAAACTAGCAGGAATAACTTGCACATTTTCTGCGTGTTCCATGATAGCATAATCTATCGAAATGCTTTTGCTTTGAGAATAAGCAGATGCAATAAAATCTTTTTCCTTTTCAGTATTGTAAAACAGCTTTTCTGTATCTGAAAACAAATCATTCATATCACTTTGATGGGTTTCGAAAGCCTTGATAATACAACGCACATCCCAAATAAAAATGCCTGAATTCCATAGAAAATCGCCACTATTTAAAAACGTTTTCGCCAAATCATATGTTGGTTTTTCGGTAAACGTTTTTACCTTATAGATATTTTCATTTTCGGTGTCTTCATCATATTGAATATAGCCATAGCCTGTATGTGGCCGTGTTGGATTGATGCCCAAAGTAACTAAAACATCATTTTGAGAAGCAAAAGTTACTGCTTTTTCAACAATATTCACAAAAGTTTCTGTTTCGAGAATAAGATGGTCAGAAGGAGCAACAACAAATACTGCATTAGGGTCTTTTGCCTGCAATTTGTGAGCGATATATGCTATACAAGGAGCAGTATTGCGTCGCATAGGTTCGGCCACAATTTGAAAATCTTTGATATTGGGTAGCTGTTCTTTGACTAAATCGCTATAAATTTCGCCAGTAACAATGTATATATGGTCGCTAGGCACAATTTTGCAAAAACGCTCATAAGTCGATTGTAATAGTGTTTTGCCTACTCCTAATATGTCTAAAAACTGTTTCGGTTGTTGTATTCTACTTTTTGGCCAAAAACGGCTACCAATGCCACCAGCCATAATAGCCACATAAACATGAGATTGTTGTTCCATAAATTTTATTGCAATTATTTATAATAGATAAATCGCTAAGTATCTAACGATTTTTGGTTGTGAGTAATCGGACAAATTTTAAGAGCAATTTGTCCTATGATTAATAGTGCTTGGCACTTAACTTAATCTTGAATTCAAAAGTAAAACAGTTTGAAAGCAAAGGTAGTTTTGTTGTAATGGTTTATCAGTAGCAATTTTGGCTAAAAAAGCCTAATTCTTTATTTAAAAAACTCATACCTAAACAATTACTTATTGTTTTCGTGATAAACAAACTTTATGTACCTTTGTATGGTGTTTTAGTTGTTGAGTGGCTAAAGTAAAACAATTGTTATTCATTTTTCTTTCAAATTTTTGATTTGACATTTTTATGATACAGAAACCAAATTTTTTTATTGTTGGAGCGGCTAAAAGTGGTACAACTGCTTTGTATGAATATTTAAAGAAGCACCCTCATGTTTTTATGCCTCCCAAAGAGTTATATTATTTTGGCAAAGACTTTACTTTTCGAGAGGCACACACGCCTTTAGATTATTATTTGTCATTTTTTAAGACTGTTCCATCAAGTGCAAAACAAATTGGCGAAGCTTCTGTTTGGTATTTATATTCAAAGACAGCAGCGGCTGAGATAAAAGCATTTCAACCAAATGCTAAAATTATAGTGATGCTAAGAGAGCCTACTGAAATGTTATATTCGTTGCATAGTCAGCAGTTGTTTTCGGGAAATGAAGATATCGAAAATTTTGAATTGGCTTTGCAAGCAGAATCCGAAAGGCGAAAAGGCAAACGGTTGCCGCCTTATATTGGCTGCCCTTATGAGGCATTATATTATTCGGAGGTGGCACGATATTATGAGCAAGTGAAGCGTTATATTGAAACCTTTGGCTCAGAAAATGTGCATGTTATTTTGTTTGATGATTTTGTGAAAGATACAAAAAAAGAATATCAAAAATGCTTGTCTTTTTTAGGGCTTGTAGCAAATATTGAAGTTAGTTTTGAGCGTATTAATGCTAATAAAACAGTGCGTTTTGCGAGTTTGCGAAATGTCTTGAAGCGACGGCCAAAATTTTTGATACAGTTGAGCAAAATTATATTGCCTTATCGTGTGTGGCGACATCGTGTGCAAGATTGGATGTATGCTTTAAATAGCAAAAAGCAAGAAAGGGTTGCTATGAATGAAGCAACAAGAACTTTTTTGAAAATGGCTTTTCGCAAAGATGTTGAGCAGTTGGAGAGTTTGATAAAAAGAGATTTGAGCAATTGGAAAAGCTAAAATATATATGGTTTTGATTTGTTATTTTGAGGTGTGAACATAAAAAAAACACCTCATAAAATAGAGATGTTTTTTTTAAGAATATTAAATAAGTGACAAGCACTAATTAATATAGGCTGTTATTTTTTTGTTTGACTAAAAGTAGTTTGACGAAGCTTTGCATTTTGTCTTAAAAACTTACTGCTAAGTGCCAAGAGCTATTGAATAGTTGCCTATTTCTTATTTTTGCGATTTCGGCGATTATTCTTGTTGTTCGCTTTTTTGGTTTTTTCCGTTTTCTCTACTTTTTGTGTGCTTTTTTCTGCTTTTTTCTCAACAGATGCTGGTGCAACTTTTTCAACAGATGTTGGTTCAACTTTGGCATTTGCATTTGTTGTAGAGGTAGTGCTTTTTTGTTGTGTCGTTTCTGTTTTTGTTGTTTCTACTTTTTTAGCAGGAACAGTCGTATTTGCTTTTGGAGCAGGAGTGTTTGCTTTTTCTGTTGTGATTGGTTGAATATCATAAGCATCATGTTCTGGAACAGCTTTTCTTCCCTCCAAAGGTGATTCATAAATTTGTTTGAAAATTCCCCAATCAAGATTTTTGTAGTAATCTTCACCGAAAAATTTTAACAATTTGTCCATTGCCACAGGATTTTGAAAACCTGAAACAGGCTGTGGATTGTTTAAATTTTCGTCTAAAAATACAACAGAAGGATAATTTAATTTACCTCTTGTTAAGAAAATCGCCAACTCATGTACACCTCGTTTACCAGCGTCTGGTCGATAGATATATTGGTTGTTTTGAAAAGATATATTTCTGCGTGTTTCTGCGTCTAGCTTTACAGGATAAAAATTTTCATTGATATATTCAATGATGTCAGGATGCTCAAATGTTGCTTTTTCCATTTTTATGCACCATGTACACCAATCAGTATATAAATCGACAAATATTTTTTTAGGTTGAGATTTATTTTGTTTAACAGCCTCATCGAAGGTAAGCCACTTGATTTTGGCGTTTCCGTTGTTGGAAGTGCTGCCATTATTGGGTAAAGCAACAACAGAAATTAGCATAAGTAAGCTAATTGTTAAAGTGGTAGCGAAAACTCTTTTCATAACCAAACAGATTTTATAGATTTCTTAAATGCAGTAAATTAAAGTTTGTCTTTTTGGAAGTCAAGTCGCAAGATAGTTATTTTTTACATAACTTTACTGACTTATTGTTTTATTTTATAAAAAAAAATCAAACCATGAATAGGAAAACAAAGATTATTATTGGAATTACGGGAGCTAGTGGCTCAATATATGCAAAGGTATTATTAGACAAATTATTGCAACTTCATGAACAAGTTGAAGCTGTTGGGTTAGTAATGTCTGATAATGCAAAAGATGTTTGGCAGTATGAATTAAACAATAAAAACTATGCCAAATATCCATTTAAGCTATATGACAAGCAAGATTTTTTTGCTCCTTTTGCTTCTGGCTCTGCAAAATACAATGTTATGATTATTTGTCCTTGCTCAATGGGAACAATGAGCCGTATTGCTCATGGCATTTCCAATGACCTAATTACTCGAGCTGCCGATGTTGTTTTGAAAGAAAGACGCAAACTTATTTTGGGCATTCGTGATACGCCTTACAGCCTTATTCATATCAAAAATATGCAAACGATTACAGAAGCTGGTGGTATTATCTGTCCTGCTTCGCCTTCTTTTTACAGTCGCCCTCAAAATTTTGAACAATTAGCGGCTACTGTTACTGACCGAATGCTTGATTTAGCTGGCTTTGATTTGAGTAGTTTTCGATGGGGAAAAACCGACAAAAAACAATTGTAAACTTGACTATGACCATTTGGTTTTAAAAAAGTTTAACAAAAAAAATTAACTTTTAGCAAAAAATAAGCACAATAGAATTATATTGACCGCTATTCTAAAAATATCTAAGTATTAAGACAAGTTTATACTACGAATGCTAATACGCTAACTTTGAAGGTTGTTAAAGCAGTCAAACAGGTTTATTCTACAAATTGCGAAAATCAATATGTTGAATATTAATCTGTTAGCAATAAGTGACTTTTTTTAAATAGTGCTTGGCATTTATAGCTCAATAGCGTTAATATTTGCGAAATTGAGCAGTTTTATTGACTTACGTTTACTTAAAAAAATCATAACATAACATGGCAAGATGGGCTATTTCTGACATTCACGGTTGTTGTCAGACTTTTATATATA
>JBMZCV010000080.1:0-20933 GCA_049613665.1 Chitinophagales bacterium | reverse complement strand
TATATCAATATTAATTTGTAATATATCACTTATTTCAAAGCGAGAATAGCTGATTATAGTGTTTAGCACTTCAAAATATTATTTGAAATAAAAATCTAATTATAAAAAAACATTATGAAATATTTAAATGCAAGCTATATTTATAAATGTTTAATTTTATCTGTTGTTTGTTTGTTATGTGCGTGTGACCCTTGTAGTACAGTTGCTAATTTTGATTATAGAAAAGCAGACAATTCAGGCACAATCATTACGATAGGTAGTGAGGTAAGTTTTACGCCAGACGAAAATGATGGGCTAGGTTATAGCTGGGATTTTGGGCAAGGCAATTTTTCCAATAGCGAAAAACCAACACATACATTTTGGGCTGCAGGAAATCGAAGAGTAACCTTAACTTTATTGATGGAAGATGGAGATTGTCTGGAAGCAGTAGCTTCAGAAAATATTGTAGTCGAAACTTTGGAAGGCACAACGAGTAGTTTTATGATGACAGGCCAAAATGTCTCTTTTTATCTCATAGAAGAAGGCGAAGAAAGTGAAGTAGTTGCTGCTGAACTAGAGAAAGATCCTTATGATGCTGTCATTGATACTTTTGAAACAACAGGGAAAACAAACTCGGAAAAATCTTATATCTTTTATACTGAGAAAGATGAAAACTGGGTTTATCGATACGATTTTGAAACGAGAGAAAGTATGACTATAAATGAAAATTCGTCAAACCCTGAATATATTGATACAGACCATAAGAACAATCATGTATATTGGACAGGCTACTATTATGACCAAATAGAAGGCATTTATACTGCTAAAATTTATCGTACTGATATTGATGGAAATGACTTGGTTGTAGAGCAGATTTATGCTACTCAAGCTACTGAGTTTAGCGGTTTGGCTATTGACGATAAGGAAGGTATCTTGTATTTTAGTGACCAATATGGCATCTATAAAATAAATCTCAGCGACTTTGCTAGTGGAACTACTACTACAAATATTACAGCTATTTATGCAAGCCCAAATGCTGGCATTACGGCCATTCATTTTGATGAAGTAAAAAATAGAATGTATTATGTAGAAAACTTAGGCGAACATCAAATAGCTTATTTGGCATTAGATACTGAAGAAATAAATATTCTAGGTAATGCTTACAACTCTTTGCCTGTCGAAGCTATTTCTGTCAATAATAACGAAAATAAAATATATTGGATAAACCAAGATGCCCAAACTGTAGAAAGAGGAAGTTTGGAAGGTTTTGAAACTTATGAAACTGCTTGGATTTTAGATGTAACGAATCCTCGTATTCTGGAACTTTCAGAGCATTAAGCAATTTTGTTTTTTTCTTTTCTGCTGAAAAAAAATAACTAAGTAAAAGGCCGAAAAAATAACGTTTATAAATAAATGAAAACGTTATTTTTTCGGCCTTTTTTTCTTAAAAAACTAGCCAGCCTTTTTCAAAATAGTAGGCGAACAGTTTTTTTGCGTTAGCCTTGAAAAAACAATAATTGTTATTAAACTAGAAATCATGGCGAAAGTGCGAAACGGAAACAAAACAACGCCATCAGCTACCATTGGATAAGGCAAAATTTGCGGAATGCCTAAAGTTGGTTCGCCGCCACCAAAACGCAACACAAAAGCAACAGCAAAACCCAACATTGCTCCATATTTATTTGCTTTTTTATCGAAAAGAGCCGTTACGAGTTGCGGAAAAAGAATGACATACACAAAATCGCTACACAAATACCACAAATCATAAACACTTTTTACTTGAATAGCCAACAAAGTCGCTGCAATACCGATAATCCAAATACATTTTTTGATAACTTTTGCCAAGTTTTCGGAGCTGATATTTGGCTGAAACAATGGCCGATACACATTCCAACTCGCCATAGAAGAAGCCGACAAAATAGACGAATCGACAGACGACATCACAGCCGCTGCAACTGCTCCTAAACCTACCGTTGCGACAACAGGATTGGTCAAATATCGAATGACATAAGGCAATGTAAAAGCTGCATTTTCGTCAGTAAGTGGAGGCAATCCCAAACTTTGCCAATCGGTGACAGCTCCAATCATACCAATCAAAATAGCTGGAATGGCTGCTAAAATGCAGACGAAAGCCGCAACGAATGACAAATACATAGCCGTTTTTTCGTTTTTTGCCGATAACACACGCTGAAAATAAACTTGCCACGGAATACCACCAAAAGTCAGTAGCAGAGCATAATCTAACCAATTCCAAAAATAATTTCCCCAATTTGGGTGCAATTCAGCATTCCAAGCTTGCCACGGAGGAAAAAAACTTAACGAACCTTTTAGCTGTTCATATTGTGCCAATGTTTCGCTCAAACCACCTGTTTTTTCTAACGCAAAAGGCAATACCAACAACAATCCAAACATGAGCAAAAAAAGCTGTAAAACATCTGTGAGTGCTACCGCCCACAAGCCACCGATAGCAGTATATGCAATGGCAATTAAGGCCGAAAAAACGATAGAAGTATTGAAATCTAAGCCCAAAACCGTTCCAAAAGTCGTACCTAAAGCGGTGAGAATAGCTGCCGTCCAAAATATTTCGCCCATCAAAGCAGGCAAAAATAGGAGAGCAGCCATCTGCTTTCCAAAGCGTTGCGAAAGTGGGTCTAACATAGTTTTAAACTCAAATCTTCGCATTTTTCGAGCAAAAAACAATCCTCCAATCACTAAACTCAAAGCATATCCCCATGGTGCTTGCACCCACGCCAAACCGCTTTTGTAGGTAGCTTCGGCACTTCCATTGATGTAGCCGCCGCCTACCCAAGTTGCACTCATCGTGAAAACTGCGATGAAAAGCGGAATGTTTCTGCCTGCCAACATCACATCTGTATCTGTATTTGAGTTTCGCAAATTGGACGCATAAGTACCAAACAAAAAGATGAGTGCGTAAAACAGCATCATGGCGATATAGCCAGACCAAAAAATTTCTTTGCCCAAAAAATGAAGCACAAAGCCAATAATGGTAAATAAAGCTAGTAAAATGAGTGTAGGCAAGCTTTGTTTGAATGTTATATTCATGTTTTTGATATTTTTCAGTATAGTTTGAAGTGCAAAGGTTGTATT
The DNA here is from genome assembly GCA_049613665.1 of Chitinophagales bacterium. GTDB lineage: Bacteria > Bacteroidota > Bacteroidia > Chitinophagales > UBA2359 > JBMZCV01. The sequence goes on along the minus strand of JBMZCV010000080.1, from coordinate 17,846 downwards.
TTTTAGAAAAATTTGTTAAAAAAAAGCCTTTCCTGTCAGGAAATATAGCTACTCCAATACAAATTCCTTAACTTTGCTTTATACAAGGTGTTTCAATTTTTTTGACTAAAAGGTGTTTTTTAGAAAAAAGAAAGCAAACAACTTTTTCAAACAAATGTAAGTATAATTTTTTTAATCTAAGCTGGCTATGTATTTCCCCAAATTTTAGAACGAGTCATTAGCATAAAAAATAACAATATCTAAAACAAAAACTACCGACTTTTTGTCATAGACGCAATTTTAAACGAAGTGAAAAAATTTGAAGCAATCCAGAATGATAAGCGGTAGGGATGAAGTTAAACGATATTTCGCTGTCTTCGGCATGAGATTGTAGATTACTTCGCAAGCTCGTAATGACAAAAAAGGTAAAATATTTTGCAATGCTATAATTTTTTATAAAAAAGCAAAAAGAACATGACAATAAACCGATTAAATATTTTTCGCATCGCTTTTCTGACGCTCATTTTGCAATTGAGTGCTTGCGTTTCGAGCAAAAAATATCAAGATATAGAATATAAAATGAGCGTTTTGACAGCCGAAAAACTCAATTCAGACCAAGAGCGTGTGCGACTGAAAGAAGATATTGCGATGCTAAAGCGAGATACGAGCAATTGCGGTGCGTCTTATCGTGAGATATACAAGCGTTATAGTGATTTGGTGCAATCTAGCTCGCTCACGACAAGCCAATTGACGGAGCAGCTTTTGAAAAAAAGAGCAGAATTGGAAGTCAATCAAGGCAAGCTAAAAGTTAATCAAGGCAAATTAGCAGATAAGGAAAAAGAGTTGGCAGATAAAGAAAAAGTATTGTTGTCAAGAGAAAGACTTGTGCAAGAGTTGAGAGCTAGTATTCAGCGAAAAGAAGCAGAGCAACAAATGCTATTTCAGAGTTTGCAAAATGCTTTGGGTAGTTTTTCGGCAGAAGAACTTATCGTAGAACGAAGAGGAGGCAGAGTATATGTTTCTTTGTCTGACAAGCTTTTGTTTAAGCCTGGAGACATCAAAGTTGATCCACAGGGAAAAATGGCTTTGGCAAAAGTAGCGAATGTACTGAACAAAAACCCTAAAATAGACGTAATAATAGAAGGACACACTGACAACGTGCCGATAAAAACAGCCGTTTATAAAGATAATTGGGATTTGAGCGTTTATAGAGCGACTTCTATTGTGCGAATTATGACAGAAGAATATGGCATTTCGCCTTTGAATATTATTGCTTCTGGGCGTGGCGAACATTATGCGATTGCCGATAATGAAAATGTAGAAGATAAAGCAAAAAATAGACGTACCGAAATTATTTTAATGCCTAAATTGGACGAAATTTATAGCATTATTCAGCGGTAAGGAAGTTAAAAAAACAAATGTAATATTTTATTAACTTCTTGTTTTAAAATACCTAAACAGGTATGAGTTTTTAACTCGTACCACATCAAATTGGTAGTTTTTAACTACCAAAAACATTTGAACACAACATATAGGTAGCTAAAAGCTACCCTTTTAGTTTAGCACGAGTTAAAAACTCATGCTGGTATCTTTTTTATTTTTTAAAATATTATATTTATTATTTTGCTGTTTTCAATTAAGTTTAATAATGAATTATGAAAGATAAATTATCAAAGCTTGATTTGCAAAAAGTAATTGAAGAAAAAAGAATTACTAATAAATTAAGTGATATTTCAATCAAAGGAAAAAATATTGTTGATGCGTTGAGTGGCATTGCAAGCAAAGAAAATACAAATCAAGATGTTAATGTAGATTTTAAAAAAGAACATCTTGATTATTTGATGGAAAAATATAAATGATTTGTTTTGCAGTTCAGCGTTGATTTTTATAAAAAACTAAAAACCACATAAAAAATGAAAAAATCACATATTTTAGCTTTAATGATTGTCGGCTTGATGATTGGTTTCATCATTAGCACTTCGGCAAATTACAGCACTTACGAAACATTTTCAACTGCTATTACGACTTCTGGAAAAGATTTTCAGGTAGTTGGCGAGTTGGAAAAAGACGGAGAAATGGTTTATGACCCTTTGATTGACCCAAATATGTTCTCGTTTCACATGAAAGATAAAGGTGGCGAAGTGCGAAAAGTCATTTATACAGGTGCAAAACCGCAAGATTTTGAACGCTCCGAACAAATCGTTTTGACAGGACACATGAAAGGAGAAGACTTTTTAGCCTCAAAAATTTTGCTTAAATGTCCATCAAAATACATCGAAGACGAATTGGACGAAGATGGTTTTTATGATGCAAGCAAATCTGAAATTTCTGAAAATAGATAAACAAAAAATATTCAATGCCTTTGTTGGTAATAATATCAAGCAACGGCGGCATTTGTCGTTTTTTTGCAATAGACAAACAAACCTCAACTAAAATTTAATGGACACAAACTATATAGGCGAATGGCTCTTGCTCGGCAATTTGGGGCATTTTTTGACCATTCTTAGCATGATGGCTGCTTTTTTGGCTACCGCTAGTTTCGTAATGGCGACTCGTTGCGAAAATACCAATTTGCAAGAAAGTATTTCATGGAAAAAAATAGGACGTATTAGCTTTCTTATCAATTTTTTGGCTATCGTCGGCATTTTTATTGTACTCTTTGTACTCATTTTTTATCACCGCTTCGAATACAAATATGTTTGGCAACACTCCTCGCTGACTTTGCCTGTTCACTATATGATTTCGTGCTTTTGGGAAGGCCAGGAAGGTAGCTTTTTATTGTGGCAATTTTGGACAGCCTTTTTAGGTTTGGTACTCATTGCGAAAGCGAAAAAATGGGAAGCTTCTGTGATGAGCGTTTTTAGTTTTACGCAGATATTTTTGGCTGCTATGCTCATCGGCATTTACTTTTTCGGCTACAAAATAGGCAGCAGTCCTTTTGTATTGTTGCGAAACGAAATGGGCAATGCACCAATTTTTGCGAGAGCAGATTACCTCAATTTTGTAAAAGATGGAAATGGCTTAAATCCTTTGTTGCAAAATTATTGGATGGTGATACATCCGCCGACTTTATTTCTCGGTTTTGCCGCAACACTCGTACCTTTCGCTTATGTCATTGCAGGTCTTTGGAAGCAAGATTTCAAGGAATGGATAGCACCTACTTTATCGTGGTCGCTGTTTGCAGGTGGCATACTCGGAACAGGTGTTTTGATGGGCGGTGCTTGGGCTTATGAAGCCTTGAGTTTTGGCGGTTTTTGGGCGTGGGACCCTGTTGAAAACGCCTCGCTAGTGCCGTGGATAGTGCTGTTGGCAGGTATTCACACACTTGTCGCCTACAAACATAGCGGACACGCTTTGAAAGCAACCGCTATTTTGTTACCACTTTCTTTTTTGTTAGTATTATACTCTACTTTTCTGACGAGAAGCGGTGTTTTAGGCGATACGTCTGTTCACTCTTTCACAGATTTGGGAATGTCTGGGCAGCTACTAACTTTTATGTTAGCCTTCGTTTTTCTGACTATTGGCTTGCTCATTTATAGTTGGAATGCTATGCCATCGCCAAAGAAAGAAGAAGACCTTTCGTCTCGTGAATTTTGGATGTTTATTGCTTCGATTATTATGTTGATGCTTTCGGCTTTGATTAGCGTAGATACATCTTGGCCAGTTATTAATAAAATTTTAGGTACAAACACCGTTATTACAGAACCTGTTACACATTACAATAGATACTCTTTGTGGTTTGGCGTAGTGATAGCTGCTTTGACGGCTGTTATTCAATATTTGCGATACAAAAAATCTTCCATTCAAAAATTTGTTCAAAAACTCGCTTTAGCTACCATTTTATCTATTATTGTGAGTGGTGCAATTGCTTATTTTCAAGAAATCTTCCATATTGGCTATTTCTTGTTATTGTTTACGGCTGTTTATTCTATTATCGCAAATCTGAATTATTTGCTAGTTGTTTTATCTGGAAAAATAAAAATTGCAGGTGGTTCTGTGGCTCACGTTGGTTTTGGTTTGATGCTGATAGGCATTTTACTTTCTTGTGGAAAACAAGAAGTAATATCTTTAAATACTTTAGGTATTGATTACGGCGAAGATTTTGACGAAGAAAATAAGCGTGAAAATGTGTTGTTATATAAAGACAAAGCCATTCAGATGAATGAATATTGGGTGACTTATGTAGGCGATTCTATTTCAGAGCCAAATACTTATTATAAGGTAAAATACGAGCTGAAAGAAAACGAAAATGATGTAGCGGAGGAGGAATTTACGCTTTATCCGAATGCACAAATCAATCCGAGTATGGGCTTGATTGCCAACCCAGATACTCGACATTATTGGACGAAAGACATTTTTACACACGTCTCTTCGGTGCGTGACAAAGCCAAGCAAAATGAGATTGCAGAAGACTTCAAAGAGGTATCTTTTGCGGTAGGCGATACGCTCATAACAAGTGGTAGTTTTGTAATTTTGAAAGGCATTAATCCAAATCCAACCAACCTAAGTTATATCCCACAGCAAGGCGACGTTGCGGCAGGTGCGACGCTCGAAATTATTGATATTTTGGGCAAAAAATATGCTGCTGAACCGATTTACTATATCCGTGACAATGTCGAAAATTTTGTAGATGCAGAAGTAGAAGCGGTAAATATGAATATTGCATTTCAGAAAATTTTGCCGAAAGAAGGCAAGGTACAACTAGGCATTACAGAACGCAACGAACCTGCCGAATTTATCATTATGAAAGCCATTGTTTTTCCATATATCAATGTGTTATGGCTAGGCTGTTTTGTGATGGTGATTGGCTTTTTCATCAGTATGCGACATCGTGCAGCACAGGGGAGAAGAGGGAAATAGTTTTTTTTCTAATTCAAAACTTTTTTCAATAACAAGGAAGAAATGACATATTTTTCTAGCCAAAAGCGTCAAATCTAAAAAGTGATGACCTATCGTTTTCTAGAAATATGTCATTTCTAATATCTTGAAAATTTGAGGAAGCTTACTTTATAGCGTACTCAATAGCGGTGCTTTTTATAAGCACCCTTTTTCAAAAATGAAAGGCAAACGACATGATAATTAACAGCGTTAAAATATCGAATTTCAAGAATTTTGAAGATGTAGAAGTGAAACTAGGCAAAATGAATGTGCTAGTAGGAGCGAATGCGTCTGGCAAAACGAATTTTATAGAAGCCTTAAAGTTTTTGCGAAATCTTAAAAATTATGGTTTAGAAAATGCCATTTCTTTGAGTGGCGGAGCAGAATTTTTTCAGAATTTGAGAAATGAGAATAAGGTAACTAGGATTGAGATAAGTTTTGAATCTTCTTTTAAGCATTATATAGCTTCTTATAAACAAATAAAAAAAAATAGCAGGTTTCGTTTTATTGTAATTAGCATAAAATATATAATAGAAATAGAAGTATTAAATAATCAAACGGCTAAAATTTTAAGAGAAGAATTAATTTATAGAACTAAGATTGAAAAAGAAACAACAGAAGCATCTAGTAAAGTTAATTTTACATTAAGTTTAGAAAATGGTGTATTTAAAGAGACTAATTCTTTTAAAAATCAAAAAATGAATATTTCATTCAAAAATGGAACATCATCTGAAATTGATTTTGAAAAAGTAAAAATAAACTCATTTTTACCTATTGCAAAAACAAAAAGTTTAATAAAAATAGCATTACCATTACGTTATCTTAGTTTTTCCATTTATGACTTTGACCTAAAAAAAGCAAAACAGAGTACGCATATAACAAGCAAAGTAGATTTGGAAGAAAACGGAGAAAACTTATCTTTAGTTGTCAAAAAAATTTTGGCAGATAAAGAAAAAGCACGTTCCTTTTCAAATTTGGTTTCCGATGCTTTGCCTTTTATAAAAATGGTGGAAATGGATAATTTTTATCGTCAGTCGGTGGCTTTCAATGTGCAAGAACAGCACAGTGAAGCACGTTTTCCGAGTGCTTTGCTTTCCGATGGCACGATTGCGGTAACAGCAATTATTGCAGCCTTATTTTTTGAAAAACAGCCTTTTATGGTGTTTGAAGAGCCAGAACATGGCGTTCATCCAGCTTTGATAGCTAAATTAGTGCAGTATTTTTATGATGCTTCCGAAAAAAAGCAAATTATCATTACGACACACAATCCAGAAATTGTAAAACATATTCAAAAATTAGAAGATTTGCTATTGGTTTCGAGAGACGAAAAAGGCTTTGCACAAATCAGCCGACCAATTGAGCAAGAAATGGTAAAAGCATTTTTGGAAAATGAACTTGGCATAGACGAACTATTTACCCAAAACTTACTAGAATTATAGAAAATGAGTTACAAGCAATTATTTGTTTTCGTAGAAGGAATCGATGATGAGCGTTTTGTTGAAAAAATTATAAAGCCGTTTTTAGCAGAAAAATACAGTCATATCAAAATTTTGAAATATGCTGTGATGAATAAGCAAAAATTGAAAGCTTTGATTCAAACTTGCCAACAAGTGCCAATATACGATTATATTTTTCTAGGCGATTTCGATTCTCATGGCGATAAATCACATTGCGTAAGTCGGCAAAAGCAGAAAATTTATGACAAGTATAGCGAGTGTTTGGAAAATGAAAAAATAAGTATTGTAAAAGAAGAAATAGAAAGTTGGTATTTGGCAGGAATTATAGCAGGAAAAGCAAAGGAATTTAAACTAAAAGAAAAGCTGTTTTTAGATACAGAAAAAATAACAAAAGAAGCATTTAATCAACAAATACCTAAAGAATTTGCAGGAAAACGAAGTGCTTTTATGGTAGAGATTTTGAAAGACTACGATTTTGCGAAAGCCAGAAAATGCAATGCTTCTTTGGCTTATTTTGAGCGAAAATTTATTTTATAAAACCATTTTTTTAGCATAATAAAACATAAAAATCATGAAAAATTATCTAGCTTTAGTGTTTATTTTCTTTTTCACAATACCACTATTTGCCCAAGTTGATACAACCAAAGTTGCATTCGTTGCATATTGGTCAGTTGGAGATAGTTATGATTTCAAAGTCACTAAAATAAGACAAGATTGGAAAGAAGGAGAATTAACAAAAGATGAAGAAAGGGCTTATGTTGCCAACTTTACGGTTGTTGATGCCACAGACACGTCTTATACCGTCAATTGGAGTTATGAAAATAACTTGGGAAGTACATATAACATACCAGAAGAATTGTTAGAAAAGTTTACTAAATATAAGAAAACAGATATTCAATATAAAACTTCGGAGTTTGGCGAACTGCTTGAAATCTTAAATTGGGAAGAAGTAGGAGAAAATATGAATAGCATGTTTGACGATATATTGGAATCTTTGGGCGGAAACAACAAAGCAAAACGGAAGTCAATAGAGCAATCAATGCAGCCAATTAAACAAATTTATAGTTCAAAACAAGGGATAGAACAACTGCTGCTCAAAGAGTTGCAGTATTTTCATTTTCCTATGGGCTTGGAGTATGATGTGACCGAACCTATACTTTATGAAGAATTATTGCCAAATATGTTTGGTGGAAAACCAATCAAAGCTAATACTAAGATGTATTTTGAAAATGTCGATTTTGAAGAGTATTTTTGTACATTAAAACAAGAAATGACACTCGACCCAAATGATACTAGAGAAATGTTAAAGCAAGTATTTAAGAAAATGAAGCTTAACAAAAAAGGCATGAAAAAGGCACTTAAAAAAGCAGTTTTCGAAATTAAAGATAACAACACTTATGAATATTATTATAGCCCAGGCATTCCACATAAAATAGAAACTATACGAGAAACTGTTATGGATATAGCCAAAGAAAAAGGACGAAGAATTGATAAGACTGTTATTGAGTTAATTTATAATGAGTGAAATGTTATAACTTTAATGTAAAAAAGCCTTGCTAGATTTTTTGAATTTAGCAAGGCTTTTGCATTTTTTGAGTTTTTTCTACAAAACCTCTCTCAAAATCATTCCAATATGCGGAATATCGTCTTCCAAATAACTTTCGCCCACGATTTCAAAGCCAAAATCCTCATAAAAATTGGTTAAATAACATTGAGCAGAAATGTGAATAGGCACATTGCCAAAGCGATTTTTTATGTCAGCCAAAGATTTTCGCATCAGCAACTTGCCTAAGCCAATACGTCTATAATTTTGAGCCGTAACGACTCGGCCGATTGACAACTCTTTATAGCTAACACCTGCATACACAATACGCAAATAAGCCGCTAAATCGCCATTTTCGGCATACGCCAACAAATGGTCAGATTGTTGGTCTTTGCCATCGGCATCAAGATAAGGGCAGTTTTGCTCAATCACAAAAACCTCTTGCCGCAAAGCCATTACGTCGTACAATTCTTGCAAACTTAGTTCGTAAAATGTTTTGTATATAAATTGAAAATTGTTGTTATTCATTGATATGAGTTTTATAAATCATAATAAACATACTGATAATCAATGACTTCCTCAAGTTCATTATTCACATAATTTCTATCTCTTATTCGTTTGCCATCTTTATAAATTTCGATAGATTTGTACTCCCAACTTGGATGACTAGACGTATGTATCACTTTCCAAAGCTTACCACCTTTATATTCATAGTTTGTTTTGTAAGCTACTGTTCCTGTCGTTGTCTCGTTCATTTCCACCATTTCACGCAAGTCATTGCTTCCTGGAAAATACTGATAAGTCGTCATGTTTTGCACTGAGCCATCATAATTATATGAAATAATTTGCTTTTTTAGCCTTGTTTTTTTGTCATAAACATGAATAACTTTTCGCTTTTTCGCCTGTTCCGTATTGTCGTGATAATCGTAGTGCATTTCGCCAATCAAGCTATCGACTGCATTATATGTTTTGACAACACGATGGTACAAATCTTTGTTAAAAAAAGTTTTTTCTTCTACAATAAGCCCTTTTTCATTCGTGTAAATGTTATTTCTTACTGTATTTTGATGATATTTTTGCGTTGTGACAGTCATATTTTGTCGGTATTCATAATGCGTAATGCCAATCACTTCGCCGCCAAAAGTTGTATCTACCAACACACGACCTTGCATATCATACATATAACTCGTGCCTTGATTGAGCATAAAATATTTTTCGCTCAACAGCCAGCCTTCTGGGTGATATTTTCGTTCCAAATATTTCTCGGAATCTGTTTCGTCCAAAAAATTGCGATGCCAGCCAATCACTTCTTTAAGTTGTTGAGCATAGCTATTTGTTGCAGTAGATAATAAAATGAAAAGGAATAAAAAAGAAAGTAAAAAAAAGTTTTTCATAGAGAAATAAAAATATATAAGTGCCAAGCACTATTTAATAAATGGTAGATTCGGTGCTAACGTATTGACAATTAGTGTGTTAGCAACGACGAGATGTTACATTATTTTTGTTCGACTACTTAAAATGTTGATAATCTTGTTTTTGAGAAAAAAATGAAAAAAATTACTTGACAATACGATAGCGTTTTTTCGCTTCACTTTTGCTAAAACCATTAAAATGCCACCATTCCGTTTCGATAGCTCGAAAGCCAGCTTTTTTCATCACTTCACGCAAACGAATTCTATTGGTCAATTGTCTAGCAGAAAGCTTGCCATTTTTCGAGTATTTTTGGTGATAACGAGGCTGTGCCAACTCGCCAAAATAGTCATAATCTGTTCCCATATCTATTGCCTTGCCATTTTTGTCGGCAATAGTTACATCTACTGCTACGCCATAACAATGCAAAGGTGTAGCACTCGGAGCAGCAACATATCGGTGTTTTTCTGTTCCTTTCACCAAATCCCACATAGTAGCTTGCACACTCAAAGGTCTGGCACAATCTAGCAATAGCAAACTTTGTTTAGGATATTTTTCTCGCAAAAATTCTTGAGCTTTTGCTAGTTTTCGAGCTACTTCTGCCTGCAAATAGCAATCCGATAAATTGCCATATACATTTTTCTCCATAAAATTGTTGTCGCTTGCATATCGCAAATCCATTTTGAGACTTGCATCAATATCGCTCATCTTTACCAAATTTGCATCGGCAAAAGCATTTTTCACAATCATACTAAGGCTATCATCAGGTGTTTTTGCTGGCTCTTTTTCTTCTTTTTGAGGTTTCTTATCCTTTGCTTTTTCACTTAAAGGATTACTCGAAGCTATTGTCATTTCTGGTTGAGCAACACTCGCTTGATGCTTTTCGTTTTTGCTTTGGTGTACCAAAATATTTAGCCAAATAAAAAGTAAAAAAACAACAAGATACACATAAACTAACTTATTATTTTGCATAAATAGAAAATTGTAGTAGTTAAAAAATAAGCACGAAAAGATTTGTCAAATAAATGTCGCAAAATTACAGGTTTTTGATAGAAAAAGCTATTTTTTAGGCTTTTTTTCGTCAAAAAACTAGCAGTTCGTTCTCAAATAATGCGTATCTTGCCACTCATTTTTGTTACTGATTTTTTATGAAAGAAAATATGAAATTTTTTGAAACTGTAAAAGACTTACAAGCTTTTTTACAAACACAGCGAAACGAAGATTTGAGTATCGGTTTTGTGCCAACAATGGGTGCTTTACATGCTGGACATTTGTCGTTGATTCAGAAAAGCAAAAAAAATACAGATATAACAGTTTGTAGTATTTTTGTGAATCCGAAGCAGTTTGATGAAGCTACTGATTTCGATAAATATCCTCGTACAGTTGCCACCGATGCAACATTACTCGAAGGCCAAGCTTGCGATGTGCTTTTTGTGCCGAGTGTCGCAGAAATGTATCCACCAGATGTAGAAAATAACTTGGTGTCTTTTGACTTCAATAATTTAGACCAGCCAATGGAAGGAAAGTATCGCACAGGACATTTCGATGGCGTTGCAAAGGTAGTCAAACGTTTGCTCGATATTGTGCAGCCAGATGAATTGTTTATGGGACAAAAAGATTTTCAGCAGTTTGCTATCATTCAAAAAATGCTGGAAATAACAGAAAGTAATATAAAAATCGTGCGTTGTCCGATTGTGCGAGAATTTGATGGCTTGGCGATGAGTTCACGCAATGTGCGTTTGTTGGCAGACGAAAGAAAACGAGCTTTGGGCATTTCGAGCAGCTTGCGACACGCCAAACAATGGTTTTTGGAACAAAATATGACGATTGAAGAGGTAAAACAAAAGGCTTTGGAGCTTTTGAACCAAATTGAAGGTATGAGTGTAGAATATTTTGAAATTGTAGATGCCAAAACTTTGCAGAATGTCGCTAGTTGGGAAGAAGCCGAAATATTGGTAGCTTGCACAGCAGTTCGCATTGGTGCGGTTCGATTGATTGATAATATGCTTTTGGAAAAAGAGTAATTTTTTTCGTCAAAGGCAAAAGACAACATACATTTCTAAACTTTTCAAAAACAAATATTTTGAGCGATAAAACCAAATCCATCATAAAATTCTCGTTTTTTCTAGCTTTAGGTATCTTTTTGGTATGGTGGCCGTTGAGCAATTTTTCGCCAGAAGCCAAAACCGAAATGCGAAAAGCTTTGCAAGATGCCAACTATTTTTGGCTCGTTTTATCGGCATTTTTCGCCATTTTGAGTCATTTGAGTCGTGCTATGCGATGGCAAATGCTGATTGAAACTTTTGAAAAACGCCCACGATTAATCAATGCTTTTTTGGCCATCATGGTTGGTTATCTCGCCAATTTGGCCTTTCCTCGTTTGGGCGAAATCACACGCTGTGGCATCATCAATAGATACGAAAAAATACCAATCGACAAGGCTTTTGGAACAGTCATAACAGAGCGTTTATTAGATGTTATTATGCTACTATTGTTCACGGCACTTGCGGTTTTGTTGCAGTTCAAAATTTTAGGAGCATATTTCAACGAAAATATTTTACAACCTTTTTTGCTCAAAATAGATGGCTTTGGCGATTCTAGCAATTGGCTATTATATGGAATGATAGCTGTTTTTGTGGCACTTTTAGCTTTGTTAGCAAAATATTTAAGCACACATTTTCGAGAAACCGCTATTTACAAAAAATTGCAAACCTTGATGTTGGGTGTTTGGGAAGGCATAAAATCGGTCAAAAACGTTAAAAACTTACCTGTTTTTATCGCTCATACCCTTTTTATATGGACAATGTATTTTGTTATGATTTACGCTTGCTTTTTCACAACTGATTTTACGAGTGGTTTGGGGCCGCAAGTAGGTTTGGCCGTTTTTGTATTTGGAAGTTTTGCGGTTGTCGCTACACAAGGCGGAATCGGAGCATATCCTTTGGTGGTAGCAGCCGTTTTAGCCTTATATGATATTCCTTATGAGTTGGGTTATGTTTTTGGTTGGATAGCTTGGAGTGGGCAAACCTTTATGTTGTTGTTGGTTGGTTTTGCATCTTTGGTGCTGTTGCCTATTGTCAATAAAAAAGAAGCGGTTTAGGTTTGTTGAAAGCAAAATGTTGGAACTAAAAAAGCGGAAGGGAAGAGATTCGAACTCTCGGTACTCTTTTGGAGTACATACGCTTTCCAGGCGTACACCTTCGACCACTCGGTCACCCTTCCTCTAGCTAGTTCAACTACTTGATAAGTTGTGCAAAGCTTGCATTTTTTATTGAGTTTTCAAAGTTTTTGGTTTTATTTTTATTAATCTTCCTCATTTTGGTGTTGCTTTACAATATATTCTGCTTTTTTTATCGAAATATTCAATAAATCAGCAATTTGTTCTAAACTCATACCAGCTTTATACATACGAATAATAGTATTTTTTTCTTTGTTTTCTGAACGTTCTTTTTCTTCTTCAATGCCTTCCAAACGTCCTTCTTCAATGCCTTCCAAACGCCCTTCCTCTTTTGAGGTATCAGCTACATTTTGAATATCTCTATAATACTTCAAACTTTTTTCATAAGTTGTTCGTTCTGCTCTTGAAAATTTGGCAATTTCGGCTGTTTCAAAAAGTTTTTTTAACACTCTTTCTTGCAAAGCTTTTGGGCGTTTTTCCAAATCTGATAAATGCGTAAAAACATAAAGCCATTTGTCTAAGTGAGTTACCAAGTCGCTTTCCTTTTTCTTAAACTTAGGCAGTTCTATATATATGAATTTCAACTTATCGTAAAAAACCTTATTATTTTGGTCTTTTAAACTAACATCATGCAAAACTTCTCCTTCTGGCAAATCCTCAAAAACAAAATCTAAAATGCCAATGGAATAAACGGCTTCAAGTTTATAGTTCCAATTGCCTTTTTTTGCCTGCTCTTGAATAGGAAAAGAGATGTAATAAAGACTGCGGTCTTTGAAATAATTTTGTTTCGCCTTTTGCATTTCTACAATAAAACGCTCTCCATTTTTTCCTATACAGTACAAATCGAAAATGGCTTTTCTATCCAATTCATTTGAACCTAAGTGTTCATTTTGGGCATAGCTTAAATCTTCTATTTGTGAGTTTGGGAGTATTTGATTCAAAAAATCAATTAATAAATCTTTATTTGGCTCGCTTCCAAAAAGTTTTTTAAAGCCGAAATCGGTTAGTGGATTGATATATTTATCTGAAAGATGACTCATGTTTTTTTCTTTTTTTAGTGCAATGAGTAATATACAAACTTAATACGATTTTTGCAAAAGAAGAATTGCAAATAGAGTTTTATCTATCAAGTTTCATTCAAGCCTGTTAAAAAAAACAAAAACTAAACCCGAACTTTGTGATACAACAACATACTCTGAATGTCTGCCTCTACATTAATATCTGAAATATCCAACTTTTTCAAAATTTCAGTTACTTTCACTTGAATAGAATTTCTGCTAATTTCCTTAATCGCATTTCGCTGCTCTGTTTTGCTCTTAAATTCCTTATTGACCAATTTTTCAGTATGTTTTTTAATGCCTTCCCAAAATTGTGCAGCGAGGTCGCCATGATTGAAGTAAGCAAATTCGCTTGTTTTCTTTTTTTTCTGATTTTTTACAGTCAAAGGAAAAAGCCGCAACTGTTTTATTGTCAATTTTAGTGTTTTGCTTGATTTATCATAGTCAATTTCTACATCTTGTGTCTTGAAACCAAACGGCACGCTTGCTTCCCAAGTGTAAAGATAATTGGCATGAGCAATAAAGCTTTTATATTCTTTATGTTCCGAAAATTTCATATTGTCACGAGAAAATACATACTCATCAGTTGAATAAAACTCATGTTCAATGTTTTCTATTATATGGATTTTCTCATTTTCAATATATTTTTGATAAGCAAAGTAGCCGCCGCCAGCCAAGAGAACTAAAATAATAATTAAAATGGAGGTGTGAAGAATTGATTTCATGTTTTTTCTTTTTGTGCCAAAAAACTTAGACTATTCATCTGTTTTTGAAGTTAAAAAGAATATTGCAAAAAATCAACATGCTTGACAATGCTTATGCTTACATTTTATGCTAATAAGAATTTATACCTTTCACTATTCGTAAGTTAAATAATGCTCCAAAACATGATTTGTTTTGCCTATAAATTTAGGAGTTTGCCACCATTTCCACTGCCACGCTCTTAGTTGAGTTTCAACAAATTTGGGGTGTTCAAAGTAAAAATACCAATTGACATTTTCAACGGCCATACTGACCAACTCGTGAGGGCCACTACTCAAATAATCTACTACGCTATTTTTCGAAATGGCTTCAATTTTGTCTAAGCCTTTTTGAGATATAGTCCCTACTTTTTTCCAAACAATACTATCTTTTTTCAAACTTTGATTTGAGCCGAGATAAATTTTATAAAAATCTCCATTTGCATATAGCCTATTGGCTTGAGCATTGCCCATTCTTGTTTGTATATATTTTTCAAAAACTACTTTGGCACTTTGCTTTTCTGGTGGCAAGCCAGCCTGAACTTGAAAAAGAGGAGGCATAGTGTCAGGCATATTCATAGTATAAATTTTAGGCTCTTGACAGCTCAAAAAAAGAACTAGCAAAAGGAAGTTAACGATAATTATTTTATTCATTCAAGCTGTTTATTAAAGTAAAAATAGTTGGACAAATTTATTTTACAAATTATATTAAGTAGCGTTTGAGGTTTGTTTAATTGTAAAATTACTAAGACCGACTGACTATATCAACCATCAAATATTATCTATACTTGCATTTTTTTCTCCACAAAAGTGGTTATTTCCTCAAGTTGAAAAGGCGAAAACCATACAAACTCTTTATCTTTTCGCAGCCATGTCAACTGCCTTTTTGCGTAGCGGCGAGTATTTCGTTTTATAAGCCTGATAGCTTCTTTTTGGTCGATGTATCCTTCAAAATAATCAAACCATTCTTTATAACCAACTGTTTGCAAGGCATTTAAATGTCTATGCTCATACATTTCTTTCGCTTCAGCTTCCAAGCCAGCTAGCAACATCATCTCTACTCGCTGATTAATTCTTTCATACAACAATTCTCTTTCTAATTGTAAAGCTATTTTTATAGACTCAAAAGGCCGTTTTTCTTTTGTTTTGTTTCGAAAATCGCTAAAAGCTTTGCCTGTTGTTTTGCAAACCTCCAACGCACGCATCATACGTTGCGGATTGTGTATATCAACTTCATCAAAATAAGTTTTATCCAATTTTTGTAACTCATTTTGCAAATAGGAAATGCCTTTTTCTTGATACTCAGCAGCAATTTCAGCTCTAATATTGGGAGGTGTTTCGGGAAACTTATCTAAGCCCTCACAAATTGCACGAATATACAAACCTGAGCCACCTGTCATAATGACTATATCGTGTTTTTGAAATAGTACTTCCAACAATTGCAAAGCATCACGTTCAAAATCGCCAACAGTATAAGGTTCGAAAATAGAATGAGAATTAATAAAAAAATGCTGGGCAACTTTGGTTTCTTTTGCTGTCGGTTTTGCCGTTCCAATGTTTAGCTCTCTGAAAAACTGCCGACTATCACACGACAAAATAGGTGTTTGAAAATGTTGTGCCAAATGAAGCGATAGGGCTGTTTTGCCAACTGCTGTTGGGCCTGTGAGAATAAGAAGGTATTTTTTCATCTATTTATTATTGTTTTGTTTGCAAAAATAATGAAAAAATAATGAAATCAATAACTTAGTTAAATATGAAAAATAAATTGCTCTTCTTTGCAAGCTAACATTCTCATTTTTCAATGTGTTAGCAGCTCAAACGGACTATTTTAATGAGTGCTTGGTATTTAGTCAAGTTTTGAGAAGGGTTATCTTGAAAATAGTTATAAAATTAGAAGTGAAGTGTGTTTTCTATATGTTATTAGTGTTTTTTTTTGCATTAAAACTTGACTATAACAGCTTTTAGCGACTTTATTGCCAAGTTTTGGATTTGTGTCTATTAGAATTGTAAACAATAACTACACCTAATTTTAGCCTTAAAAAGCTTAGAAAATGATTGTAAAAAAAATGTCATTTTAGCCTTTTGAAAATTGTTGTTTAACATTTAAATGTAAGGTTTTGCCTGTTGTTTAGCCATAAAGCAGCAACTTTAGCGTGATAGCTAAAAATGGATAAAATATGCTTGTGTGGTGGTACAATTATTGACGCATAAAAGGTAATGTTTTTATTTGTTGGTTTAAGACTGTGTTTTATATTGAAATATTTTTACTATTTAAAAATTTGATTATCAAATTTTTATAAAAAAAAATAAAAAGTATTTTATATAATTGCTTTTGTAAAGTCTTTGTTTACAAGTGTTTATTAAAATGTTTAAGCCAATAAAAATAAGATTAAGAATAAAAAAATAAAAATAAAATCCTTTATTAATAAAAAAAAAATCAAGCAAATTTTATGAGACATTTGTATTTAAATTTTGTGACAATATTTTTGTTACTTTCATTTGTTTTTTCTCAAAAAACATTGGCTCAGTGTCTTACAGCGACTGTGAGCAATTTGATTTGTGATGACCGAGAAACGACAGACCCAGATGACGATTGGTTTTCGTTTGATTTAGTGGTTACAGGAGGTAGTGGACAATGGAGTTCTCCTGATTTGAATACTTTTTTCAATGATTATAATACTGTTTATACATTTGACTATACGAATATTAATTCTCCATTGTACGAGATTTCGAATGGTAGTTGGACATTTACGATTACCGATACTGATGATGGTAGTTGCTCAACTAATGCAACTGTAAATCCGCCAGCGAGTTGTTCGCCAGAATGTAATTGGGGTTCAGGTTTTGATACAGGCGATGCTTCCTCAACGATAACGAGAGATGACCAAGGTACACCAGACCCAAATGATGATACCGTATCAGGTATATTTACGATAGTTGCACCATCTTCATCTGAAGATTGGTCATTGACAGTAAAAGAGCCAGATCCAGGTAATGGTCATTTGCAAGATTATGGGCCTTATAGTGCAGGTACAACGACCATAAGTTGGGGTCCAGTACCTATAGCAGATTTTTTGGCAAGTAGTCAAAATGGTTTAGTATTGTGGTATATGTTGGGCGATTATACCGATTGTTTAGGAGATTTGTTTGTAGCGTTTCCAGATGTTAGTGCAAGTTGTAGTATATCAGCTTCTGCAACTACGCCAGTTTGTGATGACAATGGTACAGGCAATGATTCTAGTGATGATACTTACACATTTGATGTTACAGTTAGTGGAACAGATACAGGCGGTAGTTGGTCTGGCGGTGGTACAACAGGTAGTTATGATACTCCAACTAGCTTTGGCCCATATTTAATAAGCGATGGCGATCAAATATTTACGATTACTGATGATGTAGATGGTAGTTGTATTGCTGATGTTAATGTAACTGCACCAGCAAACTGTTCAACTGTAACTTGTTCATTGACAGCAGATATTACCAATTTGATTTGTGATGACCGAGAAACGACAGACCCAGATGACGATTGGTTTTCGTTTGATTTAGTGGTTACAGGAGGTAGTGGACAATGGAGTTCTCCTGATTTGAATACTTTTTTCAATG
>JBMZCV010000079.1:0-21389 GCA_049613665.1 Chitinophagales bacterium | reverse complement strand
ACAAAATTTTAGATAAGAAATAATAGAAGAATAAGGTGGTAGGCATTTTGAAAATACCTGCCACCACAAATATACTTATCTAATAACATTTAAAAAAAAGGACAAAATTTGCTAAAATTATGCAAATGTAATATTCGCATTTATCCAATCATGTTTTTATTTTCATGTATGCTTTTTTTGTGAATAATGTATAATTTATATTATTATTTGAAAGCGTTTCAACTTTTATCACAAAAGTTTCAAAAATTAAAACTCAATATTACAAAAAAAAAATTTCATGTTATCGTAATTGTTATACATCAAAGGTG
The DNA here is from genome assembly GCA_049613665.1 of Chitinophagales bacterium. Classification (GTDB taxonomy): domain Bacteria; phylum Bacteroidota; class Bacteroidia; order Chitinophagales; family UBA2359; genus JBMZCV01. The sequence goes on along the minus strand of JBMZCV010000079.1, from coordinate 21,081 downwards.
TTGTTTTTTTGTAATAAATAGCTTATTATTGTTGCATAACAAAAAAAATTGATATTTAAATCACTAACAACTGCCCATATTCTTTTCATTTTTTTGCTACTACACAATATTTTGATAGATTTATTTTATCAATTACAAAGCTAATACGCTGACTATCAACATATTAGCTCCAAAAATTAACTTTTTACAATTATTTTCATTTTGGAGTTGTTGTGAAAAAATTTAATTGCAAACAATCTTATACATTTTAAAATACATATTATACTTTTACCTTTGTTTCTTCTACACAGCCCGATTTTTATTTGCTTTCTCATTCTTTGACCAAAAAGAGTCCATACCTTTAAAAAATCTTAACGCCTTTTGTCACAAAAGACTAATTTTTAGGCGTTCAATCTTTTGATTTTATAAGTGCTTGACACTTAAAGCACATCCTTATTCTTCATTTACAATTTAAATGTTAAACAATGAAAAAATTTAACTTATTTATTGGTTTATTGGCTAGTGCAGTTATCGCTAGTCTTACAATGTATTACGCTTCCGATAATACAAAAATATCCGAAATTTCGCCTCACTCTCACGGACATTATTGTGCAGTGCAAGCTACGCCAGATATGCGTACATTTGTGCAGCCAGACGGTACTGAATTTGAGGGCTATGTGCGAGGCACTCGTGCTGTTCATTATGTCGAAACAACCGATGGATATACGATTTTGAAAGACAATGACGGTTTTTATAAATATGCTATCAGCACCAACGATGGCGATTTGGCGGTCACAAATCTGAAAACCACTTCAAGTAATGAACGTTCTGCCCAAGTATTAACGGTTTTGAATAGTATAGATAAGCATCTTCGTTATTCGGAAGCCGTATTAGAAACACATTCATTGCTACATCCTCAGCCTACAAGTGGACAACCACAAATGGTATTTCCTTCGACGGGTACTCGCAAAGCCTTATTGTTATTGGTAGATTTTCCAGACCAAGCAGCAACTTATAATGTCGCAGCATTCAATAATTTGGCTAATCAAGCTAACTATAATGTCAATGGTCAAACAGGTAGTTTCCGTGATTATTATCAAGAAATTTCTTACAACCAATTGACGATTAATACTGACGTAATGGGTTGGTACACTGCTCCAAACAATAAGGCAACTTATGGCGATGACCAGCCTGGTGCTGTTGCTACCGATTTGGTGCGATATGCAGTTGACCAAGCAGAAGCAGGCGGACTTGACTTTTCGCAATATGATGGCGATGGTGATGGAGCGGTTGATGTAGTGATGGTTATTCACTCTGGACGTGGTGCAGAAGAATCTGGCGATGGTGACGATATTTGGTCACATCGTTGGGGGCTTTCAGCAGGCGGTAATAGCGTTACTTATGATGACGTTTTGGTAAACGACTATATTATACAAGCTGAAAAATATGGTGCTACAAATATTACTAATATTGGCGTTTTGTGCCACGAATTTGGACATGCTTTAGGTTTGCCAGATTTGTATGATACTGATTATTCTACTAGTGGTGTTGGCGGCTGGTGTTTGATGGCTGGTGGTACTTGGAACAACTCGGGAAAAACTCCTGCTCAAATGTCGGCTTGGTGTAAAGCAGAGATGGGTTGGACAAACCCTACTGTTTTGACAGGTACACAAACAATAACGAATATGTCTTATAATGATAGTTCTCCAACAGCTTATCGCCTCAATACGCCTGTTTCTAATGAATACTTTTTGCTAGAAAACAGACAAAAAGAGGGCTGGGATCAATATCTACCTAGCGAGGGTTTGGCCATTTGGCACATAGATGCAAGTCAAAATAGCAATTCAAATGAGGATCAGCGTTTAGTCAATTTAGAAGCAGCAGATGGTAGTGATAATGGCACTTTATTTCCAGGTAGCACAGGAAACACAACATTTAATGACTCTTCAACACCAAATGCCAATACTTATAATGGCAATAATAGTGGTTTTTGTGTATCTGCTATTGTAGAAAATGGCCTTTGGGTATCTTTCCAAACAGGTGGCTCTTGTGCGGCGGCGAGTTGTACTGACGGTATTCAGAATGGTGACGAAACAGGTATTGATTGTGGTGGTAGCTGTGGGCCTTGCCTTTGCGAAAGTACTGCTATTGATGCTCCTAGCGTTACTTCTAACACTACACTAGGTAGCGGAAATAGTTGTGATTTGAGAACTACTGAAGATATTACTTACGAATTTTCTGTGCCAACAGATGGCGATTGGACGATGACAACTTGTAATGGTGATGCATCTGGTTTGGACACATATATATATTTAGGTACATCTTGTTGTTCTAGTAATATTGCATCTAATGATGATAATTGTGGAACGTATATTAGACACTCTACTATTATAGCACCTTTAGCTGCAAATACTCCTTATTATCTTACGGTAGAAGGCTATTCGGGAGCTGGTGCTTTCGACTTAGAAATTTCGGCACCGCCTTGTGCTGCTGATTCTGTAAAAACAGCACCTTTCAATACCTCTGGTTCAACAGCAGCTTCTGGCAATAATTGTGATACCAATACAGCTTCAAGCTCACAAGGAAATGCTAATGATGTCATATATGAAATTCTTATTCCTAATGATGGCAATTGGACTTTTTCTTTAACAGGTTCTACCTATGATACTTACTTGTTTTTAGGCACTACATGCTGCTCTATGGATATTGCAGCTAATGATGATGCTAATGGTGTGGTAGCTTCCGAAATTACACAATATATAACAGCAGGAACTTATTATCTAACTGTCGATGGTTATGCTACAAATGCAGGAGCTTATGTATTAGATGTTTATGAAGCTCCATGTTTAGCTCCTACTATTTTTGATGCTTCTTGGATAGATGAAACGACATCTTCTTATAGTTGGGACAACCCAGCAGGTGCATATTCTTACGAAATTCAAGAGCGTGTTTCTGGCGAAGCTGTTTGGGAAAGCCTTGCAGTAACTAACAATCAAAGTGCTAATGTTATTCCTCATATAGCTGATACTTATTATGAATGGCAAGTACGTACTGTTTGTGCTGCTGGTGTAACTTCTGAATGGTCTGCTATTCAATCTTTCTATTCTATACCAAGCTTTGGTGCTATTTTTACAAATGTTAAAGACATAAAATGCCCAGGAGGTACAGATGGAAGCTTTACGATTAGTGTGATAGGCGGAACAGCACCTTATACTTATTCTATTGATGCTGGTGCGAACTATGGTGAAGATAATGTTTTCTCTGATTTAGCGGCTGGCACTTATAGTGTTTTGGTACAAGATGGAAATGGCGATATCGTTGCTGCTGTTAACCCTGATAATGAATTAGAAGAGATTTTAATGATAGACGGTACTTATTCGATAGCTTGTGAATATTGTCCTTCTGAAGGCCTAAACACTTATTATGAAAGCATCGAAAGTGTAGAATTTGGCAGTATGTACAATATCTCTGGTAATGATGGTGGCTATGGCAACTATACCAATTCATTTATTGATGTAGTAGAAGGTACTACCTACCCAATTAGCCTTACTCCTAATTTGTTGTATCCAACAGATTTAGAATATTGGAATGTTTGGATTGATTATAATAGAGATTTTACCTTTACTCCTGATGAACTTGCTTTGCAAACAGCAGGCAGTTCTTATGCCATTGATACTACTATCACCATTCCAAATTCGGTAGTAGCAGGCGAAACCTTAATGCGTGTTCAAATGCAGTATAATGGCAATGCCGCTTCTGCTTGCGAGATATATGACGATGGTGAAGTAGAAGATTATAGTATATATCTCAATAATGCTTTAGATGCCAACTTTCAAGTTGTACGATACCCTAGATGTGTAGGTGGAACAGAAGGAGTGGTAACTGCTAGCAGTTCAGGAGGTATTTATCCACATTACTACTCTATTGACGGTGGTATGACCTATCAAGACAGTAATACCTTTACAGGCTTAGGTGTAGGAACTTATTCAGTATGGGTGCAAGATGCAGTAGGTACAATCGTTTCTGCTATTCATATTGTTGATGGACTCGATTATGTTACACTTGCAGATGGTACAGACACTTCTTTGGCGTGCGAATATTGTCAATCTGACGCATTTGATTCAAGCCTAGAATATATTGATAACGTAGAATTTGGAACTATTTCTAATCTTTCTGGAAACAATGGAGGCTACGCCAACTTTAGCTATCTAAGCACTACTGTAATGGCTGGCGAAACCTATCCAATTATGCTCACACCTTATGTCGAATATGAAGGAGACCCAGAATATTGGAGTGTTTGGATAGATTATAATGGCGATTACTCATTTTCTGTTAATGAACTCGCTTTGCAAGGCGGTGGTTCTATTTCTACTATTAGCTCTAGCATTACCATTCCAAATACAGCAATGGCTGGCACTGTTTTAATGCGTATTCAATTGCAGTATTCAGAAATTTCTGATGACCCTTGCAATATTTATAGCTTTGGAGAAGTAGAAGATTATTCTATCGTTATAGAAGCATCTACTTGCCCTATACCTACTGGCTTATCTGTGCCAGAAGCCACTTCTACAACAGCACTTTTCGACTGGGACGATATGGCTGGTGCAGTAGGTTATACTTTTAGAGGCAGAGCATATGGAAATACTAATTGGGCTACAAATTATGTAACAGCTTCCGAATCGCCAAACTTAGGCACACACTCGGCTGGACAAACTTATGAATGGCAAGTGAAAACCGATTGTGGAAATGGTAACCTTTCGGAATGGTCAGCTATCCAACTCTTTACTAGCCCAACAGAAGCATGTAGAGCTTTGATGCCTAGCGAGTTAAGTTCTAACGTTTCTACTACAAATGGTTTAGTAATAGCCCTTACATGGGCAGCGATTCCAAATGCACAAAAATATCAATTAGCAGGAAGAAAAGCAGGCAAAACATGGAAAATTTTCCCTGAAACGAATAATACATCTCGTACTTTTACAATGGGTATTCTCTATGACCAAGATTATGAATGGACTGTGAGAGTTAAATGTGATGGCGTTTGGACAGATTATGTATCGCCAATAGCTACATTCACGACACCTCCTGATGTATCGAAAAATAATATTGATAGATATGATATTTTTGCCGAGACGACAAACCTTACAGCAACGATTTATCCAAATCCAACAGTCAATCAAGTAACCATAAGTCTTGATATGTTAAATAGTGAAGAGGTAGTAAATATTGCAATTGTTGATATGACAGGCAGAATAGTCATGACTGAAAAAACAAATATTCACGAAACCACACTAAATATTAGCCATCTCAACGAAGGTTATTATTTCGTGAATGTAGAAAATGCTGGAGCAATTAGCACTACAAAATTAGTGATTATGAGGTAGTAGATTTTCAAACTGTCTTTTCGCACTTTGCTTTTACAATAGTTCGGACATAAGCAACACCCTTGTTATAATTCCAAACAATGGCTAAAGTTATCGTTTTTTTGAATAACAATGGTTCTGACATTTTTTTATAACTTAGATTCAACTTATAAATGCAACTTTTGGCAAGTAAAATATACTATTTTTCAGTTCAAAAGGCTATAAAATTTGTAAATGTTGGCCATCTTAGCCTAAAAAAATAATATGTTTAAACCTTTGATAAAAAAAATGTATAAATACCCCAACTGTTGTTAAAAAGTAAATTCGATAGGCGAAAAGACAGTTAGAATCTAACATTAAGAAATATAAAGAAAAAGGCAAGTTATCTAAAAATAGATAACTTGCCTTTTTTGCAAAATAAGTAGTTAAGCAAGAATAACTGCCATTTATTAAATAGTGCTGCTTGGCACTTATATTTAGGTAAATAAATCAAAAGCTTTTTCTACCTTTCCAATTTTACCTCTGCTACTTCTAGCTTTGTTATTTTTCCTTGCAAATCAAATTCAATGTCATTAACCATGATGTCATAAGGGCCAGTAACAGTAAGGCGACTCAAATAATTATTTGGAGAATATGCACTTTTATTTCCTTTTACTGTTATCATATTCTCATTCGGATTCGCAAAATAATTTCTCACTTTGCTGCGTAATTTTCTATCACGTCTCTTCGGCGAAAACAACATCAAATAGTTAGTCAATTGTTCTCGAATAGCTAATTTATCATAAGATAAGTTTTCTTTCTCTTCTGGTATTGGAATAAGGCTAGCGTTTTCTTTTTCTATTTTCTCTTCCTCCACAATGTTTTCCGTAATATTATCTTCTTCTTCAATCTCATTTTTATTCGTTTTAGCATTTTCTTTTTTCAAGTTTTCCAATTCTTGTTCTTGTCGAGCCATACTATTGCTCAATTCAGCAGCCTTTCCACGCGCTTCGTCTCGCTGTTGCAATGCCTGATACAACTGTTGCTCTGTCGTTCTTTTTTCAGATAAAACTTGTGCTTTTTCAGATTTTGTTTCCTCCAACTTTGCTTTCAAGTATTGGTTAGAGTTTTCCAATTTTACATTTTTATTCTGAACAATTGCCATTTCTCTATCCAACTTTTGCTTTAGTTTGCTGATTTCTATAGCCATTTTTTCATCTTTCAACTCTCTAGCAACTTTGAAAATATATTCTGTTATTTCCAATAAATTCTTATTGTACTCTAGCCGTTTTTCCTCCGTTAGATAATCAATAGTTTTTAGTTCAATAACAATTTCATCTATGTGTTTGCAATTTTCAACAACGGTTTCTATTTCTAAACCATCATTAAATTCATGAATTTCATCGCATATTTTTCGAGAAACACCACTCAAAATATCGGCCAATCGAACATACGAAGCCGTTAACATTTGTTTCTGTTCTTTTAATGTGCTATTGGATTCCCATAAACTAAAAATACTAACAACGGCAGTACTCACAACAAGTGTTATTAATGCTACAAGAGCTAGTTGCGAAAGAGAAAAATTTTTGGACGACATAATTTTTATTTTATAATTGAATGTAAGTGAAGATGCTTGCCTAACGATTGTAGATTAAATCGCCTGGACTTTTTTGTAGTATTTTCTTTATTACTCGGTTTATCGTAAAATGTATGATTAAACCTATTACCATAACGGATAATAATGTCCATGTATTGATTAAACTGAAATAATTTTCGCAGGTAAATGCAAAAAAGCCATCATCACAAACTTCAATGCTATTGCTTTGAATATCAAATAGCTTTTGTTGAGCAAAAATAAAGAGTGATAATAACATTCTCATTACATAAAACATGCCAAGTACAAACGCTCCTAAGAAACCTATTGCTGCTGCTTTCCCTACAATTTCATACATCATTTTTTTGTATATATTTTGAAGCGTCAAATTGTCTAAGCCAAAAGCCTTGAAAGTACCTAAATTCATTTTTATTTTATCTAAATGCGTACTCAACAGGTTTGATACAAACATCGAAATGCTAATGATACTAAAAGCAATAAGTGCAAACGAAATAATAATGGTTAGCGTGGCTACAAAATTGTAGTTTTTTAGAGCTTCTACCTTCGACAAATCAATTTCGAGTTGATGTTTGCTAAAAATATATGCTCTCATTTCCTTAACGTTTGTCAATGACTCCAAACTAATAGACAAATAGTCATAATCTGGCTGTTGATTTTCTAAAGGTCTCGAAAAATCGTACTGAAAAGTGCGTACAAAATCAAACTGTTCAAGCTCCTTTTTTTTGTCTTTCATAAGTTTGTTATGCACAATACTCATGTCATTTAGCGTCAACGAATCTGGCGTGTCGCTAAACCAAATAGACAACCAAGTACCTCCATTAAAGTTATGTTCATCATCAGTATTTGCTCTCATTTCTCCCCATGACAAACGGCTACTTTCTGTTTCAAAAAAACTACCTGCTACTTCAATAAAGGCATCAATTTTTGTTTCATCGGTTGTACTGAGCAAATAATACAATTGTTTTTTGTTCAAATGATTTAAACTAGGGTCAAAGGTATTCGTATTGCCATTGTTTTTTTTAATATTCGGACTGCGTTGATAGTAAAAATAAGGAGTATAAATAATTTCCTTTGAGCTAGGTAGGTTTTCGACAACTGCTCTTATTGGCACAGGTACTTTTATGGATTCTCGCCGTTTTACATCGTCGTGTACGTCAGCAGTAATATCCAATAACAAATAAGGTGTATTTTGAGCATAGCCAAATTTCGATAACATTTTTTGCGTCACAATCAAGCCTATATCTTCTTTTGCGGCTGCTTTATCTCCTCTTCCAAAAGGTTTTCCTTCAAAAGTATTGTCATCATAAATTTTATTTAACAAAAAATTGTCATGTTCAATAGTTCTTCCTGTAACATTATTTGAGCCTTTTTTTTTCGACTTCTCATGATAACAAACAGTAAGCGGATAATTTTTATAAGGTTCTATTTTTGCATAATTATACTTTTTTTTCAAAGAATCGGCAGCTAAATCTGCTTGTATGTTCTTCATTTTATAAGTCTCTGCAAAAGGCACACTCATTTCTACCAATTTGACAAAAGGGCTGTTTATTTTCTTATCTAAATAATCAAGACTTCCCTTAGCAAATCCAATAACAAGAAAAGTAAGCAAAAAGATTGCACTCAGTTTTTTGAGATTTTGACTCTTTTCGCCCAATAACGCTTTGCCTTCTCGTTTTCTAAAAAGTTGAATAAAATCTTTATTTTTTTGCATAAAATGAGGTGTTTTTTGGTACTTAGGAATAAAATAAATATGTTGCTTGTTATTTTTTGGATATAAAAAGCTGGTTCTCTGAAAATTTAGTTGTTCACTTTTGTAACAAAAAAATAGACATGCTTTTTTATGAAGTAAAAAAATGAACAACTAGCCGAAACGAGCTATATAAATGACATAATTTCTTTCTTATGTTATTTTTTTTACCAAAAAAAAATTCTTTTGTTAAACCAAGAATATCTGATAGGTTACGAAGAAATAATTTTATTAAGTATTGTTTGTTTGGCTATAAATTGAATAGCCTTTTACAATGCTAGTTTTTCCAATATTTTTTTAGAACTGATTAGCTGTATAATTTGTTTTTTTAATGCTTCTTTGTTTATATTTTTGCGTCTTCCCTCCTCTTGATACTCCCATTCGGTTTCGGCAAGTTTATAAAAATGATTTTGAGACAAAATGCTGCCAAAATTTTGTTCAGTATCTTCAGGCACATCTGGTTTCGTAATCAAAATTATTTGGTCGGCGTATTTTAGTGCAAGGTCAATGTTATGTGTAACGATAATAGCAGTTCGTTGATTATTTTTATTGCCTTTGATATTTTGGGTTAGCATATTCATCAAAATATTAGATGTAATTTCGTCGAGATTTCCCGTAGGCTCATCGCCAAAAAGTATGCTAAATCTTGGAGTGATAGCCCTCACAAAAGCAATACGCTGTCGTTGTCCACCTGAAAGTTCATGTGCTTGCTTTTCCTCATCAACTTCGCCCAAATCTATTGCTTTCATCATTTTTTTGGCATGAGCTACTGCCTCCTCTTGCGATACATTTTGCAACATTTGCGTAATACAAATATTTTCGTAAGCCGTAAAGTTAGGCATCAAATTAGTGTTTTGAAAAATAAAACTCAAATATTCGTTGCGTATTTCCGACAATTCTGCTTGTTTGTTGGCTTGCCATAGCTTCGCAATATCAAATTGTTTGCCCTTGTTTTTTTCAGGCATAAAAGCAAGTTGCAATTTTTTGTTTTGAGTATTTTTAGCCTCGTTAGCCGTATTGTTCATCAAACCCAATGTTTCGAGAATGGTGCTTTTGCCAGCACCAGATTTGCCCAGCAAAACGATAATTTTGCCTCGTTCTATATCTAATTTTTCGATGTGTAATACGGTTCTTCCAAATTTTCCATTTTTTTTATAGGCACAATGCAAATTTCGGATTTGAAAGATATTTTTCTCATTAATAGCAGCCATGTAATCGTTTTTTTAAGGCGGTGGAAAATTTGGTTTTATTGTAACTAAGTAATCAGACAAAAATTGAAATTCGACAGCCCATCTGACAATATTTTTTTAGACATACTATTTTTTGAAAAAAACAGCATGTCTAAAAAAAAGTCTTCTGTTAAAACGAAAACTACCCAAATTCGATTTTCAAAATATTATTTATTTAAGGCAATTCACGCTCTAAAATCCAATAATAAATATCGTTATCATTTTTGAAGGCACAATCATAGCCTGCACCAGACATCAAAATTCCGTTTAGTCCACTATGCGAGTCACTCAAAACTTGAATATACTCGTTTGCCACTTCTTTGTTCATGTCCTTGATTTCCTTCAATTTTATGGTATTCAAAAACGAACTTTGCACAGGCAAACCGAATACTTTTTCGTGGATTTGCGAAAGGCTCAAGTCTGCATAGTCATTGATATCTACTCCTTCATATTTTCTCAAAATTGTTCGCCATGTATTTTCAATAAGCGTGAGCAAAGCTTCATGTGTAAGGTCTGGTTTTGCAAAACTTTTTAGCGTTTTCGTTGTCTCTGACAATTCATCGTTACCCAAAAACAAAGCATATTCATATAGCTTATATTTAGAATTATTATTTCTTTGCAAAACGATATAACCCACTTTCGAACCTTGAAAGTTCTCTTCGCTAACGGCATTCATTTCACCTTTTGTTAAATCATCTAATAACAAAGAAACAGCAGGGTCAAATTTTTCATATTGTGTATCGCCTGTTCCTGTTCCTTCAATCATATTATTCAAACGCTTAACATATTGTGCTACATTGCGTTCCATGTTTTTGATAACATCAATAATTTCATTTTGCAACTCGTCGGCAGAAATTTGTCGGCCAGCACTTGGATAAATAAGCGTACCGATAGCACTTGTATTTTTTAGTTTGTATTTGCGATGCTCACTTCCGCCTGTATAAGCTTCGTCGAAGCGAGGTTTCCATGTTCCGCCATCTGCTTGGTCATACTTTTTGTAGCGTGTTTCGGCAGCACTTAGTATAATGTCTTGAAATTGATAGATAAAGTCATCATATATATCGGAATCTTTATTATCTACTTGCATTGCCATAATATGGCAGTTTTTTGCAGCTACCATTTCAATAATGTCTTTTTCCAAGTCATCGTCAGCACTTCCCTCACGGCCAATAACCATTACAATATTAGTTTGCTTTCGCTTTAGTCCAGCATTTTCCATAGCTGTTTTGATACCTTCATAAATAAGGCTTTCTTCTGCTTCAAAAGGCACATCAGTTTTAATATTGCTTATATATTTGCTAATATCGGCTGGTTTACGCAAGCTTTTTACCTCAACTTGTTGTTTTTTACCTGCATTTTTATTGCGATATACTACCGCTCCCATTTTAATATCTTGTCCATCATTTTTCAGACTTTTTGTAGCTACATCAATGGCGGTACTTATTTTTTTTAAGAAAGGTTTCATACCTTCTGTGCCATCTACTACAAAAAGCATATTGACGGTTTCAACGTCTTTCAGCGTTTTTTGCAACTTTTTGATGGCTTTTTCCAAATCTTTTTGATCTACTGTTCCTGTTTCGTTTACCACCTCACCAATAGCACATACTTTCAACACATTTTCTGGTGTGTCTTTTGACAAAATCGGAAAACGAATAATATTTCCCATACGTCTATCATATTCATAATCCTTGATTTTCATAATAATATGCTTGCTACTTGGTGTGCTTCCATTAGCATATACTTTGGCAGCATCTTCTGTATCAAATACGATATATTCGTCATTTTGCTTGCCTCGTTCTTCTACGGCATCTACTTTTGAGTTGTGTTCTACACAAACACGGCTATCCCAAAAAGTAATTTTTTTGGGACTACTCCAGCCCAACATCGCTGATTGATTTTTTGTCGTTTCAAAACTTTTTCGCTTGCCTACCAACACAGCATCGGGCAATACTTTATAGACATAATAGACTTTAAACAAACGAGACTCTAGCAAAAAGTCTTTTTTTGCCATATCTGGGTGTGCATAAAACTTGGCAAGTTTTGCGGTATCAATTTTGCCTCGTTCTTTCATCATGTCGATATTATTCAATACCAAAGCTTTTTTAGTAATTTCATCATCATTGTAAATGCAGTGTGTCCAAAGCAATAAGTTTGCTTTCGGAATCCAACCATACACATTACCAATTTCGATACCATCTATGCCTGTTGTTCCTTGTGCTATCTTAACATATTCGTCTTTTTCATCTATAACAAAAAAACGTTCCATAAATTTGATATTACTTATCTTAGGATTACTTGTAATATCAGCTTCTTCATAAGTTTTATTATTGTTTCGGTCAGAAAAAACTATCCACGACTTGCCAGTTCCTTCTCTTGTGCCTAAAGGCATACTATAATTGATGTTTTCACCATTACTATTTACAACTTTGTTTTCCAAAGGTCTCTGAAATTCTTGTTTCAGATACATAACTTCTTGTGCTTGTATGCTAAAACCTGCTATACTAAAGAGTATAAAAATAGAGCATAATAATTTGTATTGCTGTTTCATAATAATTTAAAATTTAATTAATTTGAGTTTTAGTTTAAAAAAGTTATTGTTAAGTAAGTGATATAGTTTTGTGATATTTTGTAAGTTTTTTTGAAAAAACAGATAATTTCAATAGAAAAAACTTTTTTTTTGAGACAAAGCCAAAAAGGTATTTAATAAAAACCATCGTTATTGAGCAAAATTATAAATACTCAATAGCGATAGGCTTTACCAAAATTCTAAGTACCAAGTGCTATTTAATAAAACATCAGTAGTTTCTAGTTTGATGTTTTAATGACAATTAACAACTTGCAGCATTGCATTTTAACATTGTTTTATATTGCAATGGTTCGGACATTTATACATTTTTTTATCAAAGGTTTAAACATACTATTTTTTTTAGGCTAAGGCGGCCAATATTTGCAAATTTAATGGCCTTGTGAACTGAAAAATAGTATGTTTCCCTTGCCAAAAGGTGTTTTTTATTCAACTGAAAATTGTTATAAAAAATGTCCAAACTATTGGTCTAATGGGCTTTTAATTTTTGTGCCAGAGAAACAACAAAATTACTCTTTAGCTTTTTCCACACACATTTCCTCTATTTTCTGATGCAAAGCTTCATTTTTCAGCTTGTTAAAAGAAACCTTATTATAAATAGGATTGGTTGCAACACTTGCTTTTTCATAAAACAAATGAGCAATACCTCTTAAACCATAATGTTCAGAAAAATAAAAATGCTGGCAGTCGCAATATACAATACGCTCTAAAGTATTGCTAAATTCGGTGTGATTGTCCATACAGCGTTCCAAAGCAAGCGTTTTGTAACTATACAATTGCGTTTCGCTAAAATTTTTCCATCGAATTTCGTTTACAGCCGTTTTTTTGGGAGCAAACAAGACTTCAAACCTATCGTGTTTTTTCACAGGCAAGCCATATATCATATCTGTCACTTTGCCATCAATGATTTGAGCAGGAGCTTTGCCATATTGATACAATTCGTGTATCTTAAATTTGTAGGTGATGGTCGCTTCCGAACTCATTTTTTCGCCATTTTCCATATACTCATAAAACGTAGGCAAAGCACTTATTACAACGGCTTCGGTTGTCATACCACCTTCTGCCAAAGTCGTTTCTTCTTCTATATTGGAGATGGCCAAATATGTAAAAAAGCTAAAAATAAATATTGCCGCTGCCATCATGCCGATTTTTTGCCAAGTATCTCGCCATTTTCGCAACTTACCTACTTTGCTTGTCGAAAATTCAGGCGTTTTAAATTCGTAAGTGTAGCCTTTTTCTGTTTTGTTAATGTCGATAATGCACAGCTCTCCATCTACGAAAAAAGTTAGTTTCCTTGCTTTTTCCTCTGCTTTTAGCACTTCATCAAAAATATTTACTTCATTTAGCCGCACAATGATTTTATTCAAATTTGCAAAGTGAGCAAATTGAATAAGGTGTTGTCTTTCTTTTCCATAAAAAACCCATTGTTCTTTGTGCATCTATTAATCTAAAAAAATGATGAAACAATAAAATAATGCAAGCACATTAATTTATATCTTTTTTTGAGCCAAACGTTACAAAATATATTACTGTTGTCGAATTTCAGCACCTGTTCTATTGATTTTTGAGCTAAAAATGCTATAAGCAATGTCTGTTTTGTCCAAAACTTGCCGTATCATCTGCTCAATTTGCGGTACTTTATTTTTATGATTAGCAAACGCAAAAACCGTTGGGCCAGAGCCAGAAATCCCAAACGACAAAGCACCTGCATACAAAACAGCTTTTTCCAATGCGTCATAATTCGGAATCAAAGCCTTTCGATAAGGTTCTGCCAACACATCTTTCAAGCTTCTGCTCATCAAATTCAAATCATTTTGATACAAAGCAGCCACAAAAGCAGCGATATTTCCCATTTGCGAAACACTTTCTTTCATCGAAAAATGCTTAGGAATCACTTCTCTAGCCGCTTTCGTCAAAATTTGCACTTGCTGATGCACCGCAACAACATACAAATTTTCTGGAACAGCCAACTCAATGACATCTAAAGGCTCATTTTCCCTCACCAAAGTAATCCCACCGAGCAAACAAGGTGCAACATTATCGGCATGTCTCGAACCGCTTGCTACTGCCTCGCCATCAATCGCAAAAGGCAACAATTCGTGCTTTTTCATGGGCAAACCCAACAAAGCATTTGCTGCCACAACAGCCGCTACTGCACTCGCTGCACTCGAACCCAAACCACTTCCAAAAGGCATTTTTTTATTGATAACAATATCTATACCTTGATTGCTATTCAAGTGTTTGAGCAAAGAAATAATCGCAACACTAGCCGTATTTTTTTCTATTTCATAAGGCAACTTTCCATTATCACCCAAAATTTTTGTTATTCTAACTCGGTTTTCATCATTGAAACTCACCGAAATTTCGTCATACGGTTTGTCAATACACATACCTAACACATCAAAACCGCAAGTTATATTTCCGATGGTAGCAGGAGCAAAAGCTGTAATCATATTTTTGTTTTAATCATTTTTTGTAATCAATGAGTGCGAAAATACGAAAAAGAAGCATGTTTTCAATTATTTTTTTAGTTTTAGAAAAAGAAAGTGCAACCTTTTTGATGATATAAGCACTAAAGAAAAAAAAGACGCATATTTCACACTAACTACAAATATATTTTAATTTGGCTCAATTATCTGACGAAAAACTTTTGAAAGGATGTTTGCGAGGAGACCGAACAGCACAAAAACAGCTTTATATGAAATATAAGGCGAGTATGTTTGGTGTGTGTTTGCGGTATGCTCGAAATCAAGCAGAAGCAGAAGATTTTTTACAAGAGGGATTCATAAAAATTTACAAAGATTTGTATCAATACAAGCCGATTGGGCCGCTCGGTGGTTGGATGCGTCGAGTTGTCGTCAATATCGCTTTGCAGCATATTCGCCGTCGCAAAGATTTGTTTGCAAATGTAAATATAGATGATGTTGCTTACAATTATTCGGCAGATGAAGAAGTATTTAGCACTTTTCGGATGAAAGCCTTGCTCAAAATGATACAAAAACTGCCAGAAGGTTATCGAGCAGTATTTAACATGTATGTTATTGAAGGTTTTTCACACAAAGAAATTGCGAAGCAACTAAATATAACAGCAAATACGTCTAAATCACAGTTGTCGAGAGCAAAAAAAACTTTGCGTCAAATGTTAGAAAAACAATTAACAAGCTAGTGAATTTTTAGTTTTTAGTTCTTGATGTGGTGCGAATTAAAAACTCATACCTGTAAAGTAAAATTGAATAGAGTTTATTCACAAAATTTTAGATAAGAAACAATAGAAAAATAAGGTGGTAGGCATTTTAAAAATGCCTGCCATCACAAATATACTTATCTAATAACATTTAAAAAAAAAGAACAAATCTAGGTGGCAGGCACTTTAGAAGTGCCTATCACCTCGTTTTACGACAACATTTGCTAAAATTATGCAAATGTAATATTCGCATTTATCCAATCATGTTTCTATTTTCATGTACGCTTTTTTTGTGAATAATGTCTAATAGTTTTACACTTATTTTTTCATCTTCCTTTGGTACTTTAAACATTTTAAAAAAAAAAAATTAAACCCTCATAACTAAAAATTCACAATAAAATATAAAATTAATGTATGGCAGATAATTTACCATCTAATGACAATTTAGAATCCTTTTTTCAGGAGTCTTTCAAAGGTTTTGGCGAAGACCCGCCTGAAGATTTGTGGGATTCTATTGAAGCTAACATTCCGCTGCCGCCATCGAAAAAAGGATTTTTTGCATCTCGAACTTGGCTATCGGTTGCAGCTTTGCTTGTGCTAGTTTTTGGCACATCTGTTTTTGCTTATAAAATTTGGCTACAAGAGCATAAAATAACAAATTTGTCGGAGCAAGTGCAAGAGAGTACCCAAACGATTGAACAACTCAACAAAACAATTGATAGTTTAAAAGATGTATTGGTTGAGGATAAAAAAGAGAAAAACAATCTTTCAAACAATGATATAAAAACTGATGTAAAAGCCAATATTTTAGCAGATTTTACCGAAAATGAGGCAAATAATGTGTTGCAAAAAACATCAAAAAATGCTGGCTTCGATAAGGTGCAAAAAATGGAAATGGCTCAAAATGAAACAACTCTAAAAGCCAATTCTTTTTCTGTTTTAGAAGAAGGAAAAGCAATTCAGAAAGCTGTTGAAATAAATGGAGAAGAAGTAGCAGAAAATAATCTATCTATCGCAAATTTTCATTCAAAAAACAAAAGCATAAATGATTTTATTGAAATAAATAAAAACTTAGACAATCCTGCCGATTTAGCAACAAAAACAGGAGAAAACACTTTTTATGATGAAAAGAAAAATGCTGACTTTGGAAAAAACATAAATGAAAATAATTATTCACAAAATAATGATAGTCAAGCATTAAGTTTTGAAAATAAAGTAACGAAACCTTTTTTAACGCATGATAAAACTATTTTTCAGGAAAAAGAAAAAGTGACAGAAAACAATTTTGCAAAAAAAGAAATAGCGGTTTTTGATGAGGCAAAATCCTCCAAAAACTTGCATGTCATTTTGCCACTTGCGAGCTTAAAAATTGATGCAATTGACCAGAAAACATTCAATAAACCTTTTAGTTTTTTAAAGAAAAAAACCACTTTTCCAGAGATAAATAAGCCTAAAAAACAGCGATTGACCATAGGCTTTTATGTCGCACCAACACTATCACATCATCAGTTGAAAGTTGATAGACCGAGGCCAAATGGCCAAAATCCGCCACCATTTACACCCAATGACGGACAGTTTTTGAAAAAGCGTTTAAAAGCAGAAGAAAAGGCGAAAATATCGTTTCGTTTTGGTACAAGTGTAGCTATTCCTATCACTCGAAAAATCAGTATAGAAACAGGGCTGCAATACGAAAAAGTGTATCACACACAACGACATCTTGCACAAATTACATATACTGAAAATAATGCTATAACAGATGAAAATGGCAACATAACCAATGTATATAAATATGATTTGGATACTTCTTATGGTGAGGTAGAGGTAGATTTTGAGGTAACAAATTCACCACAAAATAATGCTATAATTTTGGCAGATGGCGACATCATACCTTTGCATTTCAAAAGCCAACACGAACTAACTTTTTTTTCAATGCCTTTGTTGATTGCTTATAGTGTTTTGCAAAAAAACAAAGTTAGTTTGCAGGTAAAAACAGGAATTATCGTCAAACATTTGGCTCAAAAAGACATTAACATAAAAGAAGTGATAGCCGAAAAAGATTGCATTAGACCTAATTATGATGTCGGAAGGCGAGAATTTAGAGATTTGAGACGCACTAACTTAGACTATCAAATCGGTTTGGCTGTTAATTATCATCTAAATTCAAAAATAAACTTATCGATTCAGCCTACTTTTATGCGTGCTTTCAAGGCTATTCATGCCCAAAAAAATATAAAAACAATACCTATGCAAACAAGTATAAATATAGGATTTTCATATAACTTATAAAAGCTTTTTTTTCAAAAAAAACATACCTATTCTCAGTTTAACAAAAGTTGATATTTGATAGCTGACGCAATAAAATAGATAGATATGTCTCTCCTTTTTGAAAAAATATAGTAGTTAACACTTTTATTTATTTCTTTATTAGTTTAAAAAAGAATATATGTTAAATAGTATTTGAATGTGTATAAAATTTGACATAAACTAAGTCTGTCTAAAAAATAATTAGTATCTTCGCCTATCCAACAAGCTAAAAAAGCTTTGTTGTCTAGCTACTTATAATACTAAGATAAATTTATTCTACAAATTGTGAGTGCTAACATACTGAAAATCAATATGTTAGCACAAATCAGTATGTATATTAAATAGCACTTAGCATTCATTTCAAATCTCTATATTTAAATACAAAATGAATATCATATATATATTTCAACCTTTGCTTCGCAAAATTTTCCTTATCTGCTTTTTGTTTTTCTTCACTTCTCATCATATTTCTTTTGCCAATGCTTCGACTTCTTTATTAGATTATCATTTTTGCGAAAATGATGGCGATGGCGATGGCAAAAAAGATAAAATTGAATTTATAGACAATGTAATGTATATCAACGGCAAAGTTGCTTCTGCTGAAGAAATTGCAGCCTACGAAAAAGAAAAATTAGAAGCAAAGCAACGAAAGGCTTCTGGGGAAAATAGTGTTGTCGAAGAGCAAGCCGTAATGATTGTTGATGGTGTGTTATACATTAATGGCGAACCAGCCGACATGAACGATAGCCGAGTGATTAAAACAGGAAAAGATATTGGTGTAAAAGCAAATATTGGCAACGAAAATAGCTATACAAAAAAAACTACCGATAATCCAAGCAACTCTACCCATCATCACCACCACCATCATTCGCATGATACTCCTCCTCAACCTGAAACTACTCGTGTAAGTTACTCACCACCAACGATAACAAAAGAAACAGCTACTATAGATAGAAGTTCGCCTATGAATGCTGATGTAGAAAAATTGCTTTTAACAGATGTCTATAATGAAGACACTCCTTGTCATGCTCATTATGACTACAATTGGTCTAACACAAAAATCCATGCCTATAAATACGACTTGACAAAAATGCCTCAAACTGTGGAGTTTTTATTGACACATGGTCTTGACGACGATTTTAAAATGCCTGTTACTGGCCGTGTCACTTCAAATTTTGGCCCTCGTGGCCGTCGACATCACAATGGCATTGACCTAAAACTCAACAAAGGCGATAATGTTTATTCGGCTTTTGCAGGCAAGGTGCGTATTGCTCAATATTCTCGCTCTTATGGCTATGTTGTTGTTGTGAGACACTACAATGGTTTGGAAACATTATATGCTCACTTATCTAAATTGACGGTAAAAGAAAATCAAGATGTGAAATCTGGTGAAGTAATTGGTTTGGGTGGTAGCACAGGCCATTCGACAGGAAATCACTTGCATTTGGAAGTGCGTTATAAAGGGCATCCTTTAAACCCAAATGAAATGATTGATTTTGCTAACAATAGTTTGAAAAGTCATACTTTCGTAGTAGATAGAGCTTATTTTTCATCTTCTACACCTTATCAAAGCTCACACGGAACAGGCGGCAGCGGTTCGAAGTATTATACTATCAGACGAGGCGACACTTTATCGAAAATAGCGAGACGAAATGGAACTTCTATTAGTCGTTTGTGTCGTTTAAATGGCATGTCGAGCCGTACTACCTTGAGAGTAGGCAAACGCTTGAAAGTGAAATAGTCAGCTATTCTCGGTTTAACAAAAGAAACCCTTTTTGATAAGGGAAACATACTATTTTTCAATTCAAAAGTTCATAAAAATAGGAAATATTGGTCTCCTTAGCTTAAAAAAACATTTAAAAATAAAAACTCCATTTCGTAGTGTTACGAAATGGAGTTTTTTTTACGTTATTTAAGTACCAAGTACTATTTAATAAAGCATTCGTTTAGTCGCTAACGCATTGAAAATCAAGGTGTTATCTTGTTCTGAAATGCCCAAAAACTTCTGAACAACTACTTAAATCAAAACTATTATTCCTGCTTTTCGATGCGATACAAAACAGGCTTGCTCGGACTCACATCAAGCTCAAAGCTCGCTATTTGTAGATTTAAAAAATAAAAATCATCTTTCACCTCATTTGGCACATAAACAAATTCAGTAATCGTGGCATCTAGCCGCACCTTATCCGAAGGATATTGCCAAAAAGCTTTATGACCAAGTAATTGGCCATCGTCTTGCTCCCTATCTACTGAAGGCAAATCTAATAACAAATGTTTTATATTTTGTTCGACAATAAACTGAATAGCTGATTCGTGCAAATAAGGCGGATTTGCTCCCGAATAGTTTGTTTGAAACTTCCAATCATCGTTGGGCAATGTTCTGATAATCAAAGCTGGAGCTTGCTGTTTTTTGTTCCAAACTTCTTCTATTTGGGCTTTTGTAATCATACGATCGCCATTTTCGAGACGTTGTGGGTAAATGCTAACAAGCTGTGCGAAAAAGAAAAATTGTTTTAAACACGCATTGATAGTATAGCCGCTTGGCGAAATATGTCCAACACATTCGGTATGTGTACCATTTCCATGAGGGCTGAAAAATACATTTTTGAAATTTAGCAACCCACCTTCTTGCATATCGCCCACAAAATCGCCAGCTCGTACTGGCTCTATTCTAAGCAATGGAGCATAAAAAGCATTAACCGTATTTAATCCTTCTTTTAAAGGAATAGACACATCAATAGCTTGTGCAAGATTAATTGTGTGTGTTTTTTGTCTAAATAATATGTTTGCTTGCATAAAAAAGAAATATAATAAGTTATTTTTTGTTACTTTTTTCACAAAAATGTCATCAAACATTGCTTTTGGCATAGGTTTTGACAATAGTATGACATCTAAAATATGTATAAGCTTTCATAGTTTTGTTCATGCTTTTTCAAAAAAAAACAAAAAGATAAGTAGTTGTTTTTTCATTGTTTGGCGGCAGTTATTTAGAGAAAGGTAGCTGTCGCTGTTTTTAGCATCAAAAAATAGAAGTCCAAAAAAGATAGTAGTTGTTTTTTCATTGTTTGGCGGCAGTTATTTAGAGAAAGGTAGCTGTCGC
>JBMZCV010000078.1:0-21714 GCA_049613665.1 Chitinophagales bacterium | reverse complement strand
AGGCGTTAAGATTTTTAAACAGTCTTGACTTTTTTTGGTTCGTTTTTTTGGTCAAAAAAAATGAACAACAGTCGAAAAGCGGACTGCCTGAAAGATATAAGAACAAAATTATAGAATGCTTTTTAAAACATACAAAATAATTTTCAAATAAATTTTATCACAAGCAAAAATAGTTGAATGATACCTCTCGTTCAAACTAACACCTTGATTGTCAATGCGTTAGCAACGAATCAGTCGTTTATTAACATAGTGCTTGGCACTTAATAGACATTTTTTAACTAAAATCGTCACAACGCAAATAGTTACGAAAAATGAATGTAAAAAAGCAATTCATATTAACGAAATATTAGCAGTTTAATCTTATCTTTGAACTAATTTTTTTCGCAAAAAATAAAAATGTTTCAATATTTTATACTTCCAACACTTGAAAAAACGAAGATAGGTTTTTTTGAGTATAAAAATTACTGTTTTTGCAAAAAAATTATTCCCTTTTTATTATTAAATCAAAAAAAATAACAATATGGAAACTTTAAGCAGTTTAGGCACAACAGAACTTATTTTAGTCGCAATCGCATTTTTTATTTTCTTATCTATTTTATCGTGGTTCTTAAAAAAAATCTTCAAATTCGTATTGCTCGGTTTTATCGTTTTTGGTATCATCTTTTTGCTCACAGGAGATGATGTTACTGGCTTGTTTCAGCCTAGTTTAGAAAACATTTTTGAAAATACGACTATTCAAGAATTGAAAACTAAACATTGTGAGGAAGGAAAAGAAGACAAAATAAAATGTGAATGTTTTGTAATGCCTGTTTACAATGACCTTTTGGAACGAAAAGGTGGCGAACAAGCACTTTCGAGGCTCGAAAACGACAAAAAAGAGATGGTAAACGAAATGTTGCAGAGTTTTCGCATCAGAAAAGGCGAAGTAAACAGTTGCTTGAAAGAAAAAGGCAAGGCTGGCCAGAAATTTTTAGGAACTATCGAAAAAATTATTGAAAAGATAAATAACTAATATTTTTTTTGTAAAAATGAAAAAGCACCTAAACATAGTATTGTTTAGGTGCTTTTTTGTTATAATTACGAATTAATAATTTCGCTCCTACTCTACTCTTTCATAATGACAGCAAGCTGGCAAACTTTCATAAGTTTCCTTTTCGGCTTTTGCAGTTTCAGTATCGTGACCAATTTTCGCAATAGTTTCAGCAATTGCTGCTATCGTATTTTTTTCGGCATCAAATTTTATGGACAATTCTTGTGTTTCGCCATTCCAAGTAGCCTCTGAAACACCTGACAAACTTTTCGCATTTTTTTCAATTCTTGCTTTACACATTCCACAATTGCCAGCCACAAAAAAAGTTGCTTCTTCTATTTCAGCAGCTTCATTTATTACATTTTTCACCACTTCATTTTTCTCTATTTCGCCATTTGCTCTCTTAACAACAACCGACATTGGTGTATATCCTGCTAGCGTTACTTGCTCTTCTATTTCATTGATAGTCAAGGCTTTAGCAGTAGGATAGTCAAAATCTAACATACCCACTTCTAACTCTATTTTGATGTTTTTGATGCCTTTTAGTTCGCTCACTTTTTTTTCTAATCCATAAGCACAAAACGCACAACCTAAGCCATCAACTTGAACTGTAAAATGGTCTTTTGCTTTTTTTTGAGCATTTGCATCTACGCCAAAATTCAAAAATGAGAACGAAAATAGCATTATCATTAAATATTTCATCTTTTGTTTTTTTTAATTGTTTTGAAAAAAAATAAGTGTTATTTTCTATTCATATAACTTTGTTTTTTTGTTAAAATACATACCTTGTACCAAAAAAAGTGCTAAATTTTCGTTGTTTTTCGATAGGTAAATATTGAATTAATGGAAATTGAATCGACATTTCGAGCGTTAAACGACCTTTTGCATATTGTATGCCTTGTGCGTAAAACAACGCATAATCATTATTTTGGACAAACCAACTGCTTTGATATTCGAAATAAAGATTGATTTGCTTAACAGGATAAACAGGTTTTAGCAAAGGTAAACCAAAGCCTAACTTATAGCGAAGTTCATCGAAATTGCCACCGAAAACCATATTGTAGCCCAACTCATTGGAAACGCCATATTTGATACTTTCGTAGCCTAACACAAGCCCCATATAATTTTGATATAGGCCTGTACTCATACCTTCAATGTCGAGTTTTTTGCCTGTTGGCAAAGTCTGCAAAGTTTTTGCAACCATTCGCAGCGTTTTTCCTGTTTTGTCTTTTCTATAAAATTGATACTTTGCCAGCACCTCAATATCGCCTAATGTTTGTCCATTTTTTAAGCTACTATTTTTGCCAAAATCGTAAGAAACAAAAGGAATATATAAACCGATAAGTGTATTATTTGTAGGCAAATAGTGTAACATTAGCGGCATTCTGAAAAGCGTACTTTCTTCAGCCTTTCGCACTTCAGTCAGCGTTTTTATGACCACTCTTTTCGCTCCCAACATGATGGGTTTGTCACTCGTAATAGGTGGCCCTTGTGCAAAAGATAGCTGCCCAAATATGGTAAGTAAAAATAGCATCGTGATACTATAAAAAGCGTGTTTCGTCATTTTTTTAGTTTTCTTATGTGACAAATATAAACTAAAAATCAATAATTACTTTACACAACTTTGGGTAAAAATTGCAAAATTTCAGAAAAGTTAAATTTCATCTAATGTCTTGCGATTTGCGATATTGTTTTTTTTGAATTGCGAAGGTGTGAGTCCTGTTACTTTTTTGAACTGATTGGAAAGGTGGGCAGAGCTGCTATAATTCATCTGAAAAGCGATTTCAGAAATCGTCATTTCGTTGTAGCTCAATAGTTCTTTGATGCGTTCTACTTTTTGGTAAATAATGTATTTTTCGATAGTCAAGCCTTCCATTTTAGAAAAAATTTTGCTCAAGCTAGAATAATCCATATTTAAATGTTGCGACAAAACCACCGAAATATTTTGATGATTTTGGTGCTTTTCGTAGTGTATCATTTCTATCAAATAAGCTTTTATCGAATTAATAATTTTGCTTTCTTTGTCGTCTAACAATTCAAAACCAACGACTTTTAATTTTTCAGCGAGTTGTTTTTTCTTTTCTTTTTGCAAAATACTTGCTAATGTCACTTCTCCCAACTGAATGTTATTGTAAGGAATTTGCAAATCTATCAGTATATTTCTGACGCTATTCAAACATCGTGGGCAAACCATATTTTTAATCTGAATTTTTATCATCATCATATTTTTTGAAATAAAAAGGTTGCTAAGTGCCAAAAATTATTTCATTATACAAGCTGATTTGTACTAACATATTGATATTCAGTTTGTTAGTTTTCACCATTTGTAAAATAAATTTGTTTGACTACTTATCTAAAGCCTTTATACAAAAAAGTGAATATTAGAAAACTTCTAACATTCACTTTTACTTAAAATGTTATAAAACATTAAATTTAATTATCATTAGACAAAGCTAAGTCCCAAGAAATAGCATTTGTTACAAGCCGAGCTGATTCCATAGCACCTTGAATAGAAGCATGTTGTGTGTGGTCGCCAGCCAAATAAATGCCTTTTTGAATAGGTTTGATTTCATTTTTTTTGAGTAAATTAATCTGGCGTTTTTGTGGCAAAGCCTGTTCAATATCATACATTTTCAAAAAATCCCAAAAGCGAATTTCTTTCTTAAACCACTGTCGCAACTCTCGCTTCACTTCAAGTAATAATTCTTCCTCTTCTAAGTGTGAGGTATCTTTTATGATAGAAACCGAAATAAGATGACGGCCAGCAGGTGCATAGTTCGGATTGATGACGCTTGGTACGCAAATATTGTTGATATAACCCGTATTTTCGCCATTGAGCATAATAAAAGGGCGAGTAAAGGGCGGTCTATCTGTCGAAAAATACAGGCATTTCACGCTATTTGTTGCTGTTTTAACAGGCTGATAATCAAGCATTTGCGTAATATTTTCTGCTTGCGTTGCAATAAGAATAGCACGAGTTTCTATAGTTTCGCCATTTTCTAAAGTTACTTTATTTGGTTTCACACCTACCACTTTAGTATTGAGCGACAAAGAGTCCTTTTCCAATCTTTCAGCTAGTTGTTTAGGTATCGCTTCTATGCCTTCAGCAGGCAAAGCAGCATAGCCTTTAGAAAACATTTTGAAAACAAATTCAAACATTCTACTCGAAGTTTGCAAGTCTTCTTCCAAGAAAATACCGCCGAAAAATGGCTTGAAAAAACTGTGAATCATTTTTTCTGAAAAATTCCATTCTCGCAAATAATCAATGGTTGCTTGTTCTTTTTCTTGAAAAATTTGCTCAATCGACAATCGGCGAGTACGGTTTCTGATAGCCAACACTTTAAACCTATCACCCATGTTTGCGATAGGTGCAAAAAAGCTCGCTAAAGCTACGGTAGGCTTGCGAAAAGGGTCGGCAAATACATGAGTTTTATCATTATATCTTATTAAAGCCCCAGGAAAAAAATGTTTAAGACCTAGCGAATCGTAGTCCAACATTTTCATCAATTCGGGATAGGCAGTCAGCATGACTTGAAAGCCCCTATCGAGCAAAAAACCATCTACTTTATCAGTTCTGATACGGCCGCCAACGGCATCGGCCGCTTCCAAAATCTTGACGGAAAGACCTTCATTTTGTAGGTGAATGGCTGCCGAAAGTCCAGCTACGCCAGCACCTATTATTGTAACATCATATTGAGGCATCGAAAATACTATTGTTTTGTTTAGTGCCAAAGATAATGAGAAATTTCGTAATTGTGCTATGATAGCAGTTTCTTAGATTTTTTTATTTGGATTTTTGAATAGATTATTTTATTATAATAGCTAAATTTTAGTGTAACAAATAAAATATCAATAAATGAAAGGAATCGAAATATACAAAAATATTTCACTACAAAAAATAGACATCGAAGATGTTTCAATTGGATTAAGGCAAGTTGGAACAGGAAATGACTTAGTTTTTATTCATGGATTTCCTACTCATGGCTATACTTGGCGAAAGCTACTTCCAGAATTGTCGAAAACTCACAAATGTCATATTCTTGATTTGCCAGGGCTTGGCGAAAGTAGTTGGGCTGCAAATACAGATTTCAAAAGTGAAGCACAAGCAAGGTATGTAACAAAACTATTAGCGAAATTAGGTATAGAAAAATATAGCATTATTGCACATAATTCGGGTGCGACTATTGCAAGAGCAATCGCCATTAATCAGCCTAAAAATGTCGAAAATTTAATCTTGCTAAATACGGAAATTCCAAATCACAGGCCACCGTGGATTCCTTTCTACCAAAAAATAGGTTTATTGCCAAGTGTTCCTTTTGCAGTCAGAATTTTGTTTCGCCAAAGCTGGTTTGTAAAGTCTCCAATGGGATTAAAAGAATTGTATTCCGATAAATCTATGTTAAACAACAAATCCAATATTGTTCCCTATTTGAATCCTGTTATCAATTCGCAACAAAAAGCAATAGGAGCATTTCGATACTTAAAAGGCATTGATTGGCAATTAATTGATGATTTTAAAAGCTTACACAAAAAAATAACTGCCAATGTTCTTTTCTTGTGGGGAGAAGACGACAAAACCTTTCCAATAGGTTTAGGAAAAGAAATGGCTAAACAGTTTACTTGTCATGTTGATTTTGTTACTATAAAAAAAGCTTCTTTGCTCCCTCATGAAGAAAAACCAGAGGTGGTAGTTCGTGAAATATTGAGGTTTTTGGGCAAAGGAAAGAATTAGGTAAGCACTCAAAAAAGTATCAATTTGAACAAAAAAACTAGCTTTTTTCAGCATCAAAAACAAAATTTAAACAGCCTCTAAAATGAAAGGACTTTTAACAGTTGTGCTTTTAATTCTAAGCAACACATTTATGATTATTGCTTGGTATGGGCATTTAAAATTTTCTGAATGGAAATGGTTTAGTAAATTAGGATTAGTTTCAATAATACTGATAAGTTGGAGCATTGCTCTTTTTGAATATATGCTTCAAGTACCTGCTAATAAAATTGGTTTTAAAGGAAATGGCGGCCCTTTTTCCCTAATTCAATTAAAAGTAATTCAAGAAGTTATCACCTTAGTCGTTTTTGCAATCTTCACTTTAATCGTATTTAAAACGGAAACATTTAGAGTAAATCACATTATTTCTTTTGTCTTTTTAATTTTAGCAGTCTATTTTATGTTTAAAAAATAGACTGCTCCGAAATATTTGTATTTTGCCCCTTCACAAACTTCAACTTATCCAAAACTCGTAAAACTTTGATACTATAAAATTAGGTATATTCGACAAATCAAGGACTTTCTAATGTTTTGAGTTCATTAAGTTTGCATACTCACAATACAAAAAGCCACAAAATAATTCCTCTTCTATTCTTTTCCAACGACCATTATAACCAATAATCATTTTTGGAAAAATTGATTATGTTGCCACATTTTACATCGTTTATTTTTTATATAAAAAATTAATGTATTATTTTGAAAGCCGCTACTTTTTCGCCTTCAATGAGCATCAATAAATACATGCCTTTCGCAAAATCACTCATATCTATCATTTTTGGTGTTTGCTTTTTTTCTAAAAACAACTTTCCTTGCATGTCATATAGCTTCATGCTTGTTTTTTCTGCACCTTCAACCTGTAAAAAATTAGCCGTCGGATTAGGAAAAATACTTATTTTTTTCAATAACTCAAAATCGCTAATGCCATTGGCCAATTCTACGGCAATAGTATGCGTAATTTCACAGTCATAATCGTCTGTTATCACAATCGTATAATCGCCCAAAGCATCGGCTTCGATAGTAGATGTTGTTTCTCCTGTTGTCCATTCATAGTTAAAATAGTTGTAATTTGGAATATAAGCATCTATCTCAATTGGCAAATCTGAAATACTGTTTAGCGGTATGCTTTCGGGCAAAAATGTGCCACAAAATGCTTTAATATTGGCAACCTGTGAAAGCGTATTATTATTATAACAAGCTTCTTCGTTGTCGAAAAACTCATCTGCCAAAAAGATGAAAGTTGCTAATTCTAAGCCAGCTTCTGTCGGCACATTGTTTGGCACATTGATGCGAATGGTATCGCTATAAAATGGAATTGCAATTCGTTTGCGTGTTACCGTACTTAAATTTCCATTTGGCAACAAACGTTGCACAGCAAAAAACACGGAGTCTTCTATGGCTCGGCCTACGTTATGAATAACGAGTTCAGCTTCAAAATAAGGCATTTGCGAACTCACATAAATAGGGTCGCTAATGATTTCAAAGCTTGTATTTGGGTTGTAGAAAGTGATATTGTCATTTGATAAAAAAGCCAATTCTACTTTTGGGCGAGGCACAATATGTATGGCAGGGTCGCCAACTAAGGTTTTTGTTTGCAAAATATATTTCATCAAATTTGGCGTATCATTTTCGGCATCATCATATAGGTTTTCAACATTTTTGGCTACGCAAAATCCCAAAGTTTCGCCATAATTTTGTTGTGTTACATTGTCGATAAAAGCAGCAGTATAAATATTGGCTGTTTCTGTAAAAAACTCACCACTATTTGCCAAAAAAGCAATTGCTCCTCTTTGATTTTCTAATACATAATCCGTTGCAATACAATCATTTAGGTTTGGCGTTTGATGTATTTGCCCTGAATTATTGGAATTTGACAGCACAAAAGGATATTTTTCGGCATTGTCATAAGCCAAAGGCGACGAAATATCGGTATTCCAATAGCCGTCATCGCTCGAACCTGTATAAATAATCCAGCCTGCACCATCTACAATAGCTTGTCCAATGTTGCTGTTTGGCAAAGGTGCAACAAAATTATTTTGATACAAACCCAACGATTTTCCACCAAAACCTTCGCCATTTAGAGCTGTTTCGTAAGCCGCAAAATCATTAGAAACAAGCTCGGCTGCTGCTTCCCAATCGCCTTGTGTAAGTTGCAAAAAATGTTTTCGCCACAAGTCATTCCCCTCACATGTTGTACCCAAATAAGAAGCTGTATATTGTATCAGTTTATTTAAATAAGCTTGCACTTGTTCTGGCGTTTCGGCAGGCACACGGCCAATAGCTACTTGCGGCTCATAAGTATTAGCGGTTCGGCAGGCCAGCATATTGTCGGAAGGTGTGTGTCCGTAAGAAGGCACTAAATTTTTCGCAAAATTGCCACTATTATAAGTAATATCTGAATAAGTAACCGAGCGACCTAATAACAAAACATGAGCTGGTGACATTTCCCATTTATCTATCGCAAAATTGATGAAGTTGCGAATAGAAGTTGGGTGTGGATTGATGCCAAAAGCAAATTGATGATACAATTCTGCTATATCAATAATCTGAACGCTATGGTTTCCGCCTGCTTCCGACTGTCTGAAATTTGCATAATCTTGCACAAAATCATTTGCTCCTTGACGCAAAGATTCATGCGTGATAATGATAAAATCACCTTCATTTTCAGCTATTGAAAAGTCTGTAAATGAGACACTTTCAAGCTCATTGACGAGAGAAATAGCTGCTGGAATAGTGGTATTTTGCAAAAATAAATGTCGCTTTGCCGTAGCATCTAAACCTTGTGGCAATCGAATTTTTAGGGTATCGCCTGTTAGGGTTGGTTCAATTCGCAAACGATTTGTTAAGTCATAGAATATTGGAGTTGTGCCAGCCTCAAAATTAGTGATTTCAAGGTATTTTTCCGTGCTATTTTCGAGCGAAAAAGCGATATTATTGAGATTGTTAAAGTTGAAAGTTCGTTGATAATCAATAGAAATAGCTGCCACCGAATTTCTATTTGTGCCAGCTACATCTGCCAAAGATGAAATGTTTACAACAGTTTGAATATCGTCTAAAACATTTAAATCTACTTCAAAAATCTGCTCATAATTTCCAAAACCATCATACTCAAAATCATTTTGCGGCATATCATTTACCGCAATACCTACATGATGTTCATTGTCAAGAGCCAAATTATCGTTTTGCCCAACTACTTTTACGCTCATTTCAGCAGTGGTAATATTGGCATCATCTCTGTAAATTTCGCCTGTTTTGAGCGTATAATTTTTGGTGTTTCCCTCCAAAATAATAAGCCCAACAAATCCTTCGCCGCTTTCAAAATCTGAAAAATGAAGCCTTTGTCCATCATCTAAAGTTGTACCTTTTCCTGCAAAAAATTGATTGTTAGGAATTACATCAATGTGATGATTAAAATGCGTTTCGACTTCAGGCACAACATCTAAATTATTGTTGATTTGGTTGATACGCAAATTAAAATCCGTATTGTCCCAACTCAAAAAGTAAGCGGCCGTATCGCTAAACAAGCTTTTGACATCGGAAAGCTGAAAGGCAGGGTCGCTAAATTCATCTTTATCGAGTTGGCCATCGTTTCTAGTTGCATAAAACTCAATATAATCATTGTTGGCCAAAGTGCCGTTAGTTGTGAGATAAATTGGAACTTGAATGCCTTTGTTATATATATGAAAGCCATCTGCTGTGAGCGGCAGGCTAGTATTTTGTAAGCTACTGAATGGAATGCGATACAAACCATTTTTGGCGACTTTTATCTTAAAATAAGTTTGTTCAAAATCAATCCATTCATTGTTGTAGGTTTGAGCAAAAGGCTTTTGGGCAAGAAAGCAAAAAAAGAATAAAAAAAGGCTAAGATATTTGAGGCAAGACATATGCTATTTTTTTAGTTTGACGAAAAAGTTTAACTCAATTTTTTTGCAAAATTTGAATATGCAAAAATACATCAAGTCTATGAAATGATAGCATTTTAGGCTTGAATATTCTTGCTTATTTAAAAATGAAGCATTTTTTTGCCTTTTCGTTGCACACACAAACAAAATTTCTAGCTGCTGTTCAATCGTAAAAAATCTTGCTTTTTTTGTATTGTGCTAAGTATAATCTATCTTTGCAGAAAATATTAATATACTGTAATTTACGTTTTTAAAGTTTATTTTCTAAAATGTTATAAAGGTTCGCCTTTGTTGGTGTTATCACCATAGCCGTCAGGACAACAAGTTGAGTTTTTTGTTTTTACTAATATCCCAACGGGATTATGTAACATAGCATAGGGTTTTAACCCTATGTCTCCAATAATTGCAGAAAACTAGCTCTGAAAGAGCGATATAAAATCGAAAATTGGTTTGTTATTTATGTCACTCTTTCAGAGTTCGTATTAGTATTACCTTTTTTTCATAGGGTTAAAACCCTATGCTATAATATATTACCCCTTTGGGGCATCATAACATTCAGCTTTTTAAATATCCTGACGGCTATAATGTTATCACCAACAAGTTGTTACCTCGCAAAAAAGCGAAAAGCATAATTTACTTTTAGTTGCTGGTGATAACACGCAGCAACGGCAAGAGTTGACATTTTTTTTGAGAGAAACATTTTATATAGAAAAATAAACTAAAACTTATTTTATAGTGCAATTAAGTAGCTAGACAGATTTATTCTGCAAATTGTGAAAATTAACACGCTGAATATCAATGCGTTAGCACAAATTGCTTTATTATTAAATAGTGCTTGGCACTTAATTTGAAATTTATTTCATTTATTATAAAAAAAAAGATAACACAATGTCATTAGTAGCAGAAAAAATGGACGTACAAGCGTTTTTAGAGCCTTTGGGCATCAAAGCTGTTAATTTGGGCGTATCGACAGGTTTGGAATGGATAGATGGCGAAGGCGACATCATCTCTTCTTACTCGCCAGTAGATGGCCAGTTGATTGGAAAAGTAAAAACAGCAACTCGACAAGATTATGATGCTGTAATGGATAAAGCTCAAGCAGCTTTCAAGACGTGGCGTATGATTCCTGCTCCGCAACGTGGCGAAATCGTTAGACAAATTGGCGATGAATTGCGTGTACAAAAAGATGCTTTAGGCCGTTTGGTATCTTACGAAATGGGCAAAAGCTTGCAAGAAGGCTTTGGCGAGGTACAGGAAATGATTGATATTTGCGACTTTGCAGTAGGTTTGTCTCGCCAGTTGTATGGTTTGACTATTCACTCTGAGCGTCCATTGCACCGTATGTATGAGCAATGGCATCCGCTAGGTGCTGTTGGTATCATCACGGCTTTCAACTTTCCTGTGGCTGTTTGGGCGTGGAATGCAGCTTTAGCGTGGGTTTGTGGCGATGTTTGCATCTGGAAACCATCTGAAAAAACACCACTTACAGCAGTAGCTTGTCAAAATATCATTGCTGGCGTTTTGCGTCGCAACAATGTACCTGAAGGGGTTTCTTGTATCGTAGTAGGCGACTACAAAGTGGGCGAATATCTTTCTACGGATAGCCGTGTGCCTTTGGTTTCGGCGACTGGTTCTACTCGTATGGGCAAAATCGTAGCTCAAACAGTAGCTGGCCGTTTAGGTCGTACTTTATTGGAGTTGGGCGGAAACAATGCCATTATTGTAACTGAAAATGCCGACTTGAAATTGACGATTATCGGTGCTTTGTTTGGTGCAGTAGGTACTTGCGGACAGCGTTGTACTAGCACACGCCGTTTGCTTATTCACGATAGCATTTACGATACGGTAAAAGAAAAATTGGCGAATGCTTATACGCAAATCACTATCGGCAATCCGCTTGACCAAAAAAATCACGTTGGCCCACTTATCGACAAAGATGCAGTAGGTATGTACTTGAATACTTTGGAGGAAATCAAAAAAGTTGGTGGCAATATTTTGGTAGAAGGTGGCGTATTGGAAGGCGAAGGCTATGAGTCTGGTTGCTATGTGAAACCTTGTATCGTGGAAATGGACAAGCAATATGACATCGTGAAGCACGAAACTTTTGCTCCAATTTTATACTTATTGAAATATAGCACTTTCGAGGAAGCTGTCGCTATGCAAAATGACGTACCGCAAGGTTTGTCTTCTGCTATCATGACAACTAACTTGCGTCAGGCAGAGCATTTCTTATCTCACGCTGGTTCTGATTGTGGTATTGCAAATGTAAATATCGGTACTTCGGGTGCTGAAATTGGCGGTGCTTTTGGTGGCGAAAAAGAAACAGGCGGTGGCCGTGAGTCTGGTTCTGATTCTTGGAAAGCTTATATGCGTCGTCAGACAAATACTATCAATTATAGTACTGAATTGCCATTGGCACAAGGTATTAAATTTGATTTGTAGAAATTAATATGAATAAAAAGAAATGACATATCTTGAAGATATGTCATTTCTGTATAAATTAAAAAACCTGTCTAGCGGAAAATTAAACTTTCTGTTAGGCAGGTTTTTTGTTTTGATAGCAAATCAAACATTTACAATGGTTCGGACATTTTTTATGACAATTTTCAGTAGAATAAAAAAACACCTTTTGGCAAGGGAAACATACTATTTTTCAGTTCAAAAGGCCATTAAATTTGCAAATATTGGCCGCCTTAGCCTAAAAAAAATAGTATGTTTAAACCTTTGATAAAAAAATGTATAAATGTCCGAACTATTGATATTTAAAGAAAGCTTTTTATAACAGCTTCTTTTCGTTTGGCAGCTCCTGCTATGAGCTGTTGGGCTTGTTTTATTTTCATTTTATAAGCATCAATTTCTTTTACTATCAATGCTTGTTCTTTTTTGCTTGGAATTGGAATTTGCAAGTCTTCATAAAAAGATGCTGGCACTCTTCGGTGACCGCTTGAACCTGTCATATTTTTGTGAGCATTTATTCTTATTTCACTGCGATTCAAAAAGTTAAAGATGTATTCAGCAGAGCTTATTTCTTTATTGATGCGAAACACATGAAATTCTGAACTTCCAAAGCCAATTTGATTGCTTAAATTTGTTGCGATAGCACATTTGCCATTTTCCATACAAGGCGTAATTTTAGCAACAATAATATCATTTTCTTGAAAATATCGGTAACTGCCTCTTTTTACATCTTTCAACAGTTTATTTTCTTTGTGAGCAATATATCCCTCTTCGCTAACAAATGCCATTCCAACAAATGATACCATCGTGTTGTTATCTACATCTTGAATTTCTTTTTTAGAAGGATTGATGAGTGCCAAATGAGCTAATTTTGTTAATGTATGCTTTTGTGCAAAGGTATTTACTACTAAAGCTTCTATCTTCTTTTTTTCCGCTTCAATAGTATCAATAGCTGTTTGTTCTTCTTTATCAATGGCATTGCAGGCATCTACTATTTTTTGCTGTATGGTTTTGGGTGGCATAGGAATTTTAATGGCTAAATACGAATCTAAATCTAAATTTTTAAGATTTGCCATGCCGCTTTGCAAATAAAAAGTATCTCCATTTTGATAAATTGAGTTTAACAACAAAAATAAGTATTTGGGAACAATTACCGATGTTTTTGGTTTTATTCTCAAACAACTTGTAAAGTTTGAAAAAGAATATTCACCATTTTCTATATCAAAATACACGACTCTACCAACTGCTTGTGTGCTGCTTCCTCCCGATTTTTCTATGATAATATCACCTTTTTGAAGCTTGCGTGTTTGATATTGTTTTGTTTCGACATCAAGCTCGGCCACATCAGTCAAATCAAGTTTTCCATCTAAAGTAAAATTAGTATTTCTAATTATTTTCACGTTTATAAAAGGTGCTTTTTTGCCTTTCCACAAGCCATTATTAGCATCTACTAAATTTGCGATTTTCTCAAGTTCCCATTTTGTATCAAAAGTAATTTTCTTTTTAGGCGTAAGGCTTATACTTTTATTAAAATCAGGCCTTGAAAAATCTAGCATATCTACCAAATTTGCCTTACTGACATATTGTTGCAGATTTTCTGGAATATCAAAGTCTTCTTGATTGAAGTTTTTAGCAATCAGCGTATTTATTTTTTCAGAATTATTGATATTTTTAGGGTCATATAGCAGCGTATTGATGTGGCTTAGGCTCAAAATCTTTTTCAAAGCCTTTTGACTTTCTTCGTCAATATCTTGCACTTCTACTTTTGCCGTATCATCGCCTATATACTGAATACCTGAATTTCCCTTTGCGGCACTCCATTCATAGCCTAAAAATTCTTTTATTTCTTTGCTTTTCGTAGGGCTTTTTATGATAAGCACTTTTTGAGGATTGAGGCTCGCCAACATAAAATAATAAAGCTTATCTTTTTCGGCATTTACTATATATCTGAGCAAGCGTTTTTGCAGTTCTTCTTCTTGTTTTTCTTTAGAAAGCAGTTTAAATACTTTTTGAGTTTTAAGTTTTTTTATGACATTCCATTTATAAAATGTTTTTTTATACTCTTGAAACAAATCGTTTTCTAATAGATTTTCATTCAGAACCCCATAAAACAAAGCCTTATAATCTTCTAGTGTGATTTCTTGGTGTTGGCAATATTTTTTTACAAAATGTTGGTTTTCAAAAATAATATCCTTTGTTTCATCGCCATTAAACCAAAAATTGACTTGATTGGAATATTGGTCAGCACTTGTAGGATTTTTCTTTTTTCGCCTCAAAAATAGTGTTACCGTATTTGTGCCTGTTTTGCCGAAAGTGCCACTACCAAACTCCGCAATAGCCACAATATCGAAATATTTCAACAATATTTCTCTGGTGCTGACATACACATTTTTGGACTTAGAAGTGCTAGTAGATTTTCCTTTCGTGAGTATAGACGAAGGCACGATAATGCCTGCTACGCCTAACGGTTTGAGCAGTTGTTTCGCTCTTTCAATAAAAAACGTTTCAATACTATTGTTGTTGGCATAGCTTTTTTCATCAATCGTTTCTAGAAGTTCATATTTCTTCTTGTCGCTGTCGGGCAGAGTTTCTAAAAAGCCTTTTACGCTATATGGCGGATTGGCCACTAGCACATTGTAGTCATTGTTTTTGATGGTATTATTTTGAGCCAAAGCATCGGCATACACGATATTGATATCGTCTTGTCCATACATAAAAGCCGACACTTTGGCCACTTTAGAGAGGCGATATTCTTTTTCTATACCTACCGTATGAGCATAATATTTTTCGATTGGTGTTTCTTTGTGAGCCTCAACTATGGGTTTTATTTCTTGGGCATACTCGTTGAGGAAATGGCCAGCACCGCAAGCATAATCAATCACTTTTGGAATTTGGTCGTTTTGATTGATGATATTTTCTAGTGGCAGAGATTTTAAAATAAACTTCACGATAGGCATAGGCGTAAAATATTGCCCTTCAGATTGTTTGATGCCTTGGTCTAAAAAACTTTCAAACATATCGCCCAAAAATTGGTTGGCTTCGTTGGTTTTTAGGCGAATGTCTTGCAACATACGCACTATTTTGAGCAGAACAGCACCATTTTGATAAAACAGTTTTTCGTTGTGCACATCAATAAAGGCAAAATCACTGTTGGTAAAGAATTTTAGCTGGCGAAAAAACTTTTTTATCGTATCTCTAGTAGCATCTGGGTCATTTTTGAAAAAACGAAAAGCATTGTCTATCGCCTCATTGTCGATATAAGTCACTTCTTCGCCCAAAAACCTTTTCATACCTTCTTGATACAACTTTTGCAAACGGTCTTGCAAATCGAAATAATTATCAACGGTAACGCCTTTCCAATAAAATTTTAGTTTTCTAGGGTTGGTGGTTTCATCTACAATTTTGCAGAGCAACAAATTGACCAATTTATCAAAAGCATTTTCACGGCCAGAGACATTGTGCTGCCGCAAAATAGTCGCAAATTCATAATATTTTCCTTGAATGTCTTTGCTGCTAATCGTGTTTAGGTCTTTTGTGCTATAATTTGTTTTTCCTATTTTGTAAGCTGGCGTATCTACTTCAAATAGCCCTTTTGTCGTAAAATCTCTTTTATAAGTATCTTTCCACGCTCTGTAAATTTCCTTTGCATTAGATTTTTTGGCATCTTCATAAAATAGCGAGGCTTGAGATGTTTCGCCAAATGTATGTTCATTGTCTTTTAGCCGAATCAGATGATAAGTTGGAATAACCCTTTTGTCTATAAAATCAGAAGCATATAAACACACAAATTGCGTACTTCGCTCTTGAGCAACATAAGTAAATAGTTGGCCGCCATTAGCTAAAGTTTTGTTCCAAGCACTTCTAAATTCTTTTCCTGCTGTTTTACATTCAATAATCAGTAACGGTTTATTGCTATTGTCTTTTACCAAAATATCGGCACGGCCTCCGCTTGCACCATGTCCTAGTTTCCATTTGGGTTCTAGCTCTATATGTTTCGGTTTGTAGCCTTGTGCAAAAAGCCGATAGACACACTCAAAAACTACAAAGTTTTCGTTTTGCGAAAAATTGCAAGTTTGTTTTTCATTTACTACAAAGCCTTTATCTTCTGGATAAATTAATTTTTTGTTTTTAAAATCAACTTTCAAATAAGCATCAGTTTCTGCAAAAATTTTATAAAAAAATGTTCCATCTTCTTCAAAATTGAGTTTTCTTAGTAGTTCTTTAAAATTTTTCTGTGTTATCATTAAAATTGCCGTTATTTTTAGTTTTGAAAATAGCTGAAAACTTGCAATGATACTAAAAGATTAGACATTATCGGCAATATATAGAAAAGATATTTTCTGATTTTCGCCAAAAAAATAAAACCTCAAAACGTCCGTCACTACGTTTTGAGGTTTTTTTATTAAACAACTTCTTCTCACAATTTTTATTTTCCTACCTATATTCTATTTAAGAAAGAAAATCAAAAATCAATACCTTACAAAAATAGACCTTTTGCTGGTTAAAAAAAAAGACTTTTTTTAGTGTTTATCGGCCATTTTTGCCAAAAAAAATACCTAACTGACACTTACTATTCTTGTTCATCATTGTTTAAATATAGGCTTTTTACTAAAAAAAACAAAAGCATACACAAACTCATAAAAAATAGTACTACTTTTTAGAAAAACCTAACTTTTTATTTTACTTTAGCGTTACAATAGTGTCTAATAAAAATGGACATGACAAAACAAGCCTAATCCGTCTAATTTTCTATAAACAAACTAATAGCTACAATGACTAAAACCAAAATACTCTACCCTAACTCTTCCAATAACAACAACAAACCACCTTCATCAACAAAAAAAGGCATGTTCCAGAAGTTCAAAGACTTGACTTTTTTTATGAAAGCAGTTATCATCTCTGGCATTTTATTTTTTTTAGGCATTTTTGCTATTTTCGGTTTCTATTTTGCCGTACTTGGCGGAGCATTTGGCAAGCTACCTACTACGGCTGACCTCAATTTGATAAACAACTCAGTAGCTTCTGAAGTATATGCTGCTGATGGCGTTTTGTTGGGCAAATATTTTACAGAAAACAGAAGCAATGTACCTTACAAAGATATTTCGCCACACATCATCAATGCTTTGGTAGCAACGGAAGATGTTCGTTTTTTCAAGCACAAAGGCGTAGATACTCGAAGTATGTTTCGAGTATTGATAAAAACTATTTTGCTCAATCAAGGTGCAGGCGGTGGAAGCACGATTAGCCAGCAGTTGATTAAAAATTTATATGCTCGAGAAGATTATTCTCTCTTGTCTATGCCTGTAAATAAGGTAAAAGAAGCCATTATCGCAAAACGTTTGGAACGTGTTTATTCTAAACGTGACATCTTAGCTTTATATCTGAATACGGTTTCTTTTGGCGAAAGAGCCTACGGAATTGGTACAGCAACTGAGCGTTTTTTTAGCACTACTCCAAAAGAAATAAAACCACATCAAGCTGCTACTTTGGTCGGAATGCTAAAAGCAACTTACTCATATAGTCCTCGTTTGTTTCCAGAAAAATCGAAAGTGAGACGAAATGTCGTTATTGAGCAAATGGTAAAAGCAGAATATACCAAACCTGCTGAAGCTGCTGAGTGGAAAAAAAGACCTTTGGATTTGAAATATAACAATAAGTCGCAAAGTGAAGGTTTAGCTCCTTATTTTCGAGATTTTTTGAAAAAAGAATTGAAAGATTGGTGTAAGAAAAACCCAAAATCGGACGGCACAAAGTACAATTTATATACCGATGGTTTGAAAATTTATACGACTATCGACTCCAAAATGCAGGCTCATGCCGAAAAAGCAGTAGAAGAACATATGACAACTCTACAAAAAGATTTTTTCACACATTGGAGTGGCCGCAAGCCTTGGGGAACAGATAATGCTATTGTTGAGAATGCTAAAAAATCTTCTGATAGATATAAAAAATTAAAAGCTAGTGGAAAATCGCCTTCATACATTGATGCAGTTTTTAAAAAACCAGTAAAAATGGATGTTTTCGCTTGGAATAGCGAACAAACGCAAGAACGCACCATGTCGCCGCTAGATTCGGTTATTTATTATCAAATGTTTTTGAATGCTGGCTTTATGGCTATGGATCCGCTTTCGAGCGAAGTTGTTGCTTGGGTAGGAGGAATTACGCACAAGCATTTCAAATTTGACCATGTCAGCGACTCAAAACGACAAGTAGGTTCTACTTTCAAGCCTATTGTTTATGCTGCTGCTTTGCAAGAAGGTGCTTATCCATGCGATTATTACGACAACGATTCTATTTCGTATGAAGCCTACGACGATTGGACACCAAAAAATGCTGATAACAAATATGGTGGTGAGTATTCTTTGCAAGGTGCTTTGGCCAACTCTGTCAATACCGTTTCGGTACAGCTTATTTTTGAAGCAGGTATAGAAAGTGTTGTCAATTTGGCAAAAAAAATGGGTATTGTGAGCGACTTGCCAGAGTTGCCATCAATAGCACTAGGAACTGCCGAACTCACCTTGCAAGAAATGGTAAGTGCTTATTGTGTGTTTGCAAATGGTGGATATAAATCGCCTCCTTTTTATCTGAAAAAAGTAGCAGACAAAAATGGCCGTAAACTATTTGAAGCAAAAGCACCCTATTATCGCTATCGTGGCCAAGCAATGGAAGAAAAAGTAGCTTTGCAAATGACCAAAATGATGGAAGCCGTAGTAGATAGCGGCACAGGAAGACGCTTGCGATACCGCTACAATTTGACCAACGAAATAGCAGGAAAAACAGGCACTACACAAAATCAAACAGATGGTTGGTTTATCGGCTTTACGCCCGAACTCGTAGGTGGTGTTTGGGTTGGTGGCGAAAACAGAAGCGTACGTTTTCGAGATATTGGTCTTGGGCAAGGTGCAAATATGGCTTTGCCGATTTGGGGCAAATTTATGGATAAA
Source organism: Chitinophagales bacterium (assembly GCA_049613665.1). Lineage (GTDB taxonomy): Bacteria > Bacteroidota > Bacteroidia > Chitinophagales > UBA2359 > JBMZCV01. The sequence continues at coordinate 2,616 of JBMZCV010000078.1, read as the reverse complement.
GTCTATAAAGATGTTGATTTGTATGGTAGCAAGCGGCCTGGCACTTTCAAAAACCCTAACGACTCGGACTTAGCTCTGATGGAATGCCCCTTTTATATTCCAGAAAACTATTATGACAACAGCACAACAGTTATTTATGATGGTGGAGGAAATAATACAAATCCGAATAAAGGAGGAACAACGTTTATTCCAAGGCAAAATACCAAAAATGGTCGTGTAAAAGTGAAACCCAAAAGCCGAAGCCAAGAAAGAAAAGAAGAAAGAGGACGAAAAACAAAACGGAAAAAAGTAGAACCCAAAAACAAAGAAAAAGAAGGCTTTTGGAAAAAATTGGGTAAAGGTTTTGGCATTGGCCGTGATTAAATTTAGCTATCTTTGCGTTTTTTAGCAACAACTAGACTTTTATACATGACTCATTCTAAAAAACGAATCGCTATTTTCATTTCTGGTCGTGGCAGCAATATGAAAGCCATTGCCGAACAAGCACAAAATGGTATTTTAAAAAACTGCTGCGAAATTGTATTGGTGTTCTCTAATAAAGCAGCCGCAAAAGGCCTGCAAACAGCCAGCGAAATGGGCATTAAAACGGCTTTTATTGGTTCGAAAGGCAAAAAAAGACAGACTTTCGACCAACAAGTGATTGATTTCGTAGAAACTTTCAATTTAGATTATATCGTTTTGGCTGGCTATATGCGTATTTTGTCGCCGCTTTTTACTCGATATTTTGCAAAAAAAATTATCAATATTCATCCTGCCGACACTCGATTGCATCAGGGTTTGCACGCTTATGAATGGGCGTTTGATACCAAACGAAAGCAAACATGTATTACGGTGCATTTTGTGAATGAAGGTGTTGATACAGGCGAAATTATCGCTCAACAAACGGTAGATTTAAACGATGTGCAATCGCTAGAGGAAGTAGAAATCCGTGGATTGAAAACAGAACATTGGTTTTATAGCGAGGTTTTGAGAGATTTGTTTGAGCAAAACTAAGTAATCAAACAAAAATAAATATACATCTCGTTGAAGCTAACACGCTAAACATCTATGCGTTAGCAACGAATCGGCCGTTTATTAAATAGGTACTTAGCACTTAAATGATAATTCCTACAAAGCTTTTATAGTTTTGTAGGAATTGCTTTTAAGTGCTAATGTGTAATATTTTTTCTTCCAATGCTAACATAAAAATCTCAAAACTCGGATTTTGAGCGGCTAAACAAAATATTTTTCAACACAACTTGGTCAGTTGGCCCTTCGCTGATAATGCCATAAGTTAAATCTGCCATTTTATTATTCAGAGTTTTTTTAGTTTTTGGGTGGACGCTAACACATTTTTCTAAAATTCGTTAGTGCAAATTAGCTTTTATTAAATAGTGCTTGGCACTTAAAAATTTTGAGGCAAACCACCTAAATATCCTCGAATATACGCCTCCGAAAGCCTAATCGGTTCTACACCTTTGACTTTTTTAGGTGCTTTAATACGTTTGGCTACCGTATGTCCATCTGCATTTCTATAAATCGTAAACAAACGTTGAGAATCATCTGTTAAGTCCAAACCGTCTAAAATGGCAGGATTGTGTGTTGTGAGAATGGCTTGTTTATCGTTTTCTTTCGCTAAAATGGCCAATTGTTTGGTGAGTTCGGCACAAAGTTTTGGATTTAAAGCATTGTCTATATTGTCTATCGCAAAAAACTTGGGCGTAAAAGGGCTAATGAAAAGCGTAAAATAAAATAGCAAAAACAAAAAGCCTTCGTTGGCACTTCGTTGGTCAAAAAAATCTAGTTCTTGCAAATATTTATCTTTGATATTGATACGACGTTCCGTAAACATCAAATCTTTAGGCACTTCAAAGCCTTGAAACCAGCCAATAAGCCGCAACTTTTCGCCTATTTTTTCGAGCAATTCTGGCTGTTTTTTATATATTTCTACAATGTGTTTAAACAAACCCTCGCCACGAATGCCCAAAGGCCGTATTTGTCCTTCTTCCTCAAAACGCCTTAGAAAATAATTTTCTGGTGCGTAGTTTAAAAAGGATTCTAGTACGCCTTCGCCAAACATTTTTTCTAAATGAGTCCGATAACCCCTAAAAAAGAAACTATCTCCATGAAGTTTTTTTGCTCTTCTTTATATTGTTGAATATATTGCAGTGTTTCTTCAGTTAAAGATCCTACTCCGTAACTATTTGACAACTGTTTTCTTTTATCTATGTTTGTTCTAAAAATATGATACTCTCCTTTTTCATTAAAAAGATAAACTTCAATTACTTCATCTTTTTTTGCTGAAATATCAAAAGCAGTTTTGATTAAATGAGCTTCCGTTACTCTAATTCCTTTCAAACTCATCAAAGCATTATTCAAATTTCCATTTTCAGCCGCAATACTACCACAAGTTATCGCCTCTAAAATATTCGTTTTTCCACAGCCATTTTCGCCTATAAACACATTTAGGCGGCCGAGTTCTAGCGTTAAATCAACGACAGATTTGAAATTTTTGATTTGTATTTTGCTTATCATCTATATTTATCTCATTAAATCTTCAAGGTGGACTGTCGAATTTAAGAATAACAAGAATATTGTTTTTCGCTCCAAAAAGTGCCAAAGAAACTATAAAACAGG
>JBMZCV010000077.1:0-21853 GCA_049613665.1 Chitinophagales bacterium | reverse complement strand
CAAGAGAAACATACTATTTTTCCACAAAAAAGGCCATAGAAATAGCAAATATTGGCCGCTTTATCCTAAAAAAAATAGTATGTTTAAACTTTTGATAAATAAATGTATAAATGTCCGAACTGTTGTGAAATATAAAATTTTAAGAATTTTTTTATGAAAATAACAATTGAAAGAAAAAAGCTTTTAACAGGGCATACGGCTTCTATTTTTGCACTCGAAAAAGCATTGGAAACAAATTGTTTTTTTAGCGGCGATGGCCGTGGTTGGCTTGTCAAATGGAATTTAGATGCTACCGAACAAGAAGGTAAATTAATTGCACAAATACCCTCTAATATTTTTTCGATATGCTTGTTGCAAAAAGAAAAAATGTTGGCTGTAGGCACTATGCAAGGTATTTTGTATTTTATTGATTTGGTAAAACAAGAAGTGATAACACCTAGCTTGCAATTTTCGGCTTCAATTTTTGATATTAAGCAAAAGGAAAAAGAAATTTTTATAGCTTGTGGCGATGGACAAATACATATGGTAAGTCTGATAGATAAAAAACATTGTAAAAGTATAAAAGTTAGCGACAAAAGCATTAGAAGTCTTGCTTTCAATCAATCGAAAAAAGTGCTTTTTATAGCATGTAGCGATGGACACATTTATAGCTTACATACGCAAAATCATAGGCTTACAAGACATCAACAAAAGCATAAAAATTCGGTTTTCGCCCTGCAATATCATCACGAAAAAATGCAGTTGATAGCTGGCTCTCGTGATGCTCATTTGAGTGTGTGGCAAATAGAAAATGAAAACTTAAAATGGCAACAATCTTTGCCTGCCCACAACTTTACGATAAATAGTTTGGCTTTTAGCCCTAATAAAAAATATTTGGCGACGAGCAGTCGTGATAAAACGATAAAAATATGGAATAGTGCCAATTTCGATTTGCTCAAAGTCATTGATAATACTAAAATTGAGATGGAAGCTCATCTCAATTCTGTAAACAAATTGCTGTGGCTAAACTATAAGGAATATCTCATTTCTGCCAGCGACGACCGAAAGATTATGGTTTGGAAAATAAACGAATAAGAAGATTTAGAAAGTGGTTGCAAATTTTTTTATAAAAAAAGCTTATTGCAAGCAAAAAACAAAAAAAAATATTAACTTTGCACACTTTCAATTTAAAAAAGAGTCATTAGCTCAGTTGGTTTAGAGCGCTGCCTTGACAGGGCAGAGGTCACTGGTTCGAATCCAGTATGACTCACTTCAAAAGCTGTATTGCAATAATTCTGTTGTAATGCAGCTTTTCGTTTTCTGTGCAAACTTCATACTCAATACTACATACCTAACCCAATATTTGCGTTTCCCTCAAAATATCACTATCTTTCCGTTTTCTTGCACTTTCTATTTTAATTTAAAAATCTTATGAATAAGGCTATTCAATCCTATAAACGATTTCAATTTACAGAAAAATATGACGCTATTGTCATTGGTTCGGGCATTGGTGGATTAAGTGCTGCTGCTATTTTGGCCAAAGAAGCAGGCAAAAAAGTCTTGGTTTTAGAACAACATTATACAGCAGGAGGCTACACACATGTTTTTAAGCGAAGAGGCTATGAATGGGATGTAGGCATACATTACATCGGCGAAGTACATCGTCCACATACCGAATTGAGACGTTTGTTTGACTATATCACGGATAATAAATTGAAGTGGGCAGAAATGGGCGAGGTGTATGATAATATCTTTTTTGGAAAAGAAAAATATGAATTTCGAAAAGGAAAAGAAAATTTTAAGGCTCATCTCAAAACTTATTTTCCAGATGCAAAAGACCAAGAAGCAATAGATAAATATGTAGCACTTATTTATGAGGCTCAACGTGCTGGGCGTTTGTTTTTTGCAGAAAAAGCCTTGCCCATAACAGTTGCAAAACTGACAGGTGGCATGATGCGAAAAAAAATGATGAATTATAGCCGTAAAACAACCTTAGAAGTTTTGCAAGAATTGACAGATAATCCCAAACTAATTGGCGTTTTGACAGGCCAATATGGCGATTATGGCTTGACTCCATCGCAAAGCAGCTTTGCGATGCATGCTATGCTTGTCAAACACTATATGAATGGTGCAAGCTTTCCTGATGGTGGCTGCGGACAAATTGCTGAACTAACGGCTGATGTAATTGCGAAAAGTGGTGGAGTTGTTTTGACTAATGCTAAAGTTGCTCAAATTATAGTCAAATCTAATAAAGCTATTGGCGTAAAAATGCAAGATGGCCATGAAATTTTTGCTCCTATGGTTATCAGTGCTGCTGGTATTATCAATACTTACAAACACTTGTTACATAAAGAAATACAACATAAACATGGTTTGCAAAAGCAGTTGAATCAAGTAAAGCCATCTGTTTCGCATCTGGGTTTGTATATTGGTTTGAAATATACGGTAGAAGAATTGGGATTGCAAAAGCCAAATTATTGGATTTACCCAGAAAATAGCTATAATCACGATGAAAATTTAGTCAACTATTTAAATGACCCAGAAAATAATGATTTTCCTGTCGTTTATGTTTCATTTCCTGCTGCAAAAGACCCAAGTTGGTCGAAACGCTATCCAAACAAAAGCACTATTGATATTATTACGCTTGCACCTTATGAGTGGTTTTCGAAATGGGAAAATGAACGTTGGAAAAAACGTGGCACAGATTATGAAAATTTTAAAGAACAACTTGCACAGCGTTTGTTGGAAAAACTATATGATTATCTGCCACAGTTGAGAGGCAAAATTGATTATTATGAGCTTTCGACACCACTTTCGACCCGACATTTTTGCAACTACGAAAAAGGCGAAGTTTATGGAATAGACCATACACCTAGCCGCTATGAACAACGTTTTTTGCGAGTGCATACACCTATCAAACAATTATATTTGACAGGACAAGATGTAGTGAGTGCAGGTATTGGCGGTGCTTTGGCGGCTGGCATGATTACGGCTTCAGCAATTTTGAAAAAAGATATGTCGAGCAAAATTAGAAAGGCTTATGAGGAGAAAGTTAATGCTTAAATTCTCTGACGAGGTAGAAAATGCTTTTAAAGTGTCTTCTATCTTCAATGGTTCGGACATTTTTTATAACAATTTTCAGTTGAATAAAAAACACCTTTTGGCAAGGGAAACATACTGTTTTTCAGTTCACAAGGTCATTAAATTTGCAAATATTGGCCGCCTTAGCCTAAAAAAAATAGTATATTTAAACCTTTGATAAAAAAATGTACAAATGTCCGAACCATTGATATTACTTCACTTATATTTTCTAAAAAATATACAAAAACGCAAAAGAATTTCTTTGATATAATTTTTTTTTACCGCAAACAAAACAAAAATATGAATACGACAAGCGTTAATTTACCACAAAAACAAGTAGCCAATTCTCGTATCGAAAAATTTATTAAACGCCTAAGCAATCCTTTTTTGTTTAGACTCTATTTGTTAGCAAAATTGCCACTAGCTTTCATTGCTCGTACAAAAATTGTGAGCATCACACCGCAAGCTGCCCAAACTTCAATTCCTTATGGTTGGCTCAATCAAAACCCTTTTCGCTCTACTTATTTTGCGGCCTTGAGCATGGCTGGCGAAATGGCAACAGGTGTACTTGGTCTGATGGCTATCGACAATAGCGATTATCCTATTGCTATTTTAGTGGTCAATATTCAAGCAGAATTTACTAAAAAAGCAACAGACCTTACCATTTTTACTTGCACAGATGGACAGCTTTTTTTCGATGCCGTAGCCAAAACCATGCAAACAGGCGAAGCGGTGCAAGTGAAAGCAACTTCTATTGGCCGCAACAAGGCTGGCGAAGAAGTTGCTCGTTTTTATGTAACATGGTCTTTGAAAAAGCGTAAAAATAAAGGCTAGAAACAAATTGCTCAATTTTTGATAGTGCTAAGAAACCGATTATGCCAAATGTGATTTTTCAGCAAATGCCGCTCAAAATCTAGGAGATAAAGAAAATCGAGGAAATTCTACAGCAATTAGTTTTGATATGTTGAATGATAGCACATCAAAAATTGTCAATTATATAGTTCTATATCCTAGAAAATAAACTGTATGCGATTTTTTTATTTTTTTATCTGTATTTTCTTTATTTCCTGCACTTTAAATGTTGTAAAGAAAACCAGTCTTGAAACTACAAAAGCATTATCAATAGACGAACTTTTTTTATTATTGCCAAAAGAGGCATTTTATATTAATGAAATTCAACAGATAATCTCAAGCAAAGAACGACAAATAATATTGGAATCGACTACTGGAGAACGGGCAGTAGCTTTATCTTCAAATTTTCTAATAGATACTTCTCAATCAAGTAATAGTTTTTTGAAGTTTACATCATTTGCAAACGATGAAGGAATCGCTGTCTCCTTGAAAACGTGGGAGCGAGAAGATAAGTCAATAGTAGTCGGAGTCAATATTACAATAAGTGATATGTGCTGCGAGTATTCAAAACTAAACTTATTTCATTATAAAAATGCTGCATTTCGTAATGTAACAAAAAAAATATTTCCGAAATTGAGACTTGAGGATTTTGTGACGAAAATAGATGCTAAGACTAAGGCGTTGTTGCCCACTCCAATTGAACTTACCATTTACTGTTCTCCTGATAATGATTTTCTTGAACTTTCAATTGACCATACGCCAATGCTTTATGATTTGGAGGATAATTTAACCACAATAGAGCAAAAATTAAAGCTTTTTTGGAAAAATGATAGTTTTGTAATGTATGAAAACTAAGCATCTAAACAAAAATAACAGGACATATCGTTGTGCCTACCACTTGCCAACTACTTAATTTCGTTCTATTCCACGCCTAAACTATGCCTTGAGCCACTCCAAGACGAATTATTGTGTAACTCAACTATTCATCATGCTATTTTGCTATACAAATTTACTTATGTTTTAGCCAAAATTGTTGGTAATGTAAATAGTTACTCTAAAACAAATTCATCATGCTATTTCTCAAATCTTTAGATAATATTTGTAAATTTTTTAGGTGAAAAATCATATATTTTCCTACCTAAAAAGTATTTTTTTGTTGAACTGAGAATGGTTATTCTTTTTCGAAAAAACACTTTTGCAAAATTTTATAAATCTATATTCTTTATGAACAAACTCTAATGAATTGATATATAGCAAAGCAGAATTGATTACTATTGAAAATCAATTGCTTATGTATTGAGTAATATTGTATTTAATAAAAATAGTTTTTAGATGCTTTTCTTGTTTGGAGAGAGTTTTGGCTATTATTGTGAAAATTAGTAACTTTGAAATGAAAGCAAATATCTGAAACTCGAAGCGAATTTTAGATATTTGTTTTTTTTGTAGTGTAGGAAAAAGTTGTAGGTGTTTGGCTTTTTTAGTAGCTTTGTTTGCAAAAAAGCAATCATTATAAGAAAATACATAACACAATATAAAGAAAAAAATATAATACCTTATAAATAATTGATAATCAACGTTTTACACTTTCTCTCAACATATTAATCAAAGTTTTAACAACCTTTTGTATGAAAGGAAGGTCTTTTTGATTTTTTTACTCTAAAAAAATAATTTAAGTGTCAATGACTTAAATCCTTATAAAAGAGCAGTTTTCAATTGAAATAGATAATACATACTCAAACGAAAATCGCTGTCTAGTCAAACATTAGAAATAAATTGCCGATTTGTGACAGCTAATATACCAAATTTCAATGTGTTAGCTGCCCAAACGGACTATATTAATTAGTGCTTGGCACTTATGAACCCTACAAAAAAAAAATTTATGCTAGAACTAGGAAGTATACTTGTTTTAGGAATTTTGGCACAATGGATGGCTTGGCGTGCTAATATTCCTGCTATCGTGCCCCTTATTATTTTCGGACTATTGGCAGGTCCAATCTCGGAATATTATTTGGGCGAAAAATGGCTCAACCCTGTCTATGACGGAAGCAACAATGGTATTTTTCTTGCCGATAGTCTTTTTGCTTTTGTCTCTATTGCCATTGGTATTATTCTTTTTGAAGGAGGACTTACCCTCAAAAAAAGCGAATGGCATCGAGTTGGCTCTTCTGTAACAAAACTTATCACAATAGGTGCTGCTATCACTTTTGCTGGTGCTGGTACAGCAGCTTATTTTATTACAGGACTAAGTTTTGAAATTGCTTTTTTATTTGCTGCCCTTGTTATTGTTACAGGGCCAACAGTTATCGCTCCTATTTTGCGAAACGTGCCACTCAACAAAAATGTTGCAACATTGTTGAAGTGGGAAGGTATTTTGATTGACCCTATTGGGGCTTTGGCGGCTGTATTGGTTTTTGAATTTATTTTGGCAAGTCATGGTAGCGGACATGGGCATGGTACAATTGACCCATTCGGACAATTTGCAAAAGTATTAGTAGAAGGAGTTAGCCTTGGACTTGCAGGTGCTTATACCTTAGTATATCTTATCAAAAGGCATCTTATTCCTCATTATTTGTTAAATGTTTTTACACTTGGTTTGGTCGTTAGCGTCTTTGTGGTATCAGATTTGATGGTCAGCGAATCTGGACTATTAACCGTTGTGGTAATGGGTTTGGCTTTGGGAAACATGAATGTACCTAATATAGATGAAATACTGGACTTTAAAGAGTCTATAACAATTTTGTTGATTTCGGTTTTATTCATTGTTTTGTCGGCTAATATTAGCTGGAGCGACCTAGAACGTCTAAATGCAAGCAGTTTTGCATTGTTAGGATTTATTATTATAGTATTGCGGCCACTGTCTGTTTTTGTAAGTACTTATAAATCTGACCTCAATACTAGAGAAAAATTATTTATCTCATGGGTTGGCCCTCGTGGTATTGTAGCGGCAGGTATAGCTTCTGTTTTTGGACTAAAACTAACAAATGAAGGCATTCCATACGCCGAAATGATAACACCTTTAGTGTTTTTGGTTGTGCTAGGAACAGTAATGCTCAATGCAACAACTGCTAGATTTGTAGCCAAAATGTTGGGTGTTACACTAGGAAAAAGCAATGGTATTGCTATTGTTGGAGCAAATCAAGGTTCACGTTTGTTGGCTCATTATTTACAAAAACATGAGCGTCATGTTGTTTTATTAGATAGCTCTATACAAAATATTGAAACAGCAAAAGAAGAGGGTTTGGAGGCTATAAAAACCGATATTTTTGCGGATACACTAAACGATTATTTAGAATTGGTGGAAATGGGCTATTTGTTTGCAATGACAGGAAGCCACAATGTAAACACTTATGCCGTAGAAAATCTGGAAGCAACTTTGGGCGAAAACGGCTCATTTCGCTTTATTTCTAGCGAAGAAATGAATAGCGAAAACTTGGAAGAAGCAGAGCAAAAAATACTGTTTGGCCAAGCTTTTGATTTCTTGAAATTTAGTGAAATTGCTAGAACATATCCACATATTCATGAAGTGGAAATCAAAAGTGATGATAACTTTTTTGAATATCTTGATATGATGAATAAAGAGCAAACAAGTGTGCCAGTATTTATCAAGCAAGGCGAAGATATCAATGTCTTTCAGTTTGATAGAAATGCCATGAATGTTGCGGCTGGCGATATTTTGGTTTATTTGGGCAAAGAAATTGAAACAGAAGAAGAAACAGAAGCTTAGAATTTAGAACACAGAAAAACAAATCATAAAGCTATTTTATTGCTCATATTAAAAGCAGTAGAATAGCTTTTTTTTATGCAAAAAAGACTCAATAGCGGTGCTTTTTATAAGAACTTTTTCGATATATTTCAGCCAAATATCAAAAAAATAAAGTGTAAAAAGGCATAAAAAATATAATTTTGTTGAAAAAGAATTGTAAAGTGAACTATTTTTGTGTTTTTAAGCTAAAATAGTTCACTTTTGTTTGCTTTTCTTCGAAAAAAAGAATATTTTTATCAGAAATAAAAAAAGCTTATTTCATTCCAAAAAATATCAATATGAACGTTTTAAAATACCTTTGCGTTTTCAGTATTCCTCTTGTTGGCTGTCTATCTTTAGCTTTAGGCGGTTGGTGGAGTTATAGTCTTATTATTTACAGTTATTTTTTAATTCCACTTATCGAACTAGCTTTTGGAGGCACTACTCAAAATATGGATAAAGCTACCGAAGAAATAATGAAAACCGACCGAATATATGACTATCTCATTTATGCTTGCGTTCCTGTACAATATGCTTTTTTAGCCTATTTTTTGCATCTCGTCAGCACCCAAAGTTTGGCGACTTATGAGCTAATTGGTTATATTGTTACTATGGGAATTATGTGTGGCGTAGTTGGTATTAATGTTGCTCATGAGCTTGGCCATAGAAATAAAAAATCGGAACAAACGATGTCTAAAGCACTATTGCTCACTTCTTTATATATGCACTTTTTTATTGAGCATAATAGAGGCCATCACAAAAATGTATCTACCGAAATAGACCCAGCTACTTCTCGCTATGGCGAAATATTATATGTTTTTTGGTTTCGTTCTGTTATTTTCGGCTATCTTTCGGCTTGGAAATTGGAGCGTGAACGCTTGCAAAAAGTAGCTAAAAGTTTCTTTTCTTTACACAACGAAATGCTCGTTTTTCAACTCATTCAAATCGCTTTTGTGGCAGGTATTTTCGCTATTTTCGGTGCAAGTACGATGTTTTATTTTCTAATAGCAGCCGTCATTGGTTTTCTACATCTCGAAACCGTCAATTATATCGAACATTATGGTCTGAGACGCAAAAAGATAGGCGATAATATTTATGAAAGAGTATTACCTGTGCATTCTTGGAACTCCAATCATCCTTTAGGACGCATGATGTTGTTTGAACTAACAAGACATTCAGACCATCATTTTCGCCCAAATCGCAAATATCAAACCTTGCGACATTTCGACAATAGCTTGCAAATGCCGACAGGCTATCCAGGTATGATGGTATTGTCGTTTTTTCCACCTTTGTGGTTTTTTGTGATGCACCGCCGTATCGAAATGTATCGCAACAATCACGAATTGGGCAAGGCTTTGGCTTAACTTTAATAAGAAAAAGGAATATTGAAATCAACACATTACTATTTCAATATTCCTTTTTTGTTAATTAAGGTACTTTATAAACTTGAGGCAATCCGAAAGCCAATACTTCCTCCGCTTTTTAAAGGCTTATTTCTGAAACGATCAGATAGAGTACAAGAATAAGCCTTGTTAATCCAGCTACCACCACGAATAATACGCCCTTTATTTTCGGTTTTGTTTATAGGATTATTTTTAGGTGATTTGTTGTAATAATCAATATCATACCAATCTTCGCACCACTCCCATACATTTCCAGTCATATCATAAATCTCAAGTTCATTAGGTTTTTTTGTACCTACTACTTTTGTATCTTTGATACCACTATGACTTGTTGTTTCTTGATACCAAGCCACTTCATCAATTTTATTGCTACCTGCATATTTTGTACTTTGCATGTTAGTTCCACCTCTAGCCGCATATTCCCACTCCGCTTCAGTAGGCAATCGCATACCTTTCCATTTAGCATAAGCATTAGCACCATACCAATTAACTTCTATAACAGGATGTTTTTCGTAACCACTTTTAACTACAAAATGAGAATCTTGTTTTACTATTTTACATCTAACAGAATTAATGTTTAACCAAGCTTCTCCTTGTTCTGTTTGATTACCTTTTGCATTTAAAAAATCAACATATTCTACATTTGTTACTTCATATTTTCCTATATAAAAATCATGCAAATATACTTTATGTGCAGGTTCTTCGTTTATTATTTGACATTCAGTGCCTTGCTCACTTGTACAGCCCATAGTGAAACTGCCGCCTTTTACTAATATCATATTTTCGAAAGCTTGTAAATTTACATTTGCAAGTAAAAACAAGCAGCTAATTATTTTAATGATTTTTTTCATAAATTATTTGGATTTAAATTTTTCTTTAAAAATATCAACAATACATTGAAAAACACCTAGCAATTCTTCTACATTACCGAGATAATATTTTTGATTATCAATGAAAATAACATCATCTTTTAGCTTCAAAAAAATCCAATTATCGGCAGTTGTCACACAGCCATAAATTTCATCAAGTTCACTTCCATATTTTTTATTATAAATGCTCGCACCAATCATTTGAGCCGCACATTGTGGGATACCGATTTCTATATTATCTCTTTTTGCTTCCACTAGCGTAATAATTGGCGTATTGATATTGAAAGTTTCTGTATTTTTAGCCAAAATAAAATCGCATTCTCCTTGCAAACCACTTTCCCTATCAGCAGTAAGCGTATCGCCAGAATAAATCGTAAAAAAGTGCTGATTTTTTTTCATCATTTCAATCAAAATAGGCATCACAATCAATTCAGATTTTGCCTTTTCACTTCTGACAGGCAAAGTTTTAGCAATTTCCAAATCTTCTTTTAACGAATCACTCATAGTTTGCGGCACAATATTTTTGAACAAAGGCATTACTTTGTTTGATATACCAAATTTTGTTTGAATCTTTCTCAATGTAAAATCGTTATATGTCATTTTTTATCATTTTTAATGCAAAAAGAAATTACTTTTATTAAATTACTCCTTTTTTATGAAAAAAAACGCTAATTTTATAAAAAAGTGAAAACGTATGCAACCTTTTTTTCTCAAAAGCAGACTATATAAACGTGTAGGCAATTGAGAAAGCCATTATAAATTTTATCACCAAAAAAAGCAAGCGTATAAGACAAAAGTTACTTTGAATTGAACCACAATTATTTTTATAGCTTAGAAACTGCTTAAATTTTATCCTTTAACTGAAAAATTTAAACAGCCTCTTACAGACAATAAGGTATGAAGAAGCATCAGGATATATCCGATAAAGAATTAATAAAAGGCTGCATTGCTTGCAAACGCACCTATCAAGAGCGATTGTATGCCAAGTACGCACCCAAAATGTTTTCGATTTGCCTACGATATGCTAGTGACTATCATAGTGCCGAAGATATTTTGCAAGACGCTTTTATTAAAACCTATCGCAACATCGGAAAGTTTAGACATGAAGGCTCGTTTGAAGGCTGGCTACGACGTATTTTTGTGAATACAGCCATTGAGCATTACAGACGCAAAGTCATTATGTATCCCATTTTAGAAGTAGATAATTCAGAGTATGATGTATTAAACGAAAATGTTATCAGCGATTTGGCAGCAGACGACCTCATGAAAATGGTCAATGACTTATCGCCAGGCTATCGCACGGTTTTTAATTTATATGTTATAGAAGGCTATCCACATAAAGAAATTGCCAAAATGCTAAAAATTAGCGAAGGCACCTCAAAATCACAATTAGCACGAGCGAGATACTTGTTGCAAAAAAAAGTAAGAAAATTGTATAAAAATCAGAAAGAAGCGTATGTCTAAGCAAAATGGACATTCTATTGACGACTTGTTTAAGCGTGGTTTGGAAAATCACGAAGTGATACCGTCGTTCAAAACATGGGATAATATTCAGTATCAACTACCTGTGGCCACACCATTTTATAAAAAAAATACTTTTATATATGGTATGTTGGCTGGCTTTGCCATGCTCATTAGTTTGGGCAGTTTGAGCTATTATTTGTCGCAAAATCAAACGGGAGAACAGCAAATACAAATTGTTGAGCAACATATAAATAATACTGCTACATCGCAAGATATAGCAAATGTAGATAATGATTTGTTGACTAAAAATGCAGTGAATGATATTGGCGAAATAGCTAAAAAAGCAACTGTTTTAGCTGATAATCAAGCGATTACATTTGATGAAAAAACTAAAAATGATGTTGGCATTTCCGAAAAGGCGAATCATTTTTCAGCAGCAAATGCAAATAACTCTAGCATAGTAGAAAGCAAAAATAATTCTATTTTTGCCGAAAATGCAGTATCTAAGCAGCGAAGAAATAGGAGAGCAACAAGAAAAAATAAGGTTAAAAATAATTATGTATCTTCTCCTATTCGTGCAGAAGCCAATGCTGATATTTTTAGAACTTCTGGGCGAAAAAATAAAGAAGTTTCAACTCGCCAAAGCGATGTTTTGAATGCTAAAAATACTGATGCAAATATAAATAATGCTTTTATTGATGCTGAAAATAATAGCGACTTTTCTGCAAATTTGCCTACTTATTTGCCATTTTCTGGGCAAAATGTAGCTGCTTTTTCATCAAAAAACACAAATATCAACCTTTCGCAAATCAGCAAATTGCCTCTTTTAGAAGCTTTGCAAATCGCTAATGAAATGATATTGGAAGCGGAAGCTAGTGAAACTTCGGCAACAATTGAAAAGCCGATAGATTTTCCTATCGACCCAAATGTAGCGAGTATTACAGGTTTGTATTTCAGCACTTTTGCAGGTATCAACAACACTTGGATTCTCAATTCGGAAGCTGTTGATGCTACCGTAAATGGCGGAAAACTCAATTATTTGCTCGATTTTGGCAGCACTTATGGCTTTGCGACTGGCTACGATTTTTCGCCTCATTGGGGTTTACAAATCGAATGGATTGTGAGCTCTAAGCAAGGGCAACGCTACGAACATTTCGAGCATGGTGCTACAAAAGCAAGCACAACAGATGTCAATTTGGTTTATACCTACTTTCCTGTATTGGCGAAATTTAGAATGAGCAAAATTTCGAAATTGACGAAGCAACCTATCGTGTTAAATTATGTTGGTGGTGTGCAATATGGCGTGCTGAAATCGGCTGAAATTCCTGTAAACAATCCAATTATACACGATGATTTGTACAAAAAGAATAGTTGGGGTTTTGTGTTAGGAGCTGATTACAATATGGCTTTGAGCAAACATTATGCAGTTTCGCTTGGCGGCCGTGCGAGTATTTCCACTACTTCAAATAATGCAAATGAGTTTATTTTTCCGAATAAAAAGACCAGCAATAATATTTTGTTAGGTGCTAGAGCGAGTTTATATTATCGTTTTAGCCGATAAATAAAAGTTGAAACAGAAACGAAAAAAATATTTTTAATCAAAACTTCTAGAGCTAAAACTAAATTACGAAAATAAAACATGAACATTTTAAAGCGTTTTGAATTAGTTGGAAAAGTTGCTATTATCACAGGAGCAAGCAAAGGTATTGGCAAAGCAATTGCTTTTGCACTTGGGCAAGCAGGAGCTAAAGTAGTAGTTTCGAGCAGAAATCAAGCTGCGGTAGATGAAATTGCGAAAGATTTTGCAAAACAAGGCATTCAAGCGATTGGTGTTGCGGCACATGTTGGTGATAGTGCACAATTAGACAACTTAGTAACAAAAACATTAAATATCTTTGGAGGTATAGATATTATTGTAAATAATGCAGCTACAAACCCTGTTTTTGGCCCTGTTATCAATACTAGCGAAATGGCTTTCGATAAAATTATGGATATTAATGTAAAAGCTCCTTTTGAGTTGAGTAAAAAAGCTTTTGCAAGTATGCAAGAAAGAGGAGGAGGTTCAATTATTAATATTAGTAGTATTGGCGGTATTTCGCCAGAAGATTATTTAGGTGTTTATAGTGTTAGCAAGGCGGCTTTGTTGTCTTTAACAAAAGTCTTGGGGAAAGAATGGGGCGAATATAACATTCGTGTAAATGCCATTTGTCCAGGTCTTATCAAAACAAAATTTAGCCGTGCTTTGTGGCAAGACGAAAAAATATTGAAGCGTTTTTTGAAAAATCAACCTATTGCACGCATTGGAGAACCCGAAGATATGGCAGCAATGGCATTATTTCTTGCTTCCGATGCTTCCACTTATTGCACAGGTAGTGTTTTTACGGCTGATGGAGGATATACAATTTAGTACAAAATACTATTAATGTGGCTTTTTGAGTTTGCTAATTTAGTGCGTTAGCTTTCGCAAATAAGTAACTTATTTCAATGTTTAACTGAATGAAGTTAGTTTTTTGTTTTTAAATTAATACTTTTTAAAACAAAAAGCTAACTCAATAATGTTCAAATGGTTTTTTTTCAGATATTTAATATGCAAAAAAAGAAAAAGGTATTTATAAAAAGTACACTTTGGGCAAAACTATTAAAAAAAGTTCAACAATAGGACTCTATAACACCTAAATTCTAACTTTAGGTGTTTTTCAAATCATTAGGCATCATCGCTTTTTTTATATAAAACTTTCCGATAGCCAAACTTTCATCTTCTATAATCATTTTCCAATAATAACAACCAACTTGCAATTGTTGAATGTCGACAGTATAGGTGTCTTTTCCTTCTGGAAAAAAAGTTTCTATGACTGTTTCCTCCTGATTATTTTCTATGTGAATTTCAAAGTTATCAATAGCTGTTTTGTTTAAACGAAAAGTAATGGTATTGAGACAATCAGCACCATTTTCTGGAGCAATAATTTTCATTGAAACTGCTCCTAAACTAGCTACCGAACGATGCACTTCGGTCAAAAGTGGTTCGTAATGTGGCACAACGGCAAACATCGCAAGCAACTCATCTAAAGTATAAGTCTTGTTAGTGGTTGTGTTTTTTGCGAAACTCATTTCTTCCAAAAATGGCAATTTATTGCTTATATTTGCCATTCGTTTTTTGATGTTTTTTTCTGTCAAATCTTCCAAATCTGAAAACATCAATGCTCCGTCAATTGCTTCGGCACACAAATCACAATTATCAATATGTTTGTCTAAAGTTTTCAGTTCATTATCAGAAATTGTTTTATTGACATATAAAACAATTTGTTGTATGCTCATACAAGGATATGTTGTTTTTGTTTTCTTATTCATATCTTAATCGTTGTTAAAAAGTTGTTTAAAATCTCCATGCTCCCAGCCATCTTCTTGCAATTTTTGCACTAACTTTTTTTTGCCATAGTACAAAAAATTATCTACTTGTTTGAAAGTAAATTTTGTAATAGTCATAATCTCCTGATAACTTTTATTTTTTAAATAATGCAGGCTAATACAAGTGCGATGATTGTGTCTTAAACTAGATAAAGCTTTTTCAAGACCTTGCAACATCTTGTTTTGTTCCTGATGTTGTTCATGTATTAAGGTAAAGTTAAATTCTAAATCATTACTAATCGAATTGGTTTGTCGATATACAAAATAATCATCAAACTTGCTTTTGTCTCGTTTTTGATTTTGCAAAAAACGAAAGCATTTATTTCTTGTAAAAACAGGAAGCCAAGCTTCAAGATGTTGTACTTTTTCTAGTTTTTGGGGCTTTTCCCAAAATTCTCTGAAAATATCGGCTGTCATATCTTCACTTTTTTCTATGTTTCTTAGATAATTTAAACATGAAAGAAATACTAAATGACGATATTTGGTATAAAATTCATTAAATTTATAGTTTGAATCTTTTTTCATAAAGTTAAGATTGCCTAAGTGAATTGCGGTTCAATAGATTGTTTTTTTTGTTAAGTTGATGCTTTTTCAAGCCAAAGGATAACATTTAAATAGCTTGCAAATATATGTTTCATTAAGCTTTCACTACTTAGATACAGACATGTCTTTGATTCCTTAATTTTTTTAAACTTTTTTCTTTTTTAAGTGTCAATTATTATTTAATCATAAGAGTTTATGCTAATAGCTTGAATTTAAGTGTGTAAACTTCCATGATTTGTAGGATAAATTTATTTGACTACTTACTCATTTTGACAACAATAATAGATTTCTACATACAAAAAAA
Source organism: Chitinophagales bacterium (assembly GCA_049613665.1). GTDB lineage: Bacteria > Bacteroidota > Bacteroidia > Chitinophagales > UBA2359 > JBMZCV01. The sequence continues at coordinate 6,211 of JBMZCV010000077.1, read as the reverse complement.
CAATAAGTAAATATCTATATAAAAACTATTTTTGTTATGTTTATAATTGTTGTGTTTGTAAAAAATGAATAAGTTTTTCAATAGCTTTTCCTCTATGACTAATTGCATTTTTTTCGTCTGCTGTTATTTCAGCGAAACTTTGTTGATAGCCTATTGCTTGAAAAATAGCATCATAGCCAAAGCCATCTGTACCTTGTCGTTCAAATAAAATGTTGCCTTTTACGATTCCTTCAAATAAGTACTCTTTTTTATCCAAAATAAGTGCAACAACTGTTCGAAATTGAGCAGTTCGGTCTTCGTGCTTCTCCAAGTTTTTCAACAACAAATCCATATTGTTTTCACTAGACTTTTGCTCACCTGCATAGCGTGCCGAATAAACTCCAGGAGCATTATTGAGAGCAGTTACTTCCAAGCCTGTATCTTCCGAAAAACAATTGATGCCAAATTTTTGGTGTATCGTGCGTGCTTTTTCGAGTGCATTAGCTTCCAATGTATCGTGAGGTTCTGGAATATCATCAAAAAAACCTATGTCTTTTAAGCTGACAATCTGATAGTTAGACGATAACAACAATCTTTTGACTTCTTTTAATTTGTAGGGATTATTGGTTGCAAAAACAATTTTCATGTTTATTTATATTTTATGTAATTATTTACGTTATGATAATTTTTTAGCTAAATTTCTATGGATTAAATGTTAAACATGTGCTTTAAACATTTCCAAAGTATTAACTTCCGTTTTTTATTGCCTTCAATATCGCTCAATTTGTGAGCAACAAGCAGAGAAACACCATTAAATTCAGTAGGTTTATAACCTTTCAAATCAATATTTAGCCCAATATCGGTTCGCAATACGCCAAAACCAATAAAATATTTGGGCTTGAATACTTCTTTTATGTGTGCAAAATTTTTAATATTTCCTGCTTCTACATTTACCAACACCACTTTTTCTAGGCTAAAACCAATAGCTTTTAATATATTTTGCAACAACTCTTTTTCATTTTGAGGCAATTCATTGATGGTATTTTTATATACGACAACGGCTTCAATAGTTTGCTGTTGTGCTGCTATTGGAAAGTCATTTATGGCATACAAATTTTCATCGAAAAACTTGCTTGCTCCTAATCTGTTCAGTTTCATATTGTTGTAGGTTTTGTTTTGAAGGAATTTGTCAAAAATAAGTACATTTTGTATCAAAATATCAAAAAAGACTTTTTTTATACTTACTTTTGTATTATTTAGAATTATTCTAAATAAGTGTTTTATACTTCACACTTTTTCATTTAATGATTATTATTTATGCAAAATATTAGCATCGTTTTGGCAGATGAGCAATACTTGATACGAGTAGGCTTAAAGCATTTGTTACAGCAAAAAAACGATATTAGCGTAGTGGCAGAAGCAACTAATAGTGATGCGTTGTCGAAAGCCGTAGAAAAATATCAGCCAAATGTTGTGATTATAGATTATCATACGACCAAAAAGAATTTTTGTATTGATAATATTTCTTTGATAAAGACGATATCACCAAAAAGTCAAGTTCTTGTTATTTCATCTGACGATAATAAGCAACACATCTTACAAGCTATAAGTGCAGGAACAAACGCCTTTTTGACGAAATCTTGCGATAAATCCGAAATAATTAGTGCTATTTATGCTGCGAATCGTGGCGAAAGGTTTTTTTGCAACAAAGTTTTAGATATTATTTTAGAAAAACACTTGTCGAACACAGATACTTTTGCCAACTGTGCACCTTCTGCTTTGACAGCCAGAGAACTAGAAGTTGTCGAGCTTATTGCACAAGGAATAACAACTAAAGAAATAAGCAAAAAATTGTTTTTGAGCCACCATACGATATATACTCATAGACGAAATATTATGAAAAAGCTAAATGTGAAGTCTGCTTCCGAACTCATTTTATATGCTGTAAAAACAGGACTTGTAAAATTAGACTAGCTACTTTATAAGTGTGAATAAAACCAATAAGTTTTTTATTTAAATCATATTTTTTACTTTTCTATAAGCTCGCCATATTCATATCGCAAAGAATCTTTCAAACTGCCATCTGCTTTATATTCTTTCCAAATGCCGTGTTGATTGCCATAGTCGTATTGCCCTTCTAGTCGCAATTGTCCGTTTTCGTGCCAGCGTCGCAAGTCGCCTATTCGCAAACCATTTTTATAAGTAATAGTTTCGCTTTTATTGCCATTTTCAAACCAAATCGTCCAATCTTTGTCTTGCCAGCCATCTTTGTAATGTGTTACTGATTTGATTTGCCCATTTTCGTACCATTCTTTCCAGTCATCATCTGGCTCTCCATATTTATAAACATACTCACCCGAAGGCTTACCATCTTTAAACCAATATTTGCATACGCCATCTTGCTTTCCATTTCTATAAAAACCTTTAGAAAGAATCTTGCCGTTACTGTGATACTTTTCGACATATTCGATAAAAGCCTTGTCATTATTTGACTTATAGCGTTTTTCCAATCGACTATCCAGCAAAGGTTCTTTCAAAAATTGGACATTTTCATATCTTCCTACACGAAAATCGCTTGTTATTAAGTTTGGGTCTGCCAACTTTGATACTTCTTCTGTTGGTTGGCATGAAACAGCCAATAAAAACGAAAATAATAGTATGTATTTTTTCACTAAATGTTATTTTAATATAGAAAAACCTTGCAATAAGTGCCAAGCACTATTTAATAAAGGTCGTTCAGTTGCTAACGCATTGATATTCAGCATGTTAGTTTTCACAATTTGCAGAATAAATCTGTCCGACTACTTAAATAGAATTTGTTATTTATTACAAAGTTTTTGTTTTATATAAATTAAAAAAAACTTATTTTTACTTTAGCTTATCTTTAAATCTTTTTCTAAATTTAACCAATTTAGGATTAATTACTACCTTGCAATAGCCATATTCAGTATTTAAACTGTAATAATCTTGGTGGTAATCTTCAGCAGCATAAAAATCGCCTATTGGACTAATTTCTGTTACAATTGGGTTGCTCCAAAGCTCGGCAGCAACAGTAGCTTTTGATTTTTCAGCTACTTGTTTTTGCGTTTCATTATGAAAATAAATTGCCGAGCGATATTGTGTGCCTACATCTGCCCCCTGTCGATTTAGAGTTGTAGGGTCGTGTGTTGTCCAAAACACTTCTAACAAAGTTTCGTAGCTCACAACATTTGGGTCAAACGTGATTTGAGCAACTTCGGCATGTCCTGTTGTTCCATTACATACTTCTTTGTAGGAAGGATTTTTTATGCTACCGCCCGTATATCCCGAAATTACTTTGCTTACGCCTTGCAATTCTTGAAAAATAGCCTCGACGCACCAAAAACAACCTGCACCAAAAGTTGCTAATTCGAGGCCGTCAGCTAATTGATTTGATTTTTCCATTTCTTTTTTTTCTTGTTTTTGAGTTTGAAAATTATTTTCACTTTTTTGTTGTGGACATCCATTTAGCATAAAGAAAGCAAATATCCACGAATAGCACAAAAAATATGGCATAAAAATTAATGATTAAAACACTTAAAACAGCAAAATTGCTATCAATTAATAAACCCTTTTTATGTCTTGTTGTTTGTCATTTAGCTTACATATTTTTGTACTTTAAGCTTTTTTAAGATTTTCTGCAATTATTCAGCATTAGCAAAGGTTTAGTCTAACAATTTTTCGATGTTTTCGCCCCATGTTACTTGATGCAAACCGTACATTTTCAAGGATTTATAATAAGTGAAACTTATCCATATTGGTTTTTCGTCATACAAAATTCCGTAGGTATAACGCACCAAAAAATCGCCCGCTTTTTCTTCTTTTCCTAGTTGTGAACCTTGCAATTTGCCATAACTTTTTTCCGATTCTTTCAGAAATGAAAATAAGCCTTTCAAGTCGATATTTGGACTATCCTTGCTTTTTTTTCGAGTTTTCATACCATCGGCAATCATGCCCATCGCACGTTCATTTTGCCCTTGTCCAATGCTTTGGGCTATCATATCGCACATTCTATTTACTTCATCAATGCTTTGCAATTCTTTTTGAGCAAAAGCAATATTCGTGATTAGTAGCAAAAAGCCGACAATAAAAAAGTTTTTCATTTTGATATATTTTATTTTTTGATAATTTTTAGCAGTATATTTTTGACACTTAAAAAAATATTTTGCATATAAAATAGAAATAAATCAAGCAAAACTTGATACCTAAAACAAGTTGATTTGCCCTGTTTTTCGTTCTTTTTCGCCCAAAAAAGCAGGCATTTTTCCTAGCTGAATAGTTGGTAGTTCTGCTTGCAAAAGTTCGTGAAAAAGTCGGCACAATTCTGGTGCAAAACGATCGCCAGCCGTATGCATAAATACATAAGGTTTTTTATCGTTTGCTATATATGCTGCTATTTCTTTTACAATTGGTTGCAAAGCTATTCGGTTTTCTTCTGCCTTTTGATAGCCTACATAACGCAAAAATGGTTGTTGAGCAGTTGCAATTAAATGTCGTGGCATTTTTGGCTTTTTGCCTTGAGCGATTATAATTTCTTGATTATCAGAGTTTTGTATATTATGCAAAACAGTGGTATCAAAAATAGCTCTATCCATATTGTGTTTTATGAGCAAATCATTTAAGCGGTTTTGATTATCTTTATTTCTAAAAAAATCGAGATGTCTTACTTCTACTGCATAGTTAAAGTCTTTTGATAAAGTAGGCAAAAACCGTGCTAAGTTTGGCAGGTAATGAGCATTGAACGAAGGCGGTAGCTGCAAAAAAAAAGAACCTACTTTATGTGAAATAGGCTGCATGGTTTTGAAAAATTGATAGGTTTCGCCTGCAACATTTCGCAAATGACGTAGATGTGTGATTTCTCTCGAAAATTTGAATGTAAAACGAAAATGAGAAGGCGTATCTTCATTCCATTTTGTGAGCATTTTTAAACTTGGCAACACATAAAATGTACCACTTCCCTCAACGGTATTGAATATTTGAGCATACTGTTTCAAAAAGTCTTTGGCTTTAGCTTTTCGAGTAAAAAGTGTTCCTTGCCAGTCTTTGTTTGCCCAAATAGGACCGCCTAAATAATATTTTTCGAGTGCCATTGATTTGTTATTTAAGTGACAAGAAATGTGTTAGTCAAAATTGTTAGAGCATAAAAAAAACACGATTTTCAAAACATAAAATGCCAAAAATTAAACGCTTTTTTGATAAGGCAAGATATTGTTAAAGTTGCTGTTTACCAAATTTTATACAACATATTTTGATACTTAAATTTTACTTTTTTCTCTTTTTATTCAAAAAAGATGTAGTTTTGTCGTTTGAAAATAGAAAAGTAAGCAGTAAAAAAACAAACTACAAATATTAAATAATTTCGTTTTTATGTATCAAAACAGTCAGCGACAAATTATATTCAAGGATTTAGCTTTGATAGATTTCAAGGCCTGTTGGGATTATCAAGAAACTCATTATCGTGCTATTATAGATAAAAAAATAGCTAATCGTAAACTACCTGAAAATCAACAACTTACAACACCTAACTATTTGTTTTTTTGCAGCCACCCTCATGTATATACTTTAGGGAAAAGTGGCTCAATACACCATTTATTATTGAATGAGAAAGGCTTAAAAAATAACAATATTCAATTTTATAAAATTAATCGAGGTGGCGATATTACCTATCATGGCCCTGGACAAATCGTGGGTTATCCGATTTTAGATTTGCATCACTTTTTTACGGATATTCACAAATTTATGCGTTTGTTGGAGGAATGTATTATTTTGACTTTGGCGGAATATAGAATTGAAGGAGGAAGAGTAAAAGGTGCGACAGGAGTTTGGATTGATGGCGATAATCCTAGCAAGGCTCGCAAAATCTGTGCTATGGGCATTCGGTGTAGTCGTTGGGTAACGATGCACGGCTGGGCATTTAATGTCAATACAGATTTGTCGTATTTTGGAAATATCGTTCCTTGTGGCATTACCGACAAAGGCGTAACATCATTGAATAAAGAGCTTGGTGTCGAAAAAGTTGATGTTGAAATTGTAAAAGGGCATTTAAAAAGACATTTTGCCAATTTATTTGATGCAAGTTATGTGTGAAAATCTTTTTTTTAGAAAAAAACGAAAGCAAGGAATTTTTTTAGCATTTTTAGAGTTTTACTTATTGAATTCAAGGTTCAAAGTGAAATCATTTGGTGATTTTTACAGAAATTAGACTTCATGCAAA
>JBMZCV010000076.1:0-21907 GCA_049613665.1 Chitinophagales bacterium | reverse complement strand
GTATTTTTTAGCCAAAATTGCCATAACGTAAATAGTTACAAAAAATGTATAAATGCCAGAACTATTCATTTAGTATTGCTACGACTCTAGCTGGAGCACCTGAACCCCCTTTTATTTTTAATGGAAACGCTGCTACTTTAAATCCTGTTGTAGGCAGAGCATTTAAATTAGTTAGTTGTTCCATGTGGCAATATTCATAATCAACACCTACTAAATGAGCTTCCCAAAATAATTCAGCGTTGTTACTTTCTTTAGCTTTCTTAATTAAATATGGCAAAGGCAAATCCCAGCCCCATTGGTCAATGCCCATTACTTTTATACCTTGTTTTATAAGCCATTCAGTCGCTTTGGCACTCATTCCTGTTCCTTTGTAGAAAAAATCTTTTGTTCCCATTAATGTATCTCTCCCTGTTTTTATAAGTACAATCATTTCTGGAATTAAAAGCAGATTCTCTTTCTCTAAAAAAGCTTTTATATCGTTTATAGTGATTGGGTCAAAGTCTTTTTTATGTGTCATATCAATAACAATGCCTTCTCCAAAGCACCATTCCAAAGGAATTTCGTCGATAGTTTTGGCTCGTTTTCCCATACAAGTGGGAGCATAGTGCCACGGTGCATCTATATGAGTAGTGGAGTGTACTCCCATTTTTCTGATTTCATCATCTGCCCAACCAATAAATTTCTTTGGAAATAATCGAAATGGTAAACCTAGAAATCGAACTAACCATTTAGCTTTCTTATGAGCTTTATGCTTAATTTTAACCTTCATAAAAAAGGGATCGCCAGAATTGTATTGAATAGTTTTAGAAAGGTCGATTATTTTGCTCATATTATTTTGAGTTTTTAAGATTTGACGCAGCATTTATTTTAAATACCAAGTACTATTTTTAATGACGACTAAATTATAACAAATTTTGACTTAAAAGCCTATTTTTTCCTAAATACAAACGATATAAGTCGTGGAATTTCCGCTTCTTTTTCGTCATCAAACCATTCTTTTATTTCAAGCAATTCAAATCCGTTTTGTTTGGCACTTTCCGTATAATCTGTGATGTGATGCGTATAAACTTCGAGTTTTACGGTTTCATTTTCTAACTCATATTTCGCACCACTTCCTTTATATTGTTTGGAAGGATGTAGTTCGCTAATGAAAAATATGCCACTTTCTTTTAGCTTTTGATATGCCTGCTCGAAAATGTGATTTAAGTCCTTGATGTGTTCAAGTGTTAAGCTCGAAGTTATCAAATCGGCAAATTGATTTTCAACATTCCATGCTTTCGTAAGGTTAGCTTTTGTAAACTGAACTTTTTTACTTGCAGTTTTTTCTTTCGCCTTGTTGAGCATTTCTTCCGAAAAATCAATGCCGATAATTCGCTCTGCTTTTTTCAGTAGCCAAATTGTATTTTTTCCTGTTCCACAGCCCAACTCTAAGACATTTTTGAAATCGTATTTCGACAAGCTTGCTATGGTTGCTTTACTGTCTAAATCACGAGTTTTGTTTTTGTTGGTGTCATATTGTACAGCCCAAGAATTGTAGGCTTTTTCTATGTTGTTCATTTTTTTAATAAAATTATTCTCAGATTAAAAAATCATTTAATTCTTCATAAACCTGTTGCTCTAATATGCCAACTTCAACTTTTATATTTGCGTTCCTTAAAATTTGTATGCCGTTTCCTTGATTTCTCGGATGTGGATCAAGAATGCCAACATACACAGTTTTAATAATTTGCTTTTTGACTATCGTTTTTGCACAAGATGGCGTTTTTCCTTGAAAAGAGCAGGGTTCTAAAGTAACAAACATCGTCAAATTCGCATACTCTAAATTTTTGATATTTTCTAAAGCCATTGCCTCAGCGTGATGCTTGCCAGGTTCGTTTGTATGTCCTCTTGATATAATTTTTCCTTTATGCACAATAACACAACCTATCGGTGGATTAGGCAAACATTTAGAAAGGGCTTTTTTGCCTTCTAAAATGGCTTCATTCATAAAATACTGAATTTCGTTTTCTGTCATTTATTTTTACCTAAATTTAAAACTGCAACTAAACTTATTTCGGTGTAATGATAAGATTTTTTTTCAAAAAAACAAAAGCTATATTATTCAATCATCAGTCTCAAATTTTACGCAATCGTCTGTTATGAAATCATGCTTGTTTTTTACAAAATCAGGTAATCCTGCTGCTTGTACTGTTTCGCCTTTTGCTTCTTTTGCCGCAACATCTAAATTTAATTCGAGTAATTGCGACAAAATATCTTTTCCTTTTTGGAAGCGATAAGCTTTCGTAACGGCATTGTCTAATTTTTGTTGTAAATCTTTTATCGGATTTGTTCCATGCTGTTCTATTATTCGATACAAATCACGAAGCGAATATTTATATTTCAGCATTATTTTGTTTCGTTCATCTCTTAATGCCTTTGCTGCTATCGCAACCGCTTGCACATCTTTTAAACTTGGCTGTTGTGGAAATGGAAAAGTATTCCAAACGGTATTGGTTGTATATCTCAATCGTTCTTCGAGTGTCGAACATTTAGCTTTCCACCATTCCCAATGAAAAGAAGATTGAATAACCCCAAAACTATAATCATCTTCAAATGCAAAAACCATTAAAGCGTCGTTTGGACGAATTTCAGATGATACAAATTCAAAAATGGGTCTTTTTGAAATTCTTGATGTTGCAATAAATCTTTTTAAAGGACTTATTGAGTTTAACATATCAATTCGACTGTAAGACAATTTCCACCATTTTTTATAAAAATTGATATGGTGTTTATTTATTTTTGCTTTTGGATTCTTTGCTAAAAGGGCTTTGTTTTTTCGTTCTTGTTCATCAGATTTTGTTTTTCTATCTGGTAAAACCTTTTCCGAAATGATTTTATAAGGTTTTTTGAAACTTGATGCTTCAAAAATATCCATTGTAGAAAAATCAATAACAAACCTTTTGGGTTGTGATTTATAATTTCCTATTAATTCTTCACCTATTAAAAATGGTTTTACAACTTTTTGATTTATTTTATTTAGTAAAATTCCTTGTTCTAATGTTATTAAAAAGTTTTTGTGTCCATGAGTTTGGCCTTGAAAAACTTTTTTAGGAATTTTATTAATTTGTAATACTTTTGCTTTTGTAACATTAGTAGATGTTTTTAAAGTAGAATTTATATTATTAAGTGTTATTTCTTTTTTGCTTTTGCCTGAAAGATATAACTTTTTTTCTCCCTTATAATTTCCTTTAATCCAATTAACAATAGAAACGCTTACAGCAGCATCACCAGACCATTTTTGCGAAGAAACAGCATTAAATATTTCGCCACCATTATTTACAATATAATCTAAACTACCTTCTCTGCTATAATTTTCTCTTATAGTATTTGTGCCAACTAAACCTGCAAAACCATTTTCTTTTAAAACTTTGTGTGCTTTATGATACCAATAAACGCAAAAATCGGCTCGGCCTGGTACTTCTGGGTAAGCTTTCCAAAGTTTATTTAAATATTCGCCGCCATATTCTTGCTGCATTTTATTTTTAGATTGATAAGGAGGGTTTCCAATAATGACATCAGCTTGCACCCAAGGAGTAAACAAAGCATCGGCACAAGCAATGTTTTCATTTAAATTGTCGAGCGGCAAGGCTTCTTCTCGTTGAAAATCTAAGCCACTTTGATTGTTGTCCAACCAATTTTCGGTTTCTTTTCTTGCTACTTCTTTGGCGAGGAGGAGGGTTACTTTAGCGAGTTCGACAGCAAATTTATTTAAATCAATGCCATGAATTTGTTTTAGGCTAACCAAAGATGAAGTGCCAATTTTTTTTGTTTTTCTTGAAAAATCGGTATGTATTTTATTCAAAATTTCCATTTCAAGACGTTTGAGTTCTCGAAAGGCAATGTAAAGAAAATTTCCGCTTCCACAAGCAGGGTCAAGGACTTGGAACTGTCGAATTTCTTTTAATAATTTTTTGAGTTTTGGGAGAGAGTTCGCAATTTCTATTTTTTGCATCCACGGTTCAATAATAGTTGGATGCACGATTTTGTAAATATCCAATTCACTTGTAAAATGTGCGCCATAAGCGTGCCTTTCGTCTGCGTCCATACTACTTTGAAAAATAGTTCCAAAAATAGCAGGATTGACTTTGCTCCAATCTTTTTTTGCGGTCTTGATAAGGTCAAACAATTCTTGCCTGTTCAGCTCAATCGGCTCAACTACTTTAAATAAACCACCGTTGAAATATTTGATATTTTGATATTTTCCAGCTTTTGCTCGTTTAGGGTTTGCCATCTGTCGAAAAAGTCCACCGATAGCATCATAAGAGCTGACTTCATTGTGTAGGCATTCCATCAAAAGGGTGGTGAAAAAGCCATCAGGCAATAAGCCATAATCTTGGGCAAACATGGCAAAGATAGATTGCAGAATAAATTTTTGAGCATCGGCTCTTTCTTCTTTTCGTTTGAGCAAACTATTGAAAACCTTTGCAACATTGGCGGCGGTTTCTCTGGTAACTTCTTCAACATTATTGTCAAATATTGGTTTGCTAGGCTTTGGTTTTAGAAAGTTGAAAGCAGTTATGCGTTTGGCTAAATTTTCGGTTTTAATTTTATCAAGCGGCTCATCTTGAACACTAAAGTCATAAATATAAAACTCATCAAAATTGCAAAGAATGGCGTATTTAGGTTGATTTGGTCGCAGCTTCCACCAATAATCAAAAACTTGCGTTCTATGACTTTCTAGTTTTGTGCCTCGCTTTTTCATTTCAATTATCAGCTTTTTGCCCCAAAGCAAATCGGCAAATCTTGTACTTTTCTTACTTTTTACTCGATATTCTAAAATTGCACCTGCTTCTTTATACCCTTCATGTCCAAAAGCTTTGAACAATCTATCGCAAAATACTTGGGCTTCTCCTTTCTCATCGCCTTCTAGCGTTCTGACATAATCTATAAAAGCTACAATATTATCTTTATTCATCTTAGTTTGTCTGGTTTTTTTCTACAAAAGCTTAACGCAGCAATAATAACAATTTATGCTAAAAAAAGCAAGAAAACAAAAAATATATTATTCAAGTTTTAAAACCACCACACAACTACTTCCCCAATTCTCCCTATACAAATTGAAATCACAAAAAGTAATTTGACTATCAAAGTTAATGTCACAAGAATTATAAACACGCAAATAGGGGAGAGCCTCGTAGTAAGTCTCAAAATCGTTGTCGTTTATCGTGCCATCGCCATTAAAATCGCCCATTTTCATCGCAAAAATATCGTTTCCTACATTGGCAAGTTGTGTTTCGCCAGCCTGCACATTTTCGGCTTGCGTCAAATCAATAATATTTTCGTTGGGAAACAAAATCGCATCTTTGCTCATGATGTCTAAGTGATTTCTATGTCGCACCACAACATAATAAGAGCGGTTGCAGGCGATATTTTCAAAATCGAGACCGAAAATAAGATTGGCATTTTCGTCATAGCTTAAAATAAAGCCACTGTTGATAACAAGCCCAGCTTTTTGAGCAATGAGAAGGCTATTATCCGTAGCATCTCGCAGTTCCACCAGTACCCAATCCACCATATTTATCAAAATATCGTTGATATTCGTCACATTTCCAGAGCCTTGATAGTTATATGGATTTTCGGAATAAGGCTGTTCTAAAGGCAAAATTGCAGCGTCTCGCAAGTAAGTTGTCATCAAGTTGGAATTGCTTTGATGCGGCCCTTCTAGCCAAATTTTTAGCTGCACATTAAATTTTATATTAGCTTCCACATTGACGCTTGCCGTTTCCGAACAATCGGCTTCATCTGTTATCGTCACAAAATAAGTGTCGGCATTCAAATCGTTTATTGTAGCTGTCGTTTCGCCATTTTGCCAAAGATAATTGATATTTTCTTGCTCACTTGTAAGCGTTATGCTTGCTGTTCCATCATTGTCGCAAATTTCGTCAGTTGCATTTATTTCAAAAATTATATCTGACTGATAATCAATTTTTTGTGTGAAAGAAAGCAAACAGTTATTTTCATTATACGCAAATACTAGATACTCGCCAGCCGCTTCAATAAGCAATTCATTTTCATTTTCATTGTCTAAAATTTGGCCATCTAAAAACCATTCATAATTAGAGAAATTTGGCGTAGCCGTAAGCCACAAAGTTTCATTGTTGCACAAACTTGTTTTGTCTGCCGAAATGCTTATTTCCTTAGCTTGATTGTCTTTTACGATGCTAAAATAATCTTGAATTTGGCCATTGTCATTGATAAAACGCAAATCTAACTGATGATTTTCTACTTCCAAAATGACAGAACCCAACTGATTGAGCGACACATACATCGCTGGATGATTGAGCGTGCCGCCAGAGATTTTGCTCGACGAACCATTGACGACATAAACCGTTCCTTTGCCTTCATCTGTTCCAGAAGTTGTTTTATTATAAGCACAAGCTTCATCAATATTTCCACTTCCATTGTCCAATATCATATAGTTTTTCAAGCTGTCTGAAACCTCATAATGACCATATAACAAATGAGAACGTTCATAAGAATGGCTGTGTCCGCAAAGCACCAAATCAACGCCAGCAGCTTCGAGCATCGGCACGACATTTTGCCGCATTTCCTTCAATTCGCTTTCGCTATCCGAATCATGTGAGCCTTTGGAGTAAGGCGGATGATGCCACATCGCAATTATCCATTCTTGATTTGTCGTCAGCAAATCGTTTTCAAGCCATGTCAGCATCGGACTATTCAGCGAGCGGTCTGTGTCTTCCGAATCTAGCGAAATGAAATGCACATTGGCATAATCGAAAGAATAATAAGACTCTGTACCAGAAGCTGTGCCGCCTGATTCGGCATTTTTGGGAAAGCTAAAAACCTCATAATAAGCACCTGTTTGCGTTTGTGCATCGGCAGTATAATAGTCGGCATTTCCTGGGCAAGACCAAACAGGAGTATGTCGGAATATTTCTTTGTAAGGCTCGAAAATACTTTCTTGATAGTTGTTATCAGTTCCCAAATTATAGGCATTGTCACCTAGCAAAAGCATGAAATCAGTCTCTAAATTTTGATTATAATAGGCATTACGCACATTGTTAGCGTTTTCGCCTGCTTCGCCACAGTCGCCCAAAACCCATGCTCTAAATTTTTGTGTGGAGGCTAGAGTAGGAGAGGAGGCGAAAAAAAAGTCGCTTGTGCCGCCTGCTAAAAGCGTGTCACTGTTTATTATGTTATAAAAATATTTCGTATCGACTTGCAAGTTTTCAATCAACAATTCGTGATTAAGTCCTTCGGTTTCGTCGATAACGGTGAAAGCTAAATTGTCTAAGCTTTCGCCATAAATCAGCTCACTTCTTACTGGCAAAGCTGTTCGCCACCTTACTAAAATGCTGTTTTCAGTTGGCATTTGCAAATAAGGCTCACGCACCAGCATTTTTTCGGCAGTTGGGTTAGTAATAAATTCCAAATCGAAACTCAAATCGACATTTGTTGGGCTTGCTTGATGCACTTCTACTGCCAAAACATTGTCGCCAGCTTGCAAAAACTCGTTGGAAATGATTTGTTCAAAAAATACATTTTCTTGTGTATTGGTAACATTTGCAGTCGCAGGCGTTTCAAAATCTACTGTTTCGACATCCATGTTTTTGCGATAAATTTCTGAGCCATTTAGATAAACGATAGCTCCATCATCAATGAGCAAGCGAATAAATAAAGCATTTACATCGCTTAAATTATCTATTGTGAAATGTTTGCGAAAATAATAGGTAATGTGTTTGTCTAAAAAATTATTGCCGTAGCTAATTGCTGTGGTTTCATCGCCATCGCCGTAGCCAAATTGTGCGTTTCTTGTTTGCCAATTACTATCGTCAAAATTATTTGCATTCCAAAGTGTGCCTTGATTGCTACCATCATCGAGATATTGCCATGTATCGCCAATGACGATGAGCGTATCACTAGCATATGAAACGCCAATATTTAGAAAGAAACAGCAAAAAAGTAACTTGATATAATAAAAATATATTTTTAAGCTCATGTTTTTTTGAAAATTTAAAGTGTAAACTTTTGATTTTACTTAAATTGTTATTTCAAAATTATTTGTATTACAAAGTAAGTGAAATTCTAAAAAGTAATCTCGATTCATTAAAATGTGTCGTTGTGAAAGTTGGGCATTGTTAATTTTAGCATTTTGATAATAAAAAGACGCATCTTCGTAACAGTTAAACAATACGTTGATTTCTGCTTTTTTCAGCAAATATTTAATTTTCGTTACTTCCCTACTTTCATCTAAAACCTCATCTATTTTTACTAAAGCTTCATTGTACATTTTGTTAGAAATAGCAAATTCAATATAAGCATTTTGCAAACTTGGTAATTTTCCTAACATATCAATACCTAGCTGCAAATATTTTAAAGCAAATGTTTTGTCTAAAAAAAACTTTCTTTTTTCTAAAACCTCAGCAAGCTGTATAAAATGAGACGGCTCTAAATAATCTATACTAACTATTCTATCTTCCAAAGCAAGAGAAATAACATTTTGGTAAATACCAATAGCTTCATCATAAAATCCCAAATTTTCTAATGTTTTCGCCTTACATTCAAGAGCTTTTATATGATTTTCATGAATCTCTAAAAACTTATTAACATAAAGTAGAGATAAATAGAAAAAATCGTGTTCAAAAAACAATTCGGCTAAAGTCAGATTAACTATTTCTAAACTACTTTGCTTATCTAACAAAAAAATGTAATCATTAAAAGCATTTTGAAAAATGCCACGTTCTTGGTACAATTGGCCTCTTTCAAAATAAAGCATTGCCAAGTTTCTATTTATTTGTTCTGTATCTTTTTGTCTTTTTATTGAAAGTTCCTCTTCAGCTTCTGTTTCCTCATAAAAATGCTCAATATGATAAGTTAAATCTGCTATTTGTTCCTCCGCAATTCCATGAGAAAGAACAATATAAAAAGGAAAGAGGAGAAGGAAAAAAAGATTTAAGTATTTAAAAAACCTTGATTTTAGTATTATCATTTTACTTTTTTAATATGTTTTTTGTTAATTTGATGAAAGTGATTATTTCATTAGGTCTATTATTTTCAGTCATTTCACAACTTACTCCTTCTGACTCAAAGTAATACTCAACTATGTCATTTTTCATAACTAGAAATATCCCTGAACTACCATCTTCTATACAACAATCTCTTTTTTCGTATTTATTAGCAGGTAAATCTGCTAATATACTTCTCAATTTCAAACTATTTCTATCTTTAACTTCTTTGCATTTGGTTAATTGAAATAAGCCATTGATTTGATAAAAATACATTTTATCATCATTAAAACTCACCACATTTAGTTTTTCAGACTCTTTATTAGAATTATACAAAAAGTCATGATAAGTAACTTCTGTGTGAAATTTCATATCCATAGTATCTGAAAAAATCACATTTTTCTTAAATTTTTCAAAATACGAGAGCGTATAAGCAATATCTTGAAGTTTGACATTTGTGTAATAACAATCATAATGGATTATGTTTTTGTTGTTGAAACAAGCAGATAGTGATACGATAAAAAATAAAACCAAATAGCATTTTTTCATTTCTATACAAAAGTTTATTTTCTCAAATAAGGCGTAATTTCATTCTTTTGCAAAAGCAACATCAGCAAATCCATCGGTTTGTCTTCGAAAACAGCAACAATATTTGCCTTATAAATCATTCCTCCACTAGAATAACCTTCTATAATCGCTAGTTTGTTGATTTGCTCTGCACTGATTTTCACATCATTGGGTGAGCGAGCTTCCATCATAGCTATTTCGGTAATTGGTACATTCAAAGATAAAAGCTGCAAATTGCTATGAGGCTGTGCATTCCAATCAACATTCAAAATGCCAAGATAGTAAGCGAAATTCCCAAACTCGTGGGCTTTCAAATTTTGCCAACTTGTATCTGTTTCGCTAATGCCTACACGAATTTTTTTGCCATCAAAGTCTGTAATTAAATCTATGTAACGAATTTCTTCTTTTTCGTTTTTTACTAGAAGTTTTTTGTTTAATTCCGAAAAGTCAAAATTTGACGTATTTTTCTCCTCCTCAGTTTTTTTTGCTTTTTTCTGCAAAGAGCAAGATTGAAAGCCGATACTTATATTTAAAAAAAGTGTTATAATAACAATTTTTGAAACAAAATGCTGCAAAGTAAAAATAGCATAATGACACCTTTTTTTTGAACTAAAACCTATCATAAACTTGTTTTTTTATGTGTGATAAAACAAAAATAGCGAAATATCTTTCAAAAGCTTGAATTTCTTTTATATTTAATTATTTTTGTTCAAACCTTAATTAACTGCAAAACATTTTTCTCGCAAAAACAAAATAAAATGCTGACAGAAACACCTCCTCATACAAACATGAAAATTGATATGGAGCAAAAAGTAGCTGAAACGCTAAAGGCTCAACGAAAGTTTTTTACTTCTAATGTAACAAAAGATTACGATTTTAGGCTAATGCAGCTTAAAAAACTCAAAAAAGCAATTGTAAAATATGAAAAACAATTGTTAGATGCCTTAAAATTAGACTTAAACAAATCTAAAATAGAGGCATATGCTTCCGAAGTTGGGTTTGTGATTAGCGAAATTGACCATACTACAAAGCATCTAAAAAAGTGGATGCGAAACAAGAAAGTATCAACACCGCTTTTTCATTTCAAGGCTTCTAGCTATATCAAAGCTACGCCTTATGGTGCAAACTTGATTATCGGGCCTTGGAATTATCCTTTTCAGTTGCTTCTTGCTCCGCTTGTAGGTGCGATAAGTGCAGGAAATACTGCTATTTTGAAACCTTCGGAACTTGCTCCTCATACGGCTTCTGTAACAAGTGAGCTAATAAAAGAAACTTTTGAAGAACATCATGTCGCCATTTTTGAAGGTGGTATTGATATGTCGCAAGCACTCTTGGCAGAAAAGTTTGATTATATTTTTTTTACAGGAAGTACGCAAGTTGGAAAAATTGTGTATCAGGCGGCAGCAAAACATCTCACACCTGTTACTTTAGAGCTTGGAGGAAAAAGTCCGTGTATTGTCGATAAAAATATAGATTTGGATTTGGCAGCAAAACGTATTGCCTGGGGAAAATTTTTGAATGCAGGCCAAACTTGTGTTGCTCCAGATTATATTATGGTGCATAGCGAAGTCAAAGCCGAATTGGTTGAACATTTGAAAAAGCATATCGAAAAGTTTTTTACGGCAAATCCTAAAAAAAGTCCATACTTTGGCCGAATTATCAATGATAGACATATAAAACGTTTGGCTGGCTTGATGACTTGCGGAAATGTGCTTTATGGTGGCGACATCAATCACAAGGATAGATATGTTGGCCCAACTTTGATTGATAATGTGACAGATGAAGACCCAATTATGCAAGAGGAAATTTTTGGGCCGCTTATTCCTATCGTGGAATGGACGCAAGAAGAAGAGGTTATCAAATATATAAATGAACGTGCCAAACCGCTTGCTTTGTATTTGTTTTCGAAAAATAGAAAATTAATTGATAAAGTGATTAATGAAACCTCCTCTGGCGGTGTGGCTGTCAATGACACGATTGTTCATATGTCGACAACAGAAATGCCTTTTGGTGGCGTAGGCGAAAGCGGCTTAGGGGCTTATCATGGCAAATATAGTTTCGATACTTTTTCGCATCAAAAGGCTGTTATGGAACGCTCCAACCTAATTGACCCTCCGCTACGCTATGCACCTTTCAAATTGACAATGGGTGCTTTGCGTTTTCTAATGAAGCATACTTTCTAGTTTTTAACTTTTAGTTATGAATTTTTGGTTGAAACTATTATATATTCTTTTATCGAAAGTTTAAATATACTATTTTTTTAGGCTGAGTACACTGTTTTATCAGCTATTCTCGCTTTGAAATAAAATAAATATTATAAAAAAATATCTGCTTGTTTTTCTGTGTCAGCAATTAGTTTTTAAGGCCTTTTTTATCAAAAGCTTAAACATACTATTTTTTTTAGGCTAAGAAGACCAATATTTCCTATTTTTATAGCCTTTTGAACTGAAAAATAGTATGTTTCCCCTATCGAAAAAGGTTTCTTTTGTTAAACCGAGAATAGCTGCTATTTTATTACATGTTTCCAAAAAAACGACAACTCTCGCCTCTCGCCGTTGCTGTGTGTTATCGCCAGCAACTAAAAGGATAATAGAGTATTTTAAAGCTTATCAAAACATTGCACTAGAAATTAAAAATTCATAACTAAAAACTATTTAAAAACTAATCACTTAAAATTAAAAACTATTCATAAAATGCGTTACACTTATTTTCTAGCATTGCTAATATTTTTAGCTACGCCATATACTTTCGCTCAAGAATGCGATAATGAACGTTTTAGCGAAGCTGTTTTCGAAAATGTAACAGTTTCCGAAGGCATCGAATTTGGCTACAATAACCAACCCACCTTATTTAATCCAGATGAAGTTCAGTTCTTAAATCTTGATTTTTATGAGCCAGAAGGCGACAATTGGGAAGAAAGACCGCTTATTATTTGGGCATTTGGTGGTGCTTTCGTACTTGGCACAAGAACATCTCCAGACATTGTAGAGTTGGCAAACCGTTTTACTAAATTGGGATATGTCAATGCTTCTATTGATTATCGTTTGAGTACAAGTTTGGCACTCAACGGCAGTGAAGAGGCTGCTTTAAAAGCAGTATTAAAAGCCGTACATGATATGAAAGCAGCTATTCGTTTTTTCAGAAAAGATGCTGCTACCGATAATTTGTATCGCATCAATCCAGACCAAATTTATATCGCAGGTGTTTCGGCTGGTGCAATAGCTGCTTTGCATACGGCTTACCTGAACGAAGATGCAGAAATTCCAGATTTGTTACTAGATGAGGCTAATGCTGTTGGTGGAATAGAAGGCTTGAGCGGAAATGCAGCATATTCCTCCTCAGTTGCTGGTGTTATCAGCTTGTCGGGAGCTATCGGTGATTTAAATTGGCTGAATGAAGGCGATATTCCTGTGGTAAGCATTCACGGAACAGCAGATGATATTGTGCCTTACGGTAGCGATATTTTAACTTTATTTGGCATCAATATGCTCATACATGGCAGCAGTCAGCTACATGAGCGAGCAAATGAAGTTAATATTCCTAACGCTTTTTTGAGTTTTGAAGGTGCTGGACATACACCTTTCGTTTTGGGCGATAATTCGGAGGCATATATGGATAGTACTTTTAATCATGTGAGCGAATTTATGCAAATTCAGGTATGTGAGTATCTCGAAAATGTTGGAAATGTCGGCATAAATACTGCGGAGGCAAATAACTTTTTAGCAAATTATCCTAATCCTTTTGCTGAAAAAACGTTTATAAAATTCGATACTGACTTTTCTACTAAAAATATTAGCCTAAAAGTCTATGATTTAAATGGCCGTTTGTGTGCTGTAAATTACGAAATTCAAGCTCATCAGATTGTCGTAGAACGTGGCGATTTGGCTAACGGAATGTATTTTTATAGTATTTTAGGCGAAAATAAGGAAGCGAAAGCTAGTGGGAAAATGATGGTTAAATAGATAGTTTTTAATTTTTAGTTGGAAGTTCTTAGTTGTTTTCATAAAGCAATAGTTCGAACATTTATACATTTTTTATCAAAGACTTAAATATATTATTTTTTTAGGCTAAGAAGACCAATATTTCCTATTTTTATGGACTTTTGAACTGAAAAATAGTATGTTTCCCTTCTCAAAAATAGCGAAATATCTTACAATAAAAAATCCTTCAAGGTTTTGAAAGCCTTGAAGGATTACTAATATAATATCGTTTTCTAACTAAAAACTCATCACTAAGAATTAAAAACTATTTTTAGTTAATTTTAGTAAACGTTTTAGTTGTTACCAAATCGCCTGTTTCGTTGAACATACTAACAAAATACATGCCTTCGTCGAGGTCGCAAGCTTCAATAATTTGCTTTTGGTAGCTATCAGCAATATCATAAACCGCAACTCTTTTGCCCAACAAATTGTATAGTTCAATGTGTTTGATATTTGAGTTAGGATTAAATTCAATCGTCAAATCGTTGTTTCTCACAGGATTTGGATATAAGTTTGCTTCGCCTTCAAAAGTTGGCGTATTAAAAAAGTCTTCCTCCTCAATTCCTACGCCATAAGCTCGTGCTTCGTAAGTAGCCGTAAAACCATAATCTGGATTTTCTTCTGTTGTTACCATCATTTCTACCATACCTTCACCCATTCCAATTTCGGCAGCACCATTGTTTTGAAAATGCACATCTAAATTAGAAATTTCGCCAGGAGCTAAAGTAAATGAATTTGTTGTTACTTGTGGAGGAAAGCAAGTTGTAAGGTCACATACCAATGAACGCCAGTCTGCACCACCAAAATCTTCTGAAAGACGCTCCCAAACTACTGTTAAAGTTTCGTCTGTTGTGTTGATGAAAGTACTGTGTGCAACAATTTCAAATACGCTACCTTCGCCTTCTTCAAAAACAGGGTTAGTTCCTGCCAAAACAATGCCAGGTGCCGATGTCACGCCATAAAAATCAGCTACAAAACTTGTTTCCGTTTCGCCATCTACCCAAGCAGCTATCTGAACATGTCCAACACCTTCGCCTATTTCAATACCGTTTCCTTGAAAATGTATGTCTAAGTTAGAGCTTTCGCCAGCTCCAAGTGTTAAAGTGTTGGTGCTTACTTGTGGAGGAAAGCAAGTGACGACATCGCAAACCAAAGATTTCCAATTTTCGTTGGAATAACTTACTGCTGTTCGCTCCCAAATTACAGTTACGGTTTCGCTTGAGTTGTTGGTAAAACTAGCGTGTGCTACGACTTCAAAATCGCTTTGTTCGCCCATTTCCACAATAGCACTATTGGACGAAAAGCTGATTTGTGCGAACAGAGACGCAAAAGAGAAAAGAAATAATAAAGTTGAAAGTAATATTTGTTTCATGACTATTTATTTAGAATTTGTTTAAAAAAGAAAGCAAAAAGACGCAAAAGGTTTAATTGTACACCTTAGACTAATAATAAAACCATTCGTTTAGCGTTTCGGTTCTACAAAAATAAGCTTTTTAATTGAAAAATGCTGTCGTTTACTTTACTTTTAGCTGTTTATTAATGCTTTAAAGTCAGTTTTAAGTTACATTTTTGTGAAATAAGATTGTCATTACGAAAATCTTTACCAATTTTGTCACTGCGAGGCACGAAGCAGTCCAATATTTCGTCAGGCGAGTTTAGATTACTTCGCAAGCTCGTAATGACAAAATTGACATAAAAAATTGAGCTAATTCACGATTATCAAACTTTCCATCATTTGCGAAGCCAACTTACGAAAAGCCTTTATTTCCTCCTCGCTTTTCTTTTTTACTTTCGCTTTTATTCTCACTTCCAACATACAGCCTTCTACATTGGTGTAAAACTGCAAGATATAGCTGCTTTTTTCTTCTACCAAACATTCATAATAGCTTATTTTCTGCTCATTGATGTTTGCGACATCATTTTTTAGATAAACGATGTCTTCAAATTCGGTAGCCAAATTCTTTTTTATCTGCTCATTCAAAACAGCAACATCGCCATTTTCGAGCGGCTCTATACTGTGCTGTGCCACCAAATAAGCGGAGGCATCTATCATACTGACGACATCTGCCTGCCGATATTGCGGAAATGTCATACGCTTGATGCGAGGAGAGAGGTAACGCCAATTTTCTGGTGTGCCTATCTTTACTTTTCCATCTAATAGCTCCTGCTCTTGCAAAACTATTTTTTCCTCCTCATTTACTTTGTCTTGTGCAAAGCCTTCCTTTGTGTTTGTAAACAAAGCGAAAATGATTAAACTACTCAAAATGATTGTTTTCATATTTTTCTTTTCTTTTTTGATAGAAATGTGGAGGGAAAGTTACTTTTTTTGTTTTTCTAATGCTTGTAAAATGAGTTTTTTTAGTTTTTGAGCATCTTTATATTTAGGGTTCAATTCAATGGATTTATTAGCATCTTGAAGTGCTTGCTCACATCTCTCTAATGTATAAGTACTGCCTAAAGTACAAACAGCCCCTCCATAACTATAAATTGAAATATCATTTACATTTTCCGCCATCATTATATATTTTCTTAAATCATAATAAGCAATTCCTCGATTGTTATAAACCTTTGCATCATTTTCGTCTAAGGAAATAGCCTTATCATAATCCTCAATAGCCTTCTCGTGTTTGCCTAAATCATAATAAGCAATTCCTCGATTGTTATAAACCTTTGCATCATTTTCGTCTAAGGAAATAGCCTTATCATAATCCTCAATAGCCTTCTCGTGTTTGCCTAAATCACTATAAGCAATTCCTCTAATATTGTAAAATTTAACTTCATCTGGCTTTAGTTTAATAGCTTTATTTAAAGCTTCCAATGTTTTATCATACTGTGCAAACTTATAAGCTACCAAAGCTTCATTATAATACTGTTCTGCTTTTTCTTGATTTGCTAAACCTATAGTATCTTTTTTGCCTAAGCTCGCCAAGCCACCATTTATATCACCACCTTTTATCTGTGTAAAAGCTCTTATAAAATATTCTAAACCTACATTACCCATTTTTACTTTGCTTGCGTTTAGCTCACTAGGATTTAGCCGTTCTGTATAGTTTCGGTTAAATTCACTTGCTTTTACGGTTTCATCGACATTTGCATTGGCTTGTTTCACTAAAAAATCGCTTATTTCATAGTGAAAACACATTTTTGCACCTGTGCAGTTCTCTTCTACATCTTTTGCCAAACCATAAATCAAAACATCTGCATGATGTTGTTTTTGTTTTATTCTTGCTTGTGTTGGTGTTTCTGTCCGCTTAATCGTATCTGCATATATGGCATTTGCTTTTAGTGTTAAATCACCCATTTTGTTAGCAGCAATATCTGTAATACTGATTTGAATGTTTCTTCCTATACAATCATTAGCTTCGTATTCTTTTTGATTTATGTCTTCAAAAGGCAGTATTAAAATATTTAGGCGTTTTTCATCATTTTTAGAAAAAATAGCGTTTTTGTTTTTTGTTACTTCTGTTTTTTGCGGAGGCTCTGGAAGTGGAGTAGGCCTTGTTTCCTCATTTTTAAAAAAGAATAAATATCCAACTAAAAACATAGTTAATACTGCTACAAGCGTGAAAACAGCCTTTTTCGTACTTTTTTCTTCTTTTACAGATTTACTTTCTGTTTTAGTTTCTTGTTTTTGTTCTTTTGCAATATCTGTTCTGCTTAATTCGTTTTTTTCAAGCGTATTTTCTGTAATGCTTGTTACAATATTTTTATAAATACCTCCTCTTTTTCCTTTTGGCATTTCTAACAAGCCTATCGGAAAATTTTGTTTAAGATATTCCTGATGTTTTTTCAAATAAGCATCATATTCATACAAACAGCTTCGCATCAAGATAGGCTGCACGAGCAATTTGCCTTCGTTTTTCAGAAGGTGTGCTGTTATTTCATTTTTATAATACTTATGATTGAGCATCTTTGCATCGATGAGCAATATTATGACATCAGCTTTTTTCAAAGATTTATTGCACTTTTCCCATACTGAAAGACAAAGCGATTATTTTTCCTATATCAAAAATAATCGCTTTGTCTTTCAGTATTTGTGGGAAATACTCCTGTAAATCTTTGCTATATGCCTCGCCATATTCCTCCTCATAAAAAATGAAAATGTTGATATGTTTTGGGGCGTTTTCCATATTGAGCATAAAAATATCAAAAAACAATGAGTTGGGCAAAGGAATGTTACAGTTTTATGCTTTATTCGTAATAAAATTTCACTCTTTAAAAATAACAATACATTGTCACAAATACATTTTTTACATTTTGTCCTTGCGAGCCTGTGAAGCAATCTAACACTATGCCGAAGACGATAAAATGTCGTTTAGCTTCATATCTGCTGCTTATCATTCTGGACTGCTTCGTGCCTCGCAGTAACAAAAAGTCGGTAATTTACATTCACTATTATTCCTTTTTTTAAGACGTGATTTATTTGTTAATTAAAAAAATGCTTTATATCTTTAGCCTACTATTTTTAATAACCAAAAAAATATTATGAAAACTTTAATTCAGTTTTTCTGCATTTTTTGCATCTCTTTTTTGTGTTGTCACAAAGCAACATTGGCACAAACTTTTGAAATAAAAGGAGGAGCAAATTTTATGAATGTATCGGAAAAAAACGATGTCACAATTGGCACTTATAAAACCAATATCGGATTTCATTTAGGTGCAGATGTCGATATTCCAATCAACACTTATCTTTCTATTGAGCCTTCTGTTTTATTGACAACTAAAGGATTGTTGTTTGTTACTGCTTATCCAGCTATTTCTAAAAGAACAAGCACAAAAATTTATTATCTTGAATTTCCTTTATTGTTGAAGGCGAATCGTGCAGTAGGAGAGTACAAGGAAACGAAATTGTCTGTAATGGCTGGCCCTTATATTGGTTTTGGCGTGAATGGGAGAACTTGTATCGCAAAACAAGCTAAAACAGTAGAAAAGTCTTCTTTTGGGCTTGGCAAAGGCACTGATTATAAACAACTAGATACAGGCTTGACGTTTGGAGCAGGTATTCAACTCAAAATGACTACATTGGAGGTTTCTTATGATGTCGGTTTGGTCAATATTTATAATGACCAAATTATAACACTTAAAAATAGAGTGCTTAAATTTTCGGTAGGGTATAGTTTTGGAAGACCCAACAATGATTATTATTACGATGATAAGTAATTCGAGCGATTTCTACAAAAAAAGCGATTAAGATTGTTCTTAATCGCTTTTTTTGTAGAATAAAATCTGCTTTAGTGTTATAGTCTCTATCACAACTTATTTTGTCTTACCATCAAATTTTCTGAAAAAGGGCATGAGTTCGGAGAAAAGCCAAAACTCTATTTAACATAATATAAATTATAAGACAAAATAGGCTATAAATTTAATTATCTCATTTTATCGAAATACGGCTTTTTTGTTTAGAATTTAGAAAAAGTAAAAATTTATGAACAAAACAAAAAATATTGTTATTTTTGCGAATAACGAAAAAAGAATAGGTATGACCAATAAAAATTTAGAAATTGACAAATTAGATTTGCAGATTTTATCTATCTTGATGGAAGATGCAAAAGTCCCTTATACAAAAATCGGCGAAGCTTTGTTTGTTTCTCCTGGAACAGTTCATGTGAGAATGAAAAAAATGGAGCAAATGGGCATTATCAAGCGACATCAGCTTATCGTGAATCACGAGCGTTTGGGCTATGATGTTACTTCTTATTTAGGCATTTATTTGCAACAAAGCTCTATGTACAGTAATGTTGTGGAGGAATTGAGAGCTATAAAAGAAGTTGTCGGCTTGCACTACACAACAGGGACATATAGTATTTTTGCGAAAATTATTTGTAGAGACACCAATCACTTGAAAGATGTGTTGCACGATAAAATTCAACGCATCAAAGGTATTCAACGTACCGAAACTTTTATTTCGCTAGAAGAAGGCATCAACCGACCACTTAGTTTAATTGATGATGAAATAGATATTTAATAGTTTTTAATTTCAAACTTTGTATTTTTACTGTTATCTATTGTTGTTGCATGTTTTTTTGTCTCAATAGCCCTGTTTTTTAAAGCAGGGTGGCAAATGTTGCCTTAAAACAAATTCATTATCTAACGTCTCTCCCATTTCCAGCTTTTTTCTCTAAAAAAACAAAATAACATTTAGCTTTTTAACTTATTTTTTTCATAACAATTAAATAATTCCATATAAAGAGCCGCCTTTTTCGCCCAATTTATCTACTTTTCTTTCTGTTTTCGCATCTTCTATCAATGGTGGTGCGTGATGTGGCTTGATGCGTGTGTCTATAATCAACGAACCTTTGCAACCCCAATGTTTGTGCTTTGTTTCGGAAGCTACTCCGTAAATGTCATGTGATGGATTGCTGCGTGTGAAAGTTGTCCAGAGGAAATTTGCGAGTGAATGAGCTACAAATTCGCTATCGTCTGTCGCAACTATAAGCGGAAAAGTTTGCATTTTTTCTATTCCATACTGTTCTAGTGTTTGAGCTAATCGTTCTATTTGTAAGCTTGCTGTTTTTGCATCTGTAAATTTGGGTGCTTGAATAGCTAAAATGCCATTTAAAACGACTTTCGGCTTTGAAAAACCATTTGGCAAACGAAAATCAATCGGTAATTCGGTCGCTAAACTTCGCTTTTTCTCGCCTGCTGCTGCCATTACCACTTTCGAACCTGTATTCAAGCCTGTACCACTATAATCTAGTGTATCTATGGTTGTATTGGTTTGAAAATGCAAATCCCTCCTCCAATCTATTCTTTCTAACAAATGTATTAAAAAGTCGTCAATATGGTGAATATCTAAATCTGGATTGTCTTCTTTCGCTACAATGAGCAAGTATTTTGCCAAAGACATTTGCCCAAAACCTAAAATATGGTTGGCGATAGTTAAAATTTCTTGCGGCTTGCGTTCTTTATAATACGGCGTATAACGCTCACTTCCGATAGCTAGTAACAAAGGATGAACACCTGCTTCATCAACCGCATTTACAGCATGAAGACCTGGCAATTCGCTAGGAATAACCGCTCCTGTAATGTCGTGAATCAAAGCTCCAAAGCTCGTATCTTCTTGTGGAGGTCGTCCAACTACGGTAAACGGCCAAATCGCATTTTTTCTATGATAAACCTTATGCACTTTCAATAGCGGAAAATCGTGTGTGAGGCTATAATAACCCAAATGGTCGCCAAATGGCCCTTCTGGCTTATTTTCATTCGGATAAATTTCGCCTGTAATCACAAAATCGGCATCGGTGGCTACACAAAATCCATCTCGATAAGTGTATCGGAAATTGCGTCCCGACAATGCCCCTGCGAAAGCTACTTCGGGCAATCCTTCGGGCAAAGGCATAACGGCAGCAAGTGTATTGGCTGGCGGCCCTCCTACAAAAATGCTCACTTTCAAAGGCTGATTTCGTGCATTTGCTTTGCTTTGATGCACGCCTATTCCTCTGTGAATTTGGTAATGTAAGCCTATTTCTTTATTTATAACATATTCATTTCCATTGAGTTGTATGCGATACATGCCCAAATTGGATTTCATAACGCCAAGATTTTCTACATCTTCCGAATATACTTGCGGCAAAGTGACAAAAGCACCACCATCATTTGGCCAGCACTTTACTAAAGGCAATTTATCAATCGTAGTTTCGGCATACAAAACAGGTTTTCGCAATCTCGCTTTTAGTGGCAAAGCCGAAAAACCTACGGCTGGCAATGACAAATACGACAATGGATTTTTGAATAAAGCACTTGGGTCGGCTTTTAGACTAACTAGCTTTTTCACGGCAGCTAGACGATGGCGAAAGATAAAACGGCTTCTTTCCATCGTACCGAAAAGATTGGAAGCAGCAGGAAATTGGCAGTTTTTGATATTTTCAAACCAAATAGCAGGCCCGTTTGCGTCATACACTCTGCGATGAATGGCGGCCATTTCTAAGTCTGCTGAAACCTCCTCTTTTATTCTGACTAAATGTCCGTTGCGTTCCAAATCTAGCAAACAATCTTCTGTGCATTGATAAGCCATTTTTTCTA
Source organism: Chitinophagales bacterium (assembly GCA_049613665.1). GTDB lineage: Bacteria > Bacteroidota > Bacteroidia > Chitinophagales > UBA2359 > JBMZCV01. The sequence continues at coordinate 333 of JBMZCV010000076.1, read as the reverse complement.
GTTTTAAGTTTTTAGTGCTTGGTTTTTGAAAGTTGTTTTTTTAACGTTTGATATACCAATAGTTCAACAAGAAAGAAATGACATATTTTTTAGCCAAAACTGTCAAATCTAAAAAATTATGAGCTATCGTAGTTTTAGAAATATGTCATTTCTCACATCTGGCTAAGGCGGCCAATGCTTTTAAATTTAATGGCCTTTTGAACTGAAAAATAGTATGTTTCCCTTACCAAAAGGTGTTTTTTTATTCAACTGAAAATTGTTAACTACTTAGTTAATTGTTTTGGTTCTCTGACAATTTGGGTGTTCATTTTTATAACAAGCAGTAGTTAATAT
>JBMZCV010000075.1:0-22428 GCA_049613665.1 Chitinophagales bacterium | reverse complement strand
CAAAAAGTAGTAGATAGATAGTAGATATAAAGCAAGCAAGGAACAGCAAAATTCCTTGCTACTTTCACTAGCAAACACAAAAAGTAGTAGATAGATAGTAGATATAAAGCAAGCAAGGAATAGCAAAGTTCTTTGCTTGCTTTTTTAGTAAAACAAAAGGAAAAAACTCCTAATAAAATATAAAATAATGGATACTAATGAACTACTAGACAAGGAGTTCGGCAAGGAAGGTACACCTTCAAGAGCCAAATTTAAAGAAGAAGCTTATATGTTTTATTTTGGTGAAGTGCTAAAATCAAGAAGAAAAGAGTTGAATTTAAGCCAAAAGGAATTGGTAAGCAAAGACCTTATATCTCAAGAATAGAAAATGGCGAAGATTTAAGACTTTCAAACCTTCTTCAAATATCAACAGCACTTGGTTTAAATCTTACCTTGACAATAAATTATTATTTTTTTACTTATCTAATAAAAAAAGCTTAGAACATATTAGTTCTAAGCTTTTTGTTTTTTATATTAAGTGCCAAGCACTATTTAATAAATGGTCGATTCGTTGTTCACACATTGATGTTTAGCGTGTTAGCTTCAACGAGATATATTTATTTTTGTCTGACTACTTAGAAAGCAAGCAAACCTACCATTCAATTTCTCGATTGTTTGTATGACTTGTCGGCTTTTCGCTACTGCTAGAACTGAAAAACTTAGACCAACCCCACATAAAGACCGCAAAAAGAATGACAAACAAACCGAAAAGGTGCATGACTGAGCCGTGAAACATCACCCATATTCTCGTTTTCTGAATGATGAGAATGGTAATAAACGTAACGGTAAGCATCATGAGCATTGCCGAAAGTTTGTTGAAACCTGGAATTTTGTTCATATTAACGTGGCGAGCAATGATGAGTAAAGTGGCTATCATGACGATAATAGGCAAAAAATAAACCAAAGCATTGACTTCTAAGAGGCTACGTTGCGACTCGAAAAAGAAAGTATAAATACACAAAACAACTGCCAATATGCCAGGAACGGCCGCCAAATAGACCAAAGTAGAATACAGATAGTTCCATGGCGATTGATATTGTTCATTGCCGCTCATAAAATTTGCGATAAAAGCAGTAAGTGGCACTAATATAAAGTAAATGATAAGCGGCGTAGGATTTCCTGCGAAACTGTCAAACAATTCTTGTAAAGTCATAATATCGTAATGAATTAAAAATGCAATTTTAGAAAGTCTTGTTGTTAGAAAAATCGAAATTTTACTCTTTTTCCTAAACAAGCATTAAGACGTTTATCTATGCCTAAAGGTACAGAAAATGTTGTTGTGTTGTCGTTTTTCAAAAAAAATCTTCATATATCTTGCCAAATTTTCAATAAAATGCTTTTTTCACGAAAAAATGAACATTCGACTAGCGAAAATAGTTGTAATTTTGTTTTTTTGTCAGGAAAACTTTTTTTTCAAAAATTTATGCAGCAAGATATACGCATTTCAAAATCCTTTTCGGTAGCTCACAAAAAGGCTTTCAAACAACAACTTTTGGCTTGGACAAAGCGGTTTGATACGGTCTTTTTTTTGGATAGCAACGACTATGAGCAAGACAAATATAGTGCTTATGAATGTCTTGTTGCGGTGGCAAACTATGAGGAGGCAAAGCAAGAAAAACGCATTTTTGAGCCGAAAAATGATATTTTTGAAGCTTTGTATAATTTTCATTTGCAAAAAAAAGATTGGCTTTTCGGCTTTTTTGCCTACGATTTGAAAAATGAAATAGCCAATTTGCGTTCGGAAAATATCGACGAAATAGCCATACCAAATTGTATTTTTGTGCAGCCAAATATCGTTTTTACGCTCCAAAAAAATGGCGTTTTAGAGATAGCTTGCCTCAAAAAAGAAGAGCAAACGACAGATGCAGCACTTATTTTTGAGCAAATAAAAAACATACAAGTTGCTGGTTTTGAAGAAAAAAAGCCAGAAAACAAGAAAAATGTATTAGAAAAACGTTTGTCGAAAAAGGAGTATATCGCCAAAGTAGAAGCTTTGCAAGAGCATATTAATTATGGCAATATTTATGAAGTGAACTTTTGCCAAGAGTTTTATAAAGAAAATATCGACATCAATGTTTACCAAACTTTTGGGCAGCTCAACGAAAAAGCCAATGCTCCGTTTTCGGCTTTCATGCGTTTGCAACATCAATATTTGCTGTGTGGCAGCCCAGAGCGGTTTATGAAAAAAAGTGGACAAAAAGTGATTTCGCAGCCCATAAAAGGCACGATAAAAAGAGGAAAAACGGCGGAAGAAGATACATTTTTGAAGAAGAAATTGCGGAAAGACCCAAAAGAATGTGCCGAAAATGTGATGATTGTCGATTTGGTGCGAAACGATTTAACGCCTTTTGCCGAGTTTGGCAGCGTGAAAGTGTCCGAATTGTTGGGTGTGTATAGCTTCAAAACGGTGCATCATCTCATTTCTACGATTGCGGCCGATGTACGTCAAACAGCCACATTTGCCGATGTGCTAAAAGCGGCTTTTCCGATGGGTTCGATGACAGGCGCACCAAAATTGCGAGCGATGCAGTTGATAGAAGAATTTGAAGTAACAAAGCGAGGACTTTATTCTGGTGCAGTTGGCTATATCACACCTATGGCAGATTTTGATTTTAACGTCGTGATTAGAAGCCTTTTATATAATGAAAAAAAACGCTATTTGTCTTTGCAAGTCGGTAGTGCGATTACGCACCAGGCTATGGCTTCGCAAGAATATGAGGAATGTTTGCTGAAGGCTGAAGCTGTTGTAGCGGCTATTTCAGAGGATTTTTCAAAATAAAATTAAAAATAAGTTATTATAAAGTAAATTTATTAGAGCTTTTCTTAAAAATATTACCTATTTGTTTAGATGTTATAGGTTTTTAAATTTTATCACATCTAAATTTTTGGCAAAAAAAACACTAATATATCCGAATATTTACTTACACAAAAAATAGCGGTTTAGTTAAACTAGAAAAATAAATTGCTCATTTTTGGAAACGAATACTTTTTCAAGACATTCGTTTTTCAAACGGAGTATTAATGAACACTAGCAATTTTGACTAAATAGTTATAACAAAAAAAATAAATTATGCCAGAATTGCGATACAATCCACTTTTAGGAACTTATACTATGGTGGCTGCAAACCGTCAAAAGCGGCCAGATATGCCCAAAAATTGGTGTCCTTTTTGTTTGGGCAGCCCAAAAGTTCCCAAGAATTACGATGTTTTTTTATATCCCAATGATTTTCCAACGCTTTCGCAACAGCCGCAAATTGTGGAAGCGATAGAGAGCCAAATCTATCACACGGCCCAAGCTTATGGCAAGTGTGATGTTGTGTTGTATTCGCCAAATCATACGGCTTGTTTGCACGAACTGTCGGTGGCTCATATCGCAAAGCTTGTGGCACTCTGGCAAGAAAGAACGGAAATTTTGTCAAAAGATGCCAACATAAAATATATTTTTCCATTTGAGAACCGAGGAGCGGAAGTAGGCGTAACGATGCCTCACCCACATGGACAAATTTATGCTTATCCTTTTGTGCCGCTAAAAATCACAACTGAGTTGGACAATGCAAAAGCATATTTTGAACAACATAGCCGCTCGCTTTTTGAGGTTATGAATGAGGAGGAACTGAAAGATGGCCGCCGAATGATAGCAGAAAATGAACATTTTTTGGCTTATCTACCTCATTTTACCGATTATCCGTTTGGCATTTTTATTGTCGCTCGCCACAATATAGCATCTTTTTCCGATTTTGGAGCAGCCGAAAGACATAGTCTTGCCGCTTTGCTCAAAGACATTGTAGGTGCTTTCGACCTTATTTATGACCGACCATTTCCGTATATGATGTGTGTGCATCAGAGTCCTGTCAATAGCGAAAAATATGCAGACTGTGCCAACTATTATCGTTTTCATATCGAGTTTTATCCGCCTTTGCGAGCCGCCAATAAGGTAAAATGGTATGCTTCTTCTGAAATGGGAGCGTGGGCTGCCGCCAATGTGGTAGCAGTAGAGGAAAGTGCTATTTTGATGCGAAAAGCATTACAACGGTTTCGAGACCGAAAATAATCTCAAATAAAAACTACCGTTTTGGGCATTTCAGAATAAGTTAACACCTTGATTGTCAATGCGTTATTAAATAGTAATTGGCACTTAAAAGCCGCTAGAAAAAGAGATTTCTAGCGGCTTTTGCGATTTTATATATCAATGTATTTTTACAAATCCAAAAATAGTTTCAAAGGCTCTTCCAACAATTCTTTGATTCGCACCAAAAAGCTAACTGCTTCTTTGCCATCAATAATTCTATGGTCGTAACTCACGGCCAAATACATCATCGGACGCACTTTTACCTCACCATCAATGACCATTGCACGTTGTTGAATTTTGTGCATTCCCAAAATTGCCGATTGAGGAGGATTGATGATAGGTGTGGACATCAACGAGCCGAAAACGCCACCGTTAGAAATCGTGAAAGTACCACCTGTCATATCAGCCATTGTGAGTTTGCCATCACGCCCACGAATAGCCAAACTTCTTACGGCTTGTTCTATTTGCTTCAAACTCAAAGTCTCAGCATTGCGAATAATCGGTACAACTAAACCTTTTGGTGTAGAAACCGCAATTGAAATATCGACAAAATCGTGGTATTCGATATGGTCGCCATCAACGATATATGAGTTTACGGCAGGATAATCTTGCAAAGCAGTCGCAACGGCTTTTGTGAAAAACGACATAAAGCCTAAGCCAATACCGTGCTTTTCTTTGAAAGTTTCTTTGTATTTTTTGCGAATAGCTATCACTTCTGTCAAATCAACTTCGTTGAAAGTCGTGAGCATAGCAGTGCCATTTTTGGCTTCTACCAAACGACGAGAAATTGTTTTTCGCAAGCGAGACATTTTTTTAGTATAACTCGTTCTGCTACCTGATGGGCTTGGAGCAGGTTCGATTTTCGTTTCTTTTTGTGGTGTTGTAGCTACTTTTTTAGGCGTTTGAACTGCTTGTTGAGCTTGTGCATCAATAAATTTCTGAACATCTTCCTTCAAAATACGGCCATCAACGCCTGTACCGTGTACTTGTGAAGCATCAATCGCATTTTCGGCCATCAATTTGGCTGCTGCTGGCGAAGGGTGTCCTGTGGCATAAGTATTATCGGCCGCTTCTTTTGTTGTTTCGGTAGTTGCAGCAACTGTTTTCTCTGCTGTTTTAGAAGTATCGTTTTGTGAAGTTGCAGCAGCAGCATCTGTATTTATTTGGCAAATAAGGTCGCCAATAGCAAGGTCATCGCCTTCTTCTACTACAAAATGAACTGTTCCAGCAGCTTCGGCAGGCAATTCTAGCGTTGCTTTATCGGATTCTAGTTCGCACAAAGATTGGTCAATGGCAACTGCTTCGCCTTCTTCTACTAAAAATTGAGAAATCGTTACTTCTGTAACCGATTCGCCTATATTTGGCACTGTTATATCTATAATTGGCATTGATGATATTGTTTTTTATTTTTTTGTAAAAAAAGCTGTTAGCAAAGTGCCAAGCACTACTTAATATAGCCTGTTTGAGTTGCTAAAGCATTAAAAATCAAGATTTTAGCTTCAACATAAGAGTAATTTATTTCTCTTATTTGACAAAACAACAATTTTTTAATAAAATAAGTTTTTTTTACGCTCCTGCTTTGCTAAAACTTTATGTTTTTTAAGTACCAAGCACTATTTAAATAAAGCATTCGTTTAGTGGCTAACGCATTGACAATCAAGGTGTTATCTTGTTCCGAAATGCCCAAAAACTTCTGAACAACTATTTAAACAGCTTTTAAAAACATAATAGCCAGAAATGACATACCTTAAAGCTATGTCATTTCTGCTATTTTTAAAATTTGAATAGACTTAATTTTTTATCTTTTTTCTGAAAAATAATTAGTCTGCAAAAGCTCTACGAATAATTTTCGCTTGTTCTTTTTCGTGTTGCTTTTTGTAGCCTGTTGCTGGCGAAGCACTATTTTTTCGAGCAATATATCGGAAATCAATATGGTCTAAACGATGTTTCAAATGCCACAAAGCACCCATATTGGCAGGTTCTTCTTGTACCCAAACTTTTTCGGCATTGGCATATTTAGCAAAAATTTCGTCTAACTGATTGGTTGCTAAAGGATATAATTGTTCAAGCCTAACAATAGCTATATCTTGTCTATTGTTTTTTTCTTGATGAGCCGCCAATTCGTAATACAATTTGCCTGTGCACATCAAAATCCGCTTTACATCGGTAGGATTTTGCACAAAACTATCGTCTATTATTTCTTGAAAACGAGTACCTTCCATGATTTCGCTAGTGTTTGATACACATTTTGGGTGACGAAGCAATGATTTTGGCGACATCACAATCAAAGGTTTGCGAAATGGACGATGCTGTTGGCGACGAATAATATGAAAGAAATTGGCTGGTGTTGTGATATTGGCTACGCAAATGTTTTGCTCTGCACAAGCCTGTAAATATCGTTCCAATCTAGCACTCGAATGTTCTGGCCCCATACCTGTGTAGCCATGTGGCAAAAGCATAACAAGGCCAGCCATACGTTGCCATTTGCTTTCCGAAGATGTAATAAATTGGTCTATCATGCTTTGAGCACCATTGGAAAAGTCGCCAAATTGGGCTTCCCAAATAACCAATGAGTTGGGAGAAGCCATTGCATAACCAAACTCAAAACCTAACACGCCAAACTCTGATAATAGAGAGTTATATACCAAAAATTTAGCTTTTTGGTTTGCTACAATATGGTTTAAGCGATTGTGTTGTTCAAAAGTTTTGGCATCTCTCAATACTGCATGACGGTGCGAAAATGTGCCACGTTTCACATCTTGTCCGCTCATTCTGACATTGCTACCTTCCAAGAGAATGCTTGCATAAGCCATCAGTTCGCCAGCAGCCCAATCAATGGTATTGTCTTCTTGCATTATTTTTCGGCGCTTGTCAAACATTTTTTGCACCTTACGCAAAGGCGTAAATCCTTCGGGCAAATTGGTAACTCCTTTCACTATTTTGCCGATTTGCTCATCATTAATTCCTGTAAGCGGCGATATATCGAAGTCTTCACGAGTAGATTGTCGGAGCGAAAGCCATGCTTTTTCTGGCTCTTGATACTCATAAGGCAAAGGCTGCTCTCGCACCATGTCGAGGCGTTTTTGCAATAAGTCCCAAAATTCTTTATTCATTTTATCGGCTAAAGCACTTTCTATTTCACCTTTTTCGGCCAAAAGAGCAGAATATAACTCACGAGGGTTTTTGTGTTTTTTGATAAAACTATACATCTCTGGCTGCGTATATTGTGGGTCGTCGCCTTCGTTGTGTCCGTGTTTTCGGTAGCAAACCATATCAATAAAAATATCGCTATTGAATTGTTGGCGATATTCGGCTGCAACTTTTGCGGCAAAAACAACTGCTTCTACATCGTCGCCATTGACATGCAGCACAGGAGCTTGCACCAAACTCGCCACACTTGTGCAGTAGTCAGCCGAGCGTGCATCGTCAAAATCTGTTGTGAAACCAATTTGATTGTTGATGACAAAATGTATCGTTCCGCCCACATTATAGCCTTCCAATTGCGACATTTGCACCACTTCATATACTACGCCTTGGCCTGCAATGGCAGCATCGCCATGAATCAAAATTGGCAAAATGCTATCGTATTCAGAGCCATAAACGACATCTGCTTTTGCACGAGAAAAACCTTGCACAACAGGGTTTACTGCTTCGAGGTGCGAAGGGTTTGGCACCAATTTGAGGTCGATTTTTTCGTTATTGCCCATTTCTATTTGAGCATCAAAACCTAAATGGTATTTTACATCGCCATCGCCCATAGTTTCGGCAGGCTGTATGCCTTCAAATTCGCTAAAAATTTGCTCATAAGTTTTGCCCATAATATTGGCCAATACATTGAGGCGACCACGGTGAGCCATACCAATAACGACTTCTTTCACTTTAGAGTTGGCAGCAGTCTGAATAATCATGTCTAAGGCTGGAATAGTAGATTCGCCACCTTCTAGCGAAAAACGCTTTTGACCAATGTATTTTGTGTGCAAAAACTGCTCGAAAACAACTGTTTCGTTCAGTTTTGATAAAATACGTTTTTTGTTATCTATTGATAAGCCATAATCGTTTGTGCGTTGCTCAATTTGATTTTGCAACCATTCAAAAGCCTTCTTATCATTTACATAAGTGTATTCGATACCGATAGAACCGCAATAAATCTCTCGAAGTTTGGCTACAATATTTCTCAAGCTTGTTTGTCCTAAGCCAACTTGATTTCCTGCATAAAATTTGCGGTCAAGGTCAGCCTCAGTAAGTCCGAAATCAGCCAACTGAAGGCGTGCTTTTCGGTCTTTTCGTTTTTTTATAGGATTTGTGGTAGCTTCCAAGTGGCCTTTGTGGCGATAAGCTCGCACAAGATTAAACACTTTGAGTTCGTCCAGTAGTGTTTGTCTATCGAGCGACTCTGGTATGGCAGTTGTGGTTGTAGAGCTAGTACCATTTGTGCCAATGGTAGCATAGTCGAAGCCTTCAAAAAATTTCTGCCAGCCGATATCTACTGATTCAGCATTTTGTTTATAATCATTGTATAAAGCCTCTATAAAGGCAGGATGGGCGTTAGATATGTACGAATAAGATTCCATAAAAAATAAGGTTGATTAATCAAGTCTTTCTTTTGCGTGATTGTTTTGTTTGTGTTGTTTGGCTGAAAAAAGCGATTGTTCATATTTTTTTATTTTTTTATAAATTTGTGTACAAATAAAAAAACAAAATTGATATGGTTTTTTTGAGGTTGTTTAAATTTTAAGTGGCAAGCACTATTCAATAATAAAACAATTTGATGCTCATGCCTTGAAAAAATAAGGTGTGAGCTTCCACAATTTGTAGAATAAATTTGTCTGATTATTTTTTTTGATTTAAAAAAAACAAACTTTAAACAGCCTCTTAACAAAGTTTAGCAAATATCGTATTTTTTGCTAAATAAAATGCTTTATTTTCTTTTTTATTCTATGAGCTATTTAAAGTTTGTGCAAAAATTAAAAAATTGTGGTAGTTTATTTTGTAATCACTTAAAACTTTTAAATATTCTATATATATGAAATGTATTTGTTTAAATTGTGAAACCGAGTTTGAAGGAAATTTTTGTTCCAACTGTGGCGAAAAAGTTATTACTGATAAAGATTTTTCTTTGTTTCAACTCTTGGGAAAGATGTTTAATAATCTGCTCAACTTTGATTCAAAAACCCTAAGAACGTTATATTTTTTCGCTTTGCGGCCTGGCCATTTGACGGTTTCATATATCAAGGGTATTCGAAAACCTTACATATCGCCTTTTCAGATTTTTGTGCTAACCAATATTTTCTTTTTTCTTTTTTTGTCGGAAATAGATATTTTGCGAACGCCAGCAAAATGGTATTTTATGGCAGAAAACAACAATGGAAGTGTATTGCAAACCGTGAATGAAATGGCTGCAATAAGGGATATTACAAAAGCAGAAGTTGCTGTATTGTATGACAAACAATCTAATTTTTTATCCAAAAGTTTGCTATTCTTATTATTGCCTTTTGTAGCTGGCTTTGTGGCTTTGCTCAATTTCAGAAAACGGATTTTGCTAGGTAAGCATTTTATTTTTGCAGTACATTATTTTTCATTTATGTTGTTGATGAGTAGTTTTTGTTTCATTTTTTTGGAACTGCTACCTTTCCAAACTTCAAAATATTATTTTATCATTCCTGTTACAGTTCTACAACTTTTATACTTTTCGGTAGCTCACAAAAAAGTATATCAAGATACTTGGCCACTAACGATTTTCAAAAGCTGTATTGCTATTTTCCTCATCAACTTTATTATTCAAGTTTATCGAGGGTTGATAGATGCACTTTCTTTGGCTACGATATAACTTGCTTTTCATTTAAAGCAGAGGTTTTATCTAAAAACAAAAAGCAATTATTCACAAAATTTTGTGAATAATTGCTTTTGACTAAGCTTTATATTTTGGGCAATTTTTGAAACTGAAATCGAATAAACAACATTGTGCTCAATAGCAATAAACCAACAGCTTGATGAGCAACACCTAAATCTACGGGAATGCCTTGTTTTGAATTGAGTAGCACAAGAATGCCTAGCGAAACTTGCGTTATCAATACGAATAAAAGCAGGTGAATCGAAGGGCGAAAATATGGATTTGCGGTAGGCAAATGCCGTGCTTTTTGCCAAAAAACAAGTATGAGAATAGTCAATAAATAGGCAATATTTCGGTGTGTAAATTGGATAGTAGTTACATTTTCGCCAAAATTTTTCCAAAAAGGCTTCATAAAAAACAAGTTATCGGGCAGGTATTGTCCATTCATGTCTGGCCAAGAAGGATAGTTCATTGCTGCTCGCAGGCCAGACATAAAACCGCCAAAAATGATTTGAATAATCATGATGACAATGATGAAAAAGGCAAACTTGCGAAGTTTTTCGTTTTGAATCAGAGCATCTTTTGGCACAAAAATATCGGCAACAAACCAGAGTATATAAGCAAATAAAAAAATGGCTAGACAGAGATGTGCCGTCAGCCGATAATGGCTAACCCAAGGCATATCGACTAAGCCGCTTTTTACCATAATCCAACCGAGCAAACCTTGACAAATATACAGCACCAAAACGATGGCAAATCGCTTTATCTCGGTTCGAGAAAGTTTCTTTTTGAATAAAAAATAGGCGAAAATTGCCAGCAAAAACATAAATCCCCAGCGGCCCCAAACACGATGTAGCCATTCCCAAAAATAGATAGACTGAAATTGGGTGAGGCTCATGCCTTTATTGAGTTTTTGGTATTGTGGCGTAGCTTTATATTGTTCAAACTCTACCATCCATTCAGCCTCGTTGAGTGGTGGAATAGTGCCTGTCACGATTTTCCAGTCTGTCATCGACAAGCCCGAGCCTGTTAGCCGAGTGATGCCTCCGACCATAACTTGAATATAAATGACAAATAACACGAGAATGAGCAAATATCCTAGTTGTTTTTTATTTTCCATAAATATCTTAATATAATTTTCATCTGTTTGAAAGAAACGCTAAAGTTGTTGCAAAGGTTAAAAAAATATTGCAATTTGTTTAAAAATATGTGTATCAAACTAAAATTTTTATCGTCTAAGTTTTTAGCAAAACTATTTTGTTTTGTTTTTCTCAAATAAAAAACGATGTTCTCATTTTCCACAGATATTTATCAGTCTCAAAGCTACGTTTCCCTTCCATTTCAATTGCTTTCTACTCAGCATATTTTAGTTCCGCTAAAAATAAATGGCCAACACACACATTTTATTATTGATACAGGAGCTGGCGAAAGTTGTTTAGATGCAGGATTTGCCCAAAAAATAAATTTGAATATTTCGGCTTCGAGTGTGCAAGCTGTTGGCTTTGCGAATCAACATACTATACATTATCACACAAGGCTGAGGCATTTGCAGTTGGGTTCTTGGACAAGCATTGATATGCCTTTTTCAGTATTAGATTTTTCGCATATTAGCAATGCTTTAAATCCTTTATTGAAGTTTCCATTAGCAGGAATTTTGGGAGCAGATTTTTTGATAGAGCAGCAAGCAAGCATTGATTATGGACAGCAAAAGTTGTATTTGCATGACCATATTGTTGATTTTGAAATTGGCGAGACAAATCATATTTTGCTAAAAAGTAAGATTAACAAAAAAAATGAGGTGTATTTTATTTTAGATACAGGAGCAAACCAAAGTTGTTTCAATTATCCATTGGCTGGCGATTTGGGTTTAGTATTGCAGAAAATAAAGCAAGAAAGTAGTGGTTTGGGCGAAACTGAAGTGACGAAATCTGATGCGATAGCCAACACTTTTCAAATTGGCGAATGGTTGCAGACTTATTATAGTTTTGCGGTACTTGATTTGCAGGAAATACAAAAATCTTTACGACATTTATCAAAAGTTAATATTGATGGAATTTTAGGAGCTGATTTGTTTATTGATTATAAAGTGGTTATTGATTATGCAAAGCAGCAATTGTATTTGAAAAAAGAAAAGAGTGAGTAAAATAAACAGCAAGTGGCAGAATCAAAAAGCCTTCATTTCTTTAAGTAGAAATGAAGGCTTTTGCGTATTTATTTACAAATATTTGTTATGATATGTTTAGTCCAACACAAACAAATTGATAGGTTCGCCATTTTCGATAGTTGTTTTTGGGCTTTGCAAACCGTTTGTAATTGTTTTTACTACTTTCGAAACATAATTGTCCAATTCGGTGGTATTGATATAGCCATCTTGATTAGCATCTGCCATAATATCTTGCCCATGCAAGGTTTGTTGTTTTTTTTCTGCAAAGCAATCTAAAATAGCTTCTGTAAAAGCACCATTTTTCCAATGTTTGTTTTCTTGCGAAAGCTGTTGTTTTCCGCTAGAAGCAAAGAAATAAACTGCCTTAGATTTCAAGGCTTCTTTTAGTTCTACAATAGCCGTTTCGATATTCATATTATTTCGTCCACTTTTCATAGCCGATAAGTCGTCGCCGCCTTTTCCGCTATGGCAGGTATCGAAAAACTGCATAACTGTACAATCGAAATCTTTGATTTGCGACACCAACCATTTGTTTGAAAGTGCTGTTATAGAAAGAAATTGTTTGTCGCTATCCGTATCATAAGTTCTGATATAATAGTCGTTGGTATTGTCTATTTCGCCATGCGAAGAAATGTGTAAAATAAACAAATCTTTGCGTGTGACAAGTCTTTTAATTTCCATGATGGCTTTCTGAATATTTTGCTTTGTAGCCAATTCATTTGTCAGTTTTTTTATAATAATATCATTATACAATTGTTTTTCTCTACTCAAACTTTTTTGCTGTTCAAAAGCATTTGAAAAATCATCTGCATCTTTATCTGCATAATTAATATTGTATTCACTACTTTCAAATTTAGAAATGCCTACTGCCAAAATGTATAAATTTGGTTTCTCTAAGTTGTTTTCATATACGATTTCTTTTACTTCCGATTGTGCTTTACCATGTGCATTTGTAGCTGTCAAATAAATTTTGTTTAGCCCAATGTTGAGCGGCACTAAGGCTTCGATATGAAGGCTATAAGTACCATTTTTGGTTTTATTGATAGGTTTTGTATTATTTCCTTTCGTATTGCTATCTTTAGTATTATACAAATGGTCGTTTATCAATATCATATAATCCAGCAGTTCGGTTTTCGATTCTATTTCGGCTTGCAATAGAAAAGCTTTTTCTTGCACTACGGTAGTTGTTTGCATATGTTCTGAAAAGCTAATAGTAGGTTTGGTACTCATATTTGTTGGAGCAGCCACCTTTTTGAATGAGCCAAGGTCTTCAAATTGAGGAGCAATGATATTCATGCCATTTTTGTTGATATAGCCAAACGCACCTTTCCATTCTACGGCTGCCAAGCCTTCAGAAAAATCGAATGCCCAAGTATATTGAGGCTCAATGACGGTTTGCCCTTTGCTATTGATAAAGCCAAACAAACCAGCAATTTCTATTTTTGCCAAACCATCTAAAAACGGTTGAGCATCATCAAACTGAGGTGCTACTATCCAATTTCCCTGTGTATCAATGTAGCCATATTTGTCGCCACTTTTTACGGCTGCCAAATTTTCTGAAAAATAAGCCGCATTTTCATAAACGGTTTTAATGACGTATTTTCCTTTTTTATTTATAAAACCATATTTTTTATCTACTGCAACGGCCGCCAAGTTTTCTGAAAAATGAGAAGCATCATCAAACTGTGGCTGTATCACAAAAGCACCATTTTCTCCTACATATCCATATTTGTTATTTTCGGTTTGCACAACCGACAAACTTTCAGAGAAAAAAGATGAAGCTTCCTTATTGTTTGGCAAATCTATCAGATGGTTTTCTGTTGTGATATAGCCCCATTGGCCATTTTCGTTGAGCACAAGAGCAAAACCTTCCGAAAAGTCGAAAGCATCGTCAAACTGAGCAGGAATTACTAACTTGCCTTCCGTATTGATATATCCATATTTGCCACCTTTCATAACCAAAGCCAAGCCATCGACAAAATCATTGGCCTGCTCAAATAAAGGCTTTATCACAAACTTTCCATTGTTGTCTATAAATCCCCAATGATTTTGTTGTTTTGCACGAGCCAAACCTTTCGAAAAACTATAAGCATCATCAAATTGTGGTTTTATGACATACTTTCCATTAGCATCTACAAACCCCCACAAACCGTTGATTTTTACGGCAGCTACACTTTCTGCAAAGTCTCCTGCCATCTGAAACTTTGGATAAATAATGTATTCACCTTCTATGTTAATATATCCCCACTTGCCACTTTTTTTTACAGGTGCTAAAAAAGCATAATCTTTTTGTGCATATATATGAGCAAAAATACTATTGATGAGTAAAAATATAATAATACAATATATTTTTTTCATAACTTTTTAAAACTTTTATCATTGTGATACACAATAATGAACGAAATGTTTTATTCTTATATTTTTGAGAAACAAAAAAAGCATTTTTCTCAAAAAAATTAGGTTTGGCACTTGAAGTATAGTTTTTCTTAACAAAAAATAAAGTTAGCTATTTTTGATTAGAAAATTATCAAACTTGCGTAATTTATTTAAAATAAAATGTTTAGTTATAGGACACTAACAAATCAAAAGCATTAAATTATTTTACATGATTAACATCTACAATAATAGGTACGATTTCGTTATTGGCAATATTACCTTCAAAACTCACTCGATGAGGATTAAATTTTATATTGTCGATATTACTTTTTTGTTTGCCTAAGGCAGCATCAATACGTTCTTGCAAGCTACCTTTTGAATTTTGTATTTTTTTGAGTAGAGCATCAATTTCTATTGGCTTTTTAGAAAACAAAAAACAGTTGATTGTTCCAATATTTGTATTGAGTTGCATACAATAATCTTCGTGCGGAATAGCAATAGTGCCAGCAACATAAGGTGTCAGAGCAACTACCATATTATCGGCATCTTGGCCATACAAACTCAAAAAATCTTCGCTAAAAGGATACAACAGTTCTATTTTATTTGTATTGTCGATACTAAACAAATATACCGACATATTTTGCATTTCAGGATTGAGATAAATCTGATAGCCATAGGAAGTATAATGCTCCTGCACCATGCTATAATAATTTTGTTTGCCTTCTACTGTCATCAAACCAATTTGCTCGGCAGTACATTCGAGGTCTCCATCAGCTTCTCGCTGCATAGCTAGTTCTGCAAAATCGACATGAGCCGCAATATTCACTATATTATCGCTGATAGCTTGTGGCACTTCATGCAATACTTCGTAAGCTTCTTTTGCATACTTATTAAAATCTTCATAGCTTACATAAATAAACCCTTCATTATTCCAAGTTGTTCCCCAGCTATTCATCAATTCAAATCTTTGCTCCAAATCATCGTAGCCTACCACTAGCATAGCATGAATATTCGACAAATTGGGATTGCCCAATTCAGGATTCCAAGTATGATTTTCGTGTTTGATATTTTTGAAATTATCTAAAATTTTGATACCCAAAATAACAGGATAATTGTTTGCCAAACTCTGCCGCACTCGATTGACTTTAGCATTGTCTTTTTGTGTAAAACTCAAACGGTGATAGCCCAAAATGCGATTTTTTTTCGCCTTTATATGATGTTCTTCTTCTACCAAAACTTCACAGTTGGCATCAAATGGAAAGTCAGCTAGTTTCAAAGCACCTTTATTTGTCATAATCTGAAGAGCATCAGAGATATGAGCGCCTAGCATACAATCATTTTCACGGCCTTCG
This sequence comes from Chitinophagales bacterium, assembly GCA_049613665.1. Lineage (GTDB taxonomy): Bacteria > Bacteroidota > Bacteroidia > Chitinophagales > UBA2359 > JBMZCV01. The sequence goes on along the minus strand of JBMZCV010000075.1, from coordinate 6,598 downwards.
GCCGCCAACACAGCATTATAAATAAAAGAAGGCGAAAATGTATTGGCATTAATCTTTTTCAATGATGCCTTTGTAGTCCAATTATTGTTCATTGCTTCAATAATGGTTCTAGCACCATAAGCTACTGCCCAGCCTACGCAAGTTCCTGTGTTGTATTGGTCGCCCGCCGTAGGACAATAATCTTTTAGACTGACTTTGTAAGGAAGCTTATTGTAGCTTTTTGTTGTGTAAGTGGCTGTCAAAGGAACTCTGGAATATTTGCTTTCATCTAATATTAAACCAGTATGTGTTTGGGCTTGCAAACATTTCAAACAGCAAAATAAAAGTATAAGGGTAATAATATTGTTTAGCTTTAACATAGGTGTATCTTTTTCAAAAAGAGCTAGTTTCTAAATGTAATAATCAAAGGGAAGCCTGCTACTATATTTTTGCCAAAAAAGCAGATAAGTAGCTAGACAAAAACAATATGACGTTTCGTTGGAGCTAATGCCTTGATTTTCAATACACTAGCAACGAAACTGTCTATCATTAAATTATTTAAACATAAAGCAACTGTTTAGGTGTGAACTTTTGAGATAAAAAATAAGACTATTTACTTTTAGGCAAAGCTGCCACATAAATGAAAATAGGTATTTTTTAGCCAAAACTATCACAACATAAATAGTTACAACATAAGCAATAGGATAAGTTTAGTCTAAAAGTTGTGGAAATTAGCACCAAATATGTGAGCATCGAATCGTCCTATTATTTAAGAGGTTGTTTAAATTTTATCTTTTGACTTAAAAACTGCGTTTTGATTAAAAGTAAAAATAAAAGATTATATAAACAGTAAAAAAATACTTGACTAGCTTTTTGGTTATCTTGTTTTTTTTAAACAAGTGAGATACTATGTTTTTTTAATCAAAAGCTTTGCCAAAAAACTATTTTTTTAGTTTTTTGCTTTTGTAATTTATCAAATAGTATTCAGAAGGTTTTAAATAGACAAGAATTTTTGTTTTGTTGTGTAATTTTTTTGTAAACAATCATTATTCTAATTTTTTTTTCATCAAATAAAAAAAAGACAAAAAAATATAAATCTAAAAACAGGCTTAAAAAGTTTTTATTTTATTTTTTGGATTGCAATAATAATGCTTAATTATAAGAAAAACAAATAATTATATATAATTATTTGTTTTTACTTATAAAGAAAATATTGACTTTCAATATAAAATAACTGCATACAAATAAAAAATAATAATGATTTATTGAATATTTTACTATCAAAAAAACGTATTTATACAAAAGCTAACACCTTGATTTTCAGGGTGTTAGCTTTTGTATGAAGGCCAGCTTTATTAGAACTTGACATTTGTTTTTGCTGTAAAAAAAAATATTGATATAATGAATAATAAAATTTTTGTTTTTTGCCATGATATAAAATTGACAATTATTTATTCAAAAAATAAAAATAATTGTCAATTTTAGAAAAAAAGCTATGCGTTTTCACAAAAAGAAAATGATATAAATGCTGTTTTGTGCCTAAAAATCATTTATTTTGTGAAATCAAGCCAAAAAATAAAATAAAATTTTTTGTAACTATTTATTAGAATACTGAACTATGGAAGAACTCATAAAAATATTACTGAAATGGTTTCGCCCAATTGCGATAGTTTGTGGTTTGGCAGCTATTAGCAGTGCCTGTATCTCATTTTTATTGCCCGAATATTATATGTCTAGTGTAATGTTTCTGACGGCAAATCCACATATCATGGATAGCAAAACGTTGTTTAGCAATGAAAGTGGCGAAAATCCGACTTATTTGTTTGGAGGTTCTAACGATATTAATAGAATTTTAGCTTTGAGCGAATCTCGTGCTTTAGAACAATACGTTATCGAAAAGTTCAATTTGTTTGAACATTATGATATAGATACGACGGATATTCAGCGTGATTATTGGGTTTCTGAAAGCTTAGACGACCATTTATCTATTGTCAAAACACCAAAAGGCATGATTAATGTTGAGGTAATAGACAAAGACCCACAGTTTGCGGCCGATATGGCAAATGCTATTACGGAAAGGCTCGATATGCTGAACAAAGAAATCATTACGGAAAAGAAAAAGGATATGCTCAAGCTCTATGAAGGCAAACTAGCACAGCGACAAGAAACGCTTACTTTGCTCAAAGATAGTATGATACGCACCATTGAACGAAACCCTGACGATACTGTAAATATCAATATATTGGAGTCGCTGGTAGAAAGTGCGGTAGAAAAATACAATACACTCTATACCATAGATGACCAGCAAAAGGCTGCTTTAGGCCAAGAATATTCTACTTTGTATATTTTTGAACATGCTGTGCCAGCAGTAAAACGCCACAAACCTGTTCGCTCATTTATTGTGATTGCTGCTACTTTGTTGGCTTTTATTGCGATGAGTTTTATGGCTATTTTTATCGAAAAGTTTAAGGATTTTGAACTTGGATAAGTGTTTCACTCAATATTTTTTTTATATATGACATCAAATAAACTTACACCTATCCATAAGCTCGGAGAGTTTAAGCTGATAGAACATTTAACAAAAAACACAAACCTGCAAAATAAATCTAGCATTAAAGGCATTGGCGATGATGCTGCTGTTATTTTTGCGAAAGATAAAGTAACGCTAGTTTCTACTGACTTGCTCGTTGAAGGCATACATTTCGATTTGATGTATTGCCCACTCAAACACTTGGGATATAAGGCTGTTGCGGTCAATTTGTCGGATATTTATGCGATGAATGGTCAGCCAAAGCAAATTACGGTATCGTTGGCCTTGTCGAGTCGGTTTACTGTTGAGGCTCTCGAAGAGTTGTATGCAGGCATTTCGGCAGCTTGCGAAACTTACAAAGTAGATTTGGTGGGCGGCGATACGAGTTCGTCCACAAAGGGTTTTATCATTAGCATTACGGCTATTGGAGAAATTGAACCTACCGAAATTGTATATCGAAATACGGCAAAAGTGGGCGATTATATTTGTATGTCGGGCAATTTGGGAGCGGCTTATTTGGGTTTGCAAATTTTGGAACGAGAAAAACAAGTGTATCAAGAAACGCAAGATATGCAGCCCGACTTAGCAGATTTCAAATATCTTATTCAAAGGCAGTTGAAGCCAGAAGCACGACACGATATCATTGATGTGTTGCAACAAATGAAGGTAAAACCTACGGCAATGATAGATATTTCTGATGGTTTGTCGTCTGACTTATTGCACATATGCCAACAGTCTGGCGTAGGTTGTCGCATTTTTGAAAGCAACTTACCTATGCACCCAAAAAGTGTAGAGATAGCCAAAATGTTTCAGATTTCGCCTATCACTTGTGCTTTGAATGGCGGCGAAGATTACGAATTATTGTTTACGGTAGCTCCCGAAGATGTCAAACGCATAGAAGATATTTTTGGTATTGCTGTTATTGGCCGTGTTGTCGAAAAATCGGAAGGCTGCAAGCTTTTTACGAGTGCCAATCAATCTTTTGATTTAATTGCTCAAGGTTGGAAGCATATCTAAACAGTTTTTAAGTACTAAAAAACGATATTGAGAAAAAACAAATTTGCTGCTTAATGTATTGAAAAAAATAAATATATTTGTAGCAAATAATTTTGTCTAGCTCAATTTTTTTTATTTTAAGTACCAAGTACTATTTAATAAAGCATTCGTTTAGTTGCTAACGCATTGACATTCAAGATGTTTTTTTGTTCTGAAATGCCCAAAAACTTCTGAACGACTACTTAAACAAAATATTTATCTAAACTGTTAGAAAATAACTATTCTCGTTTTTACAAAAAAAATGGTTTTTAGCAAGAGAAACACATTATTTTTTTACCCAAAAAAGGTGTTCAAACTCTCAAATATTGGGCGTTTTAGCTTAGAAAAAATAGTATATTTAAACTTTTAGCGAAACACTAAAATATACTTTTATTCTAAAACGAGAATAGCTGGCCAGAAAACTAATTTTTTAGAAAAATGTAGAAGCGATACTAAATTTACTAAACAAGAGAAATAAATTGCTCATTTGTGGTGGCTAACACATTGAAAATAAATGTGTTAGCCACCCAAACAGGCTATATTAAACTTATCAAATATCTCTTCATCATTTTATTAAATCAATTTTATGTTTGCAAAATATTTAATTACATTATTTCAAAAAAAAACCTATTATATCTGTCTCATATTTTGTCTGCATTTGGGTGTTTTTTCTAACCTAAATGCTCAAATCATCAGTGCCTATCAAGATGCTATTGATTTGGCAAAGGCTTTTAATGAAGATGACCCTGCGACTTTCTATGAAATTTTGGGCTATTATGCCGAAATAGATTATCAAGGGCGGCCTGGTGAACCGCAAATTATTCAGAGTGTCTTAAAAGAACAAAAAAATAGCATTTTGTTGCAATATGCTCAAATGTTTGAAGAAAAAATGGGGCAGCGGCCTGTTCGGCCACAATCGACACCAAATAGAAGAATAGCAGCTACTTTGCACAACACTAACGGTGGTTCGACAGGACTTGGTTTTACGGGCCTTGCAGATGGTTTTAGTCGATTTGTGGTAGGTCGTGTAAAGCAGGAAATTGTCAATTCTTTTTTTACGACTTTTCAAGAAGATTTTGAAGAAAATGAAGAAATGCCAATTTTATTTTCTACAACGCATCAATATTTAGAAGTTATGGAAAATCAAAGTTCCAATATGATGATGGATGTGTTGAGGGAGTCTTTTGCAAAAGATTTGAAGAATATTCCAAATAATTTGCCAAGACTAGCAAGCACCAATAAATATCAACGTTTGGCACAACAATATCCGACTCTAAGAACAACTTTGGCTACTGCGGCAGCGGCCAATTATTTGGTAGAAAATAAAAAACATCCTGCCAAAGTTATTGACCGACTGACTAACTTGGAATATATCAAAAACTCTGAAAATGTAGGAGCAAAGCGTGCTTTAAATACATTGGCTTTTGTATCAAATAGTTTGCGAGATGCAGCCAATCCAAGTAGCGAATGGCTTACTCCAGACCGTTTAGATTATTTGGAAAGCATTCCTGCCGCTCCGATTTTTTTTATGGGACTAAATTACCAATTGCACGGCCATTTAATCAAAGATTTGGTTATTGACCCTAACACATTTGAAGTAACTGCTAATGCACTTGGCTGGGAATTTGGCAAATATACACAGCTTGTTAATATGCAAGATATTGTGAGTGCTTACCGTCCGAGTTCTAATGCAAGAGTAAGTCTAAAAGCAGATTCTGATATAGTTACCAATTCTACCTACGAAATTTTTCGACCTTATTTCAGAGATTTTTTGACTTTGAGCCACAATGTTGATTTACATTTAGAAGACCTCAAAAGTAGGGAAGATGCTACTGGCCAAATGTCATTTACAGATTATATGAAATACGTCGAAGTATTTCTTGATGTGTTGCGATATGCTATTTTGAACAAATCTTTTGGTTCGCCAGAAAGCGTATCGGCAGTAGAAGTTGCTATTCCAGCCTTGATAGATATGCGAAAATCTATTCAAGCAGAAGAATACAAATCGGCAGTTGTTTATTTGAATGTTGTGTTGTTTTCGGCCTTGCCAGAAAGCGAAGCAGCTATTAAACAAGATTTGCTAAAATATGGCTTATTTATGGCCAATGTAACAAATGCTCGTACTTCCGAAGAAGTGAGACTAGCCGTAGAAGCAGTAGCCTTGCCAGTAGGAAGTGCTGCCGTAAAACGTAGGTCGCAATACAATATTAGCCTCAATACTTATGCAGGGCCGTTTATCGCTCAAGAATATTTGTTTGACAGAACGACAGAACCTTGGGCTACTTCGGGTGGTTTGTTTGCTCCTATTGGTATTGCTATTAGCAAGGGTACTCCTTATGGTAGCTTGTCGTTTTATGCGTCTATCATTGATTTGGGTGCATTGGTAAATTTTCGTTTCAAAGACCCAAATGCACAACGTTTGCCAGAGTTTAAACTGCAAAATGTGTTAGCTCCAGGTGGCTATATTATTTATGGCATTCCGAAAGTGCCTGTTTCGATAGGAGGAGGCGTGCAGTATGGCCCGCAATTGCGAGAAATTACAAGCACAGCAGCTACTATTGATTTTTCGTCGGCATATCGTTGGAGCTTGTTTGTTGGTATTGACATACCTTTGCTCAATTTTTATACGGTAGAATAAAAAATAATACATTTTCTGCAAAAAAAGCGGTCTCTCTTGCTATGGCAAGGGAGACCGCTTTTTTTGGGTTACATTGATTTATTTGACAATTAGTTTTTTTGACCAAAAAAAACAATGCTAAAATGCAATATCTTGTTGTAATTTATTGTTTGTCATTAAAATGCCATGTTGAAAATTGCTAAACATGACATTTCGTTGAAAATAAGTAGTCAGACAAAAATAAATATACATCTCGTTGAAGCTAACACGCTGAACATCAATGCGTTAGCAACGAATCGATAGTTTATTCAGCCGTTTCCGCTTTGAAACTACTATGACAAAACTTATTTAATAGTTATTTTGTATGTTTTAAAAAGGATTATATAGTCTTGTCCTTATGTCTTTCAGGCAGTCCGCTTTTCGGCTGTTGTTCATTT
>JBMZCV010000074.1:0-22469 GCA_049613665.1 Chitinophagales bacterium | reverse complement strand
AAGATATAATTTCTTCCTTATGTTATCTTTGCACCACCCAAATTGTCAAAGAACCGATATTTTTTTGTTAGCTTCCGCAATTTGTGGAATAAATCTGTCCAATTACTTGATAATAAAGCAATGTAATTTTTTTATAACAAAAAAACGTTAGTTATAGTTAATAAAATGTTAAAAAAAGTTTTTTTTAGTGCTAAGTATTTAATTTTAAGTAGGAAATATTATTGCAACAAAAAAAATAAGCATAAATTAGCAAAAAACAGAACTCGTATTATTTTTTGTTACAAAAAGAAACAGCAATATAAAATGCAAAACAAAATAGTCACAACAGCCGACGGTTCGCACTCTATTTTTGTGCCAGCCTTCAATGAAAATTATCACTCCGTGCATGGTGCAATTCAAGAATCGCAACACGTTTTTATAGATGCTGCTTTGAAGGAAAAAAGCAAAGAAAACAAAGATATTTACATTTTTGAAATGGGCTTTGGCACAGGCCTAAATGCTTTTATGACTTATTTGGAACAAAAAAAACAAGATAATAAAATACATATTCATTATCATACTATCGAAGCTTTTCCTATTTCGTTAGCCGCCGCTTTTCAGCTCAATTATGTAGAAAAATTGGAAGCAAACAGCGAAAAAACGGCTTTTGAAGCTTTACATCAAGCAAATTGGAGTGAAACAACTAATATTTCGCCATATTTTCATCTCACAAAATACCACAACAAAATTGAAGAAATAGATTTGCCAAATAATCATTTCGATATTATTTATTTCGATGCTTTTGCTCCTAGCTCCCAAGCTGAACTATGGACAGTCGAAATATTTATACAAATGTATAACTGCTTGAAAATCAATGGAATACTAACTACTTATTGTGCAAAAGGCGTAGTAAAAAGAACGATGAAAAGCGTAGGTTTTAAGCTAGAAGCCCTTCCTGGCCCTATCGGAAAACGAGAAATGACACGCTTGCGAAAAGTGGATTTAGGCTAAAAAATTTTTTTTATGGAAAAACTACTTTAACAGCTTTCAAATAGTTGCTAGAAATTTGCTAACTTTGGCAAGTTTTTGAAGAAAAAAGCGTTTTGATTTTGTAAAAAAATATTTTAGAACTTTAAACAGCCTAAAAGCATTATCAAAGTGTTATAAATTTCAATATTAAATAAAAAAACGTGCCGTTGTTGATGTTATCACCAATAACTATTTGCACCAAACAAGCGACTTTGTCTGTTGGTGCTAACTTCCGCAAGTTGCAGAAAAAATCTGTTATATTAAGTATTTAAAAAAGCCATGAAACAACTTAAAATAGGCATTATATTTGGCGGCAAATCGAGAGAAAGAGAAATTTCATTTGCTGGCGGCCGAACAGTTTACGACAATCTAAACAAATCATTATTTGAAGCTGTACCTATTTTTGTCGATAGTTTTGGCAACTTCATATTATTGGATTGGCAATACGTTTACAAAGGCAGTATTCGTGATTTTTATCCGCCTGCCAATAGCTTTTCGCCTTCAAAATATGGTTTTCAGATGTATGCCGAGTCGCTCGGAAAATTGAGCGAACAGGCTCAAAATGATTTGATAAATGAAGTAGGAAAAAAGATAAATCCTGCCGAATTGTCGCAAATCATTGATTTTGCATTTCTAACACTACACGGAGCATATGGCGAAGATGGTTCTATTCAAGGTTTGTTGCAATTTTTAGAGATTCCTTATACCGCTTCTGGCATTTTGCCTTCGGCAATTGGTATGGACAAAAGCTTTCAGAAATATCTAATGAAAGGTGCAAATTTCAACATTCCAGAGTTTTCTATCATCAAACGCCACAAATGGCTTTCTGCCAATTTGGAAACAAAAAAAGCTACTTTTGAGGCAGCGAAAAATCATGTCGGTTTGCCATTTGTAACCAAATCATCTAATCAAGGTTCGTCTATTGGTGCAGGCGTTTTGTGGGAAGATAATTTTGCAGAATTTGAGCGACTTATCAATCAAAGTTTGTTTTTGCAAAGGCTCGAAAAAAACGATTGGCAAACGAAAAATGAGGAACAAAAGATTTATTTTGTGCGTGAACTCATTGATGTGCGAAATGGTTTGGGCTTGCCTTTGTTGGCACATAGAGCCGCAAAAAAAGAAGTGATTTATCAGCCAGATGAATTATTTGCTTATCTCACAAATTATTTTGAAAACAACGAAGATAGCTTACTTTTAGAAGCCACCGACAAGGAAAATGAAGTGCTGATAGAAGAGTTTTTGAGCGGAAAAGAATTTTCGTGTATTGTGTTGCGAAACGAAAAGCAAGAATCTATCGCTTTGCCACCAACAGAGATTCGCAAAGGCAAAGAAATTTACGATTATCGTTCCAAGTATTTGGCTGGTTTGTCGAGCAAAATCACGCCTATTGATTTGCCAAATGAACAGATTAATGCCATTAGATTAGAATGTATTTCACTATTCAATTACTTGAAATTCAACACTTACGCTCGTCTTGATGGTTTTATTTCCGATGATGGAAAAATATTTTTGAACGACCCAAATACAACTTCTGGTATGTTGCCGTCGTCTTTCTTTTTTCATCAAGCTGCCGAAATTGGTATGAATCCTTCGCAATTTTTGACATATATTATCAGAAATTCGCTGCAAGAACGCATCAACACTCTAACAAATAGTTTTAATTTTGAGCATTTATTAGAAAAATTAGATTTGCAGCTCGAAAGTTTGAAAAAACAAGCGACAAAAAAAATAAAAGTAGGTGTCATTTTAGGTGGTTATTCGTCCGAAAGACATATTTCGGTAGAAAGCGGCCGAAATATTTACGAAAAATTGTCGTCATCAAACAAATATTTGCCTATTCCTATTTTCTTGACAGGCGATGCCGAAAATTACAAATTACATGAAATTCCTATCAATATTTTGCTGAAAGACAACGCAGACGATATTAAGGAAAAAATAATGCGTTTTAAAAAGCATGAAATTGTAGAGCAAATAAAGGCAGAAGCCAGCGATATTATTGAAAAATATTGCACAGATGAAGCAACATACGAACCACAACTATTAAGCATCGAAGTTTTAGCAAAAAAAGTTGATGCTGTTTTTATCGCCTTGCATGGACGGCCTGGCGAAGATGGGCGTTTGCAAAAAGATTTGGAGAAATATCATATTCCTTACAATGGTTCGGACATTGCGAGTTCGCAAATCACGATAGATAAATATGTGACAAATCAGCTATTGAAAAAAAATGGCATAAAAGTAGCAGAACAATATTTGTTGCAAAAAACAGCGTGGCAAGAAACTGAAACGGCTGTTATCGAAAAAATAGAGCATGAATTTGGCTATCCTTTGATTGCGAAACCTAGCGATGATGGTTGCAGTTCGGCAGTGAAAAAGCTGAAAAATCGTGCGGAATTGACGGCTTATATGGCTTTGATTTTCAGAGAAAATGCCGATATTTTAGCTGCTGATTTAGTCAAAGCTTTGGGCTTGAAACCAAAAGAAGAGTTTCCTGCCAAAAATTATTTTTTGATAGAAGAGTTGATAGAAAAAGGCGAGTGTTCACATTTTCTGGAAGTGACAGGCGGCTTATTGACGCATTTTTCTAGTGAAAATAATAGCTTGCAATACGAAATGTTTGAGCCTTCGGAAACACTTGCTGGCGAAGATGTTTTATCTTTAGAAGAAAAGTTTTTGGCTGGCCAAGGCCAAAATATTACGCCTGCTCGCTATGCAACTAATGCCGAAAAACGCCAAGAAATTGCTCAAAAAGTGATGGCGGAATTGAAAAAAGTAGCCGAAATTTTGAATATTCAAGGCTATGCAAGAATCGATGCTTTCGTGAAAATTTATGACGATGGCAAAATCGAAACTTACATCATAGAAGTTAATTCGCTGCCTGGCATGACACCTGCTACTTGCATTTTTCATCAAACGGCTTTGAATGGCTATACGCCTTATGCTTTTATTGATAAAATCTTGGAATTTGGAAAGCAAAGACTTGAAAATCAAGGAGTTACGGTTTAATTTTTACTATTTTTAAAATAAAAAAAGATATGGATAATAATTATAAACTAGAAGATAACAATGTTGATTTCTTTGAAGAACCAAATTTTGGTTATCGTAAAGAATTTTTTCGTCATAAAAAAACTTTGCTTTTTCATGGAGATTCTTTAAATGAAAATTTATTTGATAGACAATTCATAGATTTAATCGTGACATCACCGCCTTATAATCTAGGAATAGATTACAATTCAAATGATGATGAATTAAATTATGAAGAATATCTAGAATTTTCTGAAAAATGGTTATTAAATTGTTATAATTGGAGTAACACACAAGCGAGACTATGTATGAATATTCCACTTGATAAAAATAAAGGTGGACATCGTGCTGTTGGTTCGGATTTAACTCGCATTGCTCAACAAGTCGGCTGGAAGTATAAAACTACAATTGTATGGAATGAAGGGAATATTTCAAGACGTACTGCGTGGGGTTCTTGGAAATCTGCTTCATCACCTGTTGTTATTGCACCTGTTGAGTTGATTGTAGTTTTATATAAAGAACAATGGAAAAAGACTAATGGTAGCAAAATTAATGATGTAACGGGCGATGAATTTAAAACATGGACTAAAGGGATTTGGACTTTCAATGGAGAAAGTAAAAAACGTATTGGACACCCGGCTCCATTTCCAAAAGAATTACCTTATCGTTGTGTCAAGTTATTTAGTTATCAAAATGACGTTGTTTTTGACCCTTTTACAGGAAGTGGAACAACACTTTTAGTAGCACAAAACTTGAAGAGAAAAGCTATCGGTGTTGAATTAGATAGTGTTTACTGTGAGTTAGCTCAAAATAGAATTATTAAAGAAACAGGTTCAATTAATTTTTTTAAAAATGGCAAAAAAGAAAATAACCCAGCTTAATTTATTAAGAGAATTTTTTATTAAAAATCCTTTAAGGGATATTGCACACCCCGAAGTTGTAGATTGGGCAACAACAGAGTGGAAAAAAAGAACAGGTGGCGTTTTTCGTGACCCAGATAGAGGTATTCGTACTTTATCTCAAAAAGGATTTTTAATAAAAATTGCTAAAGGAATATATCGTTATGACCCAGAATATGTGCATAATAGGAAGTTGGAAGATTTTACATCTGCTCAAAAAAAAGCAATTTTAGAAAGAGATGGTTATAAATGTGTTATCTGTGGCCGTGGAAAAAAAGATGGTGTAGAACTTCATGTTGATCATATTAAAGCTAAAGATAAAGGAGGAAAAGCTACTTTAGCAAATGGACAAGTTTTATGTGCTATGCATAACTTTCGAAAGAAAAACTATAAACAAACTGAAACAGGTAAAAAAATGTTTATTAGGCTTTATGAAGCGGCAAAAGAACTTAATGATAATGAAACTATGGAATTTTGTCTAGAGATATTAGCCGTTTTTGAAAAAAAGAATATAAATGGCCATATTGAATGGAAAGACAAACCTCGTAATTCTCTTTTTTAAAAAAAAATAAATTAGCAAACTATATCATACCATGGGTTTTATAAAATTTATCTTTAGCCGACATTTTTGGAAACATCTGATGTATATGGCTATTTTGAGTGTGTTTTTGGTGTTTTTCACGATGATGGCTCTCGGCAGCTACACTCGTCATGGCGAAAGCATTACGGTGCCAGACCTCGAAAATTTGACTTTAAAGCAAGTCGAAAAGCAACTGACAAGCAAGGGATTGCGTTATGCAGTTATAGATTCCTCTTATAGCAAAGAAAAACTACCAGGTGCTATTCTCGACCAAAATCCGAAAGGTGGAGCGAAAGTAAAGGAAAATCGACGCATTTATTTGACGATTAATGCGATAACACCGCCAAGTGTGAAAATTCCGAAAATCATTAATTCTTCTCGTCGAAATGCACACGAATTGCTCAAAAGTATTGGTTTAGATGTTGGAGAGGAAAACTATATTCCAGATATGGCAAGAGATGCTGTTTTGGACATAAAACTCAATGGTTCGAGCGTGGCTGAGGGTACAGGTGTTCCGAAAGGCACAAAAATTGATTTAATTTTAGGTAGTGGAACTTCTGCCATCAACCGAGTAGATGTGCCAGAGGTAGTGGGCAAGACCTTTAAGCAAGCAAAAATCGTGATAAATGCTTATTCTTTGAATGTGGGAGCGGTAATTCCGCAAGGCACAATTACGAACAGAGAACACGCAAAAGTGTATAAACAAAGTCCTTCGGCAAGTGAAGGAGCAATGACAACAGTAGGCTCGCCTATCGACCTTTGGATAACAGAAAATTCGGAGCAAATAGAGTCTTACGACAATGTGTTGAAAGAATATGAGCAAGAAAAAGAAAAAATAGAATCTGATTTTGCAGCAAAAATGGCAGCAAAAGCAGATAGTGTAGCAAGAGCAAATGGCCAAACTAACACTCAAAATATTGATACCATTATTGCTGTGCCACAAAAAACGACAATTGATACATCAAAAAATAATTAATCTTAGCTTTTGATTTTGATACAATAAAACAAGCTTATTTTTAGTTATTGCTAAAGTCTTTCACTTAGTAACTACACTATAATTTAAATAATCAAAGGTTTTAAGTGCTTTTTTATTAAATGTTACTCATTTAATAAAAACAACAACTCTCGCCGTTGCTGTGTGTTATCACCAGCAACTTAAAACTAAACAATTAGTTTTAAGCTTATTTTTTGTGTAACAACTTGTTGGTCATAACACCAACAAGGGCGTGTCGTTCTACTTTTGCTGTAACATTTCAATAAAAAAAAGCCCAAAACTTAGATTATAGTGTAGTAACAATAAAAGACTTTAGCAATTATATTTTTTTCAACTAACAAAATAACGAACTTATCGTTACGGAGAACCTCATTTATGAAACGACTGACTATTTTCGTCTTGCTATTTTCGATTCTTGCATGCTGTTTGTCTGTGGACGAAGTGCAAGCACAAGAAAAATTATTTCCTCTAAAACACAATCCTGCTTATGATTTGGCGGCTGCTAAGGCAGAAAAAGGCTTTCGCAAAAGCTACAACAACCTATGCTCAAATCCGCTTAATATATCTATCACAGATTTTCAAAAACCTATTAGTTGTGGAGTAGAAGCAGGAAGTGTAGTAAAAGGTACTATCACAGTAAATGTTAATGGTGGCGTTCCTGAGTATAACTATTCCCTAAATGGTAACACTCCAATAACAAGTAATGACAATACATTTACTTTTGAAGACCTTGATGCAGGTGCTTATTTCATAAATGTAGAAGATGCAGAAGGTAGCATAGTTGAGGTTACGCTTTCGCTAGACGAAGCAGGCAGCAATACTTTTAAAACATCAGATTTAGCTATTTTTTCTATTGGTTGTGAGGGGCAGCAAGGCAGAGTTTCTTACAGAACAGGACAAGGAGCAGACCGTGTATATGATATTTATGAAGCTTATACCAATGATTTTCAGGGAACAGTAAAATTTGATATTGGTGAGCAAGACCTTTCTTTAGATGTTGGCCAATATTATATTGATATTACGAGTAATGCTATAATTGATGGCGATACGCTTGAGTGCAAATCTTTTCATATTTTCAATATTGGTTACGAAAAAGTAGTGCGTTTGCCATTTACAGAAGATTTTTCCACTTCTTTGGTATATCCAGACGACAAGCTTTGGTCAAACAATTATGCTTTTATCAATAATACTTATGCTACCAACGCAATTAGTATGGGCGTTGCGACACTTGATGGCTTCAATCAATTTGGCCAGCCTTATACGCCTTCTGTGAGTTCAACAGGCGATGAGTTTGCGAATGGTAGTGCTGATGTATTGACTTCCAATCCTTTTTGCTTTGATGGAAATGTAGAAGACTCGCTTTATATGACTTTCTTTTTTCAAGAGCAAGGTTATGGCGATTTTCCAAATATAGAAGACAGCTTACTCATAGAATTTGAAATTACAAGAGATACCATTTACGACATTACTGAAACATTAGATTTTTCTGCTATTTGCTTTACACTCGAAAATGAAACGGAATTTTTTGAAGATTGTATCGCTTCGGTAGATATTATTTCTATTGATTCAGAACATATTTTTTATGCTGATAATACTTATACTTCTGATGATGACATTATAACAAATGATAGTATTTATGTTGATTTAGCAGAATATACTTCAACTCTTGTAGATAGCACACTTGAATTTTCGCTTACTAGCCAAATACCAGCCACATATAGAGCTTGGGAAACCATAACAGACTTTGCTGATATTGTAGTCAAAAATTTGCAAGGCGATACTTTACAATTGTTAAATGAAACAAAAATTGCTGGTATAGAAGCCATTTTAGAAAATCCTGAATTTAAACGAGTCGATTTGGTCATTCCACCAGAATTTGTAGAAGATAATTTTCGATTTCGATTTCGCAATCTAGCCACTATTTCGGGCAACAACGACCATTGGAATATTGATTATATTAGGCTAAATGATGAGCCACTTTCCAACAACCTTTCGGAAGTAGCTCATACGCAAGAAATTTCTTCTATGCTAAAAAGGTATCAACAAATGCCTTGGAAACATTTCATCAATCATTTAGATGAGAGTTTAGCCGATAACTTTTATACTGATATACGAACTATTAATGCAACATCTAGCAATACAATTAATGTTACGGATTATGTAAAAGTAAATGATGTATGTCTCGATGAAGTTTCGCCAATTTTGGATAGAGACAACACCAACAATTATGCTGACGATTCTGTTATTAGAATTAATCAATCGAAAAATAGTTTGCAAAATAATCTAGTTGATTTAATTAATGATACGGCAGTAAACGAGGCTTTTGTACAGCGAGATTCAGTTGTATTAGAAATAGAATGGGAAGTGATAAGTGGTGCAAATGAGTTGTTGAATAGTAATGATACCTTGTATCGTTATCAAACTTTTTTCAATTATTTTGCTCTCGACGATGGCTCTGCCGAGCGTGCTTATGGCTTAAATGGCATTGGCTCACGTCTCGCAATGGAATACATTTTGAATGAAGAAGACAGCCTGCGAGCAATTCAAATCAATTTTGTAAACATGAACGCAAATATTGAGAACTTAGAATTCAACCTGAATGTTTGGAAAAGCGTAAAATCAGAAACCAACGAAGATAGTTTACTTTATTCGTCAGCTTCTTACGAAACGCCACATTTTCTCAATCAAGTAAATGGCTTTTGGACTTATACGCTCGAAACTCCTATTGCGGTTTCAGATACGATATATGTCGGTCTCGAACAACGCAATACCTTTCCAATGTATATCGGCTTTGATAGAAATATCAACTCTGCCGACCAAACTTTTTATAATACTAGCGGCCAATGGCTAAATTCTATTTTTGAAGGCACACCAATGATACGGCCTGTTGTTGGTAGTCAGTTGCCACCAGAAGACCAACTCAATGTAGGCACAAACGATATTTTTGAAACAGAAAAGCAAGCTATTGTTTTATATCCTAATCCGACCAGCGATATTTTGCATTTCAAAACTTCGACACGCATAGCAGACATAGAAATATATGATTATGCAGGCAAAATGATGAATGCTAATCGTATCGACAATGCTGCTATCAATGTCCAAAGTTTTGCAAAAGGACTATATCTCATTCGTTTTTTCGATGAGCAAAAAAATGTGATAAGTACCGCAAAATTTGTGAAGCAATAAGCGTCTTTTTTAGCATAAAATATTTAAGTACCAAGTACTATTTAACAACAGTTCGGATATTAATATATTTTTTTATCAAAGATTTAAACATACTATTTTTTTTAGGCTAAGGCGGCCAATATTTGCAAATTTAATGGCCTTTTGAACTGAAAAATAGTATGTTTCCCTTACCAAAAGGAGTCTTTTTATCAAGCTAATAATTGTTATAAAAAATGTCAGAACCATTGATTTAATAACGCATTGACAATCAAGGTGTTATCTTGTTCTGAAATACCCAAAAACTTCTGAACGACTATTTAAGTAAAAAAATAAAAAACAAGTGAAATCATCATATCATATCTTCCTTATCGGTTTACTTAGCATCAGCATCACTTTTTTGGCTTCTTGCCAGCGAGAAAGTCCTTGCGATACACTCGACTGCGGGCAATATGGCCATTGCACCATCGACAACAACGGAGACCCTGTTTGCGACTGTGACGATGGTTATTTTGGCACACCTTGCCAAGCCATAGAAGCCTGCTCTTTGATAAATTGCGAAAACGGAGGCACTTGTCAAACTGACGATGAAGGAAATGCTTATTGTCAATGTCCAGATGGCTTTACAGGCGAAAATTGTGAAGAAATAGACCATTGTTTTGAAGCAGAATGCGTAGGCAATACAACTTGCAATCTTTTGTCAGATGGCACTTATGAATGTATCTGTATGGACGGCTACGAAGATGGAGACGAACCTTGCGATACCGAAATGAGAGAGCGATTTATAGGAACTTATGACATTCTAACAATATGCCTTGACGCTCCAAGTGAATTTATTTCCGATGTTTGCGAAATTAGCAAAGACCCAGATAATATCAGACGTATCACTTTTGATAAATTTGGACACTTTGGTACTGAAATATATGGATTTGTGATGGAAACAAACAGGTTTGCCATTCCGCTTCAATACAGTATTGATAACGAACTGACCAAAAGCACATTTACTGCAAATATCACAAATGGTCAAATTTCTATTTTATATAAACATGAATCAACCGATGGAGAGCGAGAGTGCCAAAGCATTCTAACGAAGCAATAGCCTTCATTTTCGGAAAAAAAATAAAAAAGGTCTTTACAATTATGATAAATTGTAAAGACCTTTTTTTCTATAATCAAAAACTAAAAAAAGCAACTATCGCAATGAAGTAACATCGTGTTTCAAACCCTCATAATCTATCAAATAAGCTTTCACAGAACCTACTGTTAGCGGAGATTCAATCAGCAAAGGCAAACGGTTGTCGTCGTCAGTAGCCCAAATCGTCATGGCCTCGCCACCATCAAAAGTATCGCCTTCTAGCAACAATGGACTAAATTTTACGCAATTGTACCATTTTCTATTGTGTTTTAGCTTATCTTTTCCTTTATATCTCAAATGCACGGAATATATCTCACCATCAAGAAACAACTCCACAGGAATGATATCGCCTTCTGACATCGTTTCATAATCAATACAACGAGTATAATAAATAGCCGACAACAAATCTTGCGTACAATTTGGTATCGTTACCTTTTCATTTTCGGCTTGTAGCTTGCCCATTCGCTTACGATAATGCACCATTGCCTCATTATTGTCATGGTCAAAAGTAAACAAATTTTCTTTCGTATAATCGCCTTCTTTCACGCTACGCACAAACTTTAGCGGTTGTATTGTTTCAGGGTCGATATAGGTTTCATAGCGGTCTCTTACCTTAAAAAACCAATCGAAACTACGAGCCGTCACACCCTTGCTCACGATATGCAAAGCAGCTTTGCCACCTACATTTCCTTCCTGAATATCAAACATAGCTTTGCCAGCACTCATCCAAACTGCCGTCCAATTGTAATAGACCTTATAAGTGAGTTTTTCACCCACTTGATACACATCATTTTTTACACTGCAAGTCACTTCATGCTCATTTTCGCTAGTTTCCACAGGCATTTCAGCCAATGTTTCGATAGCCGATGTATCCGTAGCTATTTCGGTAGTTGTTTTTGTAATCGTTTTTTCCATAACTATTTCTGAAGTATCTCCCGTAAAAAATATCATACTTATCAATGAAATGAATGCTAACTTAATCATATCTTTTATATTTAAAGGTTTTTTTTAAAATCAAGTACGGACTTATGCCACAAGTTGCGAAAGCTAACACCTCAATTTTCAAGCCATTAGAGCAATTTGTCCTATTTATAATAAGTAGTGTTTGGCACTTAGGAGCTAAATACTACTGCATCTGTTCACTTTGTTATTCGTTTTTTTTGATGTAAAAAAAATATACTAAAGTTGCTTTATAGACTTTAGTAAATGATTGATGTTTAAGAAAGAATACAAAAAAAAATAATATTGCTGGCTAAAACCGTCTTTTTACACTTTGAATTTCTCCATGTTTTAATGGTTTCTTTCTCTTTATTATGTATGACGACTAAAAGTAAGTAGTCGAACAGTTTTATTCTAAAAAATTGTGAAAACTAACACACTAACCTCTAAAAGCTATCAAATTATTAAATAGTTCATATATTTTTTCAAAAAAACATATTGCACTTATACATTTTTTGCAAACGTTTATAGCCCAAATACAAACGTTTAATCATTTATTCTTGTTTTGCAAAGTATTATTGGTTTTCTTGTAGAAGCTTTTGAAACAAACATGTATTGAGCAGTCGGAAAGCCTTATTTTACAAATTGTAAAAGCTAACACACTAATTTCTAATACCTTAGCAAACCCCATAAACCACATCAATTAATGATTAGTCTTTAGCCTAAAACTAGATACAAAAAACAAGTTTTTACAGGCAAATGACATGACTATATAAAAACACTATGAAAACAAAATAACTTGCCCTAATATTTTTTATTCTCAATAGCTTACATTATATTTACGCACCAAATAAAAAATATAGACCACCTTTTGCGATTCAAAACAAAAAAACATGCTAATATTTTATAAAATAGTTTGTTGTGTTTGGGGAAACACAAAACAACTATTTTAACACTCAAAATTAATATATAGCATTTTTTGCTTATTTTCAAATAAAAACAAGTAGCAAATAATCTTTTTTTTGCCTAAATGAAAGATTTGAAAGCTGTTTAAATTTTCAGTTAAATAGTGTTTGACACTTATAAATTTGCTGCATTTGAAATATAAGAGCAGTAAGCATATCACATATAAAAATATTTACATAAAAAATAGTATATAAATGTTTGATTATCAAATATTTATTGAGTAAAAATGTTTTTTTATTTGAATAAGAGACGTTTTTTTGCTTATTCAAATAAAAAAATTAAAGTTTTTCTAAATAGTTCAAAAATTAATACTATTTTTAGAAAAATTTAAAATAACTGTTTAAGTTTTGGCTTTTTGAGGTAAAAAAAAAGCTTTTTTTAGGCAAAGTTCTTTTTTGAGCAAAAGCATAAATAAAAAAGTATTCTTAGTCAAGATTGTCACAACATAAATAGTTGCAATTTAACATTGCATTTAAATTTAAAGAAAGATAACTAATTCATTAATCGTAAATAAAAATTAATATGAAAAAGTTTTTTACGCTTTTTTTGGCGTGTGGGCTTCTGTTGATTTTTAGTGATAACTATTATGCCCAAGCACAAGACGGTGAGGAAACTACTACCGAAGAAGTTGCTACGAACAATGCTGCAGACGATGCAGCGGCAGAAACAGAAACAACTAAAACAGAAGAACCCGAACTTACAGGACAAGAACTATTGAAAAAGTATTTTATTGATGGTGGCTGGGAGTTCATGGGAATTGTATTACTTTGTTTAATATTAGGTCTCGCACTTTGTATTGAGCGGATACTAATGCTAAACCTCTCAACAACAAACACAACGAAGTTGTTGGGCAGTGTAGAAAATGCTTTGCAAGAAGGCGGCATAGACCAAGCCAAAGAGGTTTGTCGTTCTACTCGTGGCCCTGTGGCTCGAATATTTTTGCAGGGACTTGAACGCTACAACAACAAAAGCGACCTTGATGTAGTAGAAAAATCAATCGCCTCATCTGGCTCCGTTGAAATGGGTAAGCTAGAAAGCGGCTTAGTTTGGATTTCACTATTTATCGCTTTAGCACCGATGTTAGGATTTATGGGTACCGTAATCGGTATGATTTTCGCCTTCGACTCTATCGAAGAAGCAGGCGATATCTCTCCAGGTTTGGTAGCAGGTGGTATCAAAGTAGCACTTTTGACAACCGTATTTGGTCTTATCGTTGCGATTATCCTACAAATTTTCTATAACTACTTAGTAGCGAAAATTGATAGTATCGTAAACAAAATGGAAGAATCTTCTATTAGTTTTATGGATATCTTGGCTAGTCATGGCAACAAATAGACTATAATATGATAGTTGAAATAAGTGATTAGACCGAAATACACTATATTTTTGTTTAACACTTACTTAAACCACCTTCGATAATAAAAATAATAATATTATGCAAGACCTATTGGTAAACTATGGTATTAGCGGAGCACAAATACTCTCTGTTGTCGGAGCGGTTATTATTGTATTGTTCGCTATATATCATCTCATCACCGATTTAATCTCTACTCCTCAAGAAGCGATGAAGCGTGTAGTTGGTATTGCTGTTTTCGCTGGCTTTCTTTTACTTATGTATGTGATGGCTTCAGACGAAATTTCAAATACCTTTGCAAAGGCTAAATATGCCGATGTAACACCTAGCAATATGAAACTTATCACTGCTGGCCTCGGCACAGCAATGTGGCTTTCGGCTATTGCTCTTGGCAGTTGGATTATTATGGAAATCGGTAATCTATTTAGATAGAAATATCCTAAATTTTCAAGGCAAGAACAACACTTTTGCCTTGAAAATTTATATAAAACATTTTATCAATCAATAAAACTTCTTTACTATGGCAAAAGGTAAAAGAAAGTTACAGGAAATAAACGCAAGCTCAATGGCAGATATCGCCTTTTTGCTGCTCATTTTCTTCCTCGTAACCACTACAATGGATATTGATAAAGGTTTGATAACACTCCTTCCTCCTATTTCAGAAGAAGAACCACCACCACCTGATAAGGCAAATCAGCGAAATGTGCTGGATATTTTGGTTAATAAAAATGACCAACTTCTAGTAAAAGGAGATTTGATGGATGTGATTGAACTCAAAGAACTTGCTAAAACACACGTTAATAATAATGGTGTAGACCCACGTTATTCTTTGAGTCCGCAAAAAGCCATCGTTTCACTAAAAAATGACAGAGGAACTTCCTATGAAATTTATATTACAGTGCAAAATGAGCTAAAAGCGGCCTACAACGAACTGCGTGACGAATATGCTATCAATAATTTTGGTGTGAAATATGCTGATTTGAAAAGAGAAAATCAGAAAACAGTTCGAAATGTATATCCACTGCGAATTTCGGAGGCAGAACCCGAAAATTATTAAACTTGTAAACTATTTGTTCTTATGGCTGCAATTAGAAAAAAAGGCGGAAAAGAAACGCCAGCTATTTCAACGGCTTCACTACCAGACATTATCTTTATCCTACTATTTTTCTTTATGGTAGCTACCGTAATGCGTGAAACCGAACTGAAAGTGAATATCAAGCCAGCAAAAGCAACCGAATTGCAAAAATTGGAAAAGAAATCGCTGGTAAGCTATATTTATATTGGCCAACCAACTAAGGCCTATCAAGAAAAATTTGGTACTGCTCCCGTTGTTCAGCTCAATGATGTGATATATCAAATCGTTGATAGTGATGGTAGCACTAACAGCAATGTGTCTGAAGTGAGAAGGTTCATTATGAATGAACGTTCAAAACTGCCAGAGAAACAGCAAAAAGCAATGACTACTTCACTTCGTGTAGATAGAGGTGTGAAAATGGGAATCGTTACTGATGTAAAGCAACAACTGCGTAAAGTAAATGCTTTTAAAGTAAACTATTCTGCTGTACCTCGTACAGATTGGTAGTTATAGAAATATAGCACTTATAAATACAAAAAAGCTAATTTTTATTTTTCGATAGAAAAGTAAAAATTAGCTTTTTTGATTCTAAGATGAGATACTATTCCTTATCTAGCAAAACCATTTTCACTAAGCCAATTCTCAGCCAAATTTCCATAAAATTGCTTCCGATAAGTTGTCCAAGCTGCCGCCCAGTTTGGTACTTCCGCAAATATTTCTTCTGCTGTTTTATCGCCCAAACCAGAAATGTCACTCTGCAAATTTTCTGCTATAAATTGTTCTGCAAGTGCTTGCTCGCTCATAGTCTTATCAGACAAAATTTGCAAATACTCTTCTGGCGAAGCTTCAATCTGGTCATTATACTCATCAGCGGCTTCGTGAGTATCCGAAAAACTAACTAGCTTTTGGGATTCGATATGCCAAAAATGCAGTATTTCGCTATTAGACATAGCTTTAACGATTTGTTTCTTTATATCTATTACTGTTTCAAGTTCGTTATGGGTTACTTCTTTCATTGTTATTGAAATTAAAAAATTATTGTATTAAAATATTTCTCAAAAATAAAGCTATACTTTTAAAAGTCAAGTATTTTAGGCATTTTGTTGTCGCTTTTTCTGTCAAAAAAATGTCATAAAATGAAACTCGATATTTCACTCTTCAAGCCCAACAAAAAAGCCTCATAGTCTGCTTGCATAGCTAGCTCAATATTGCAAAGGCTATCAATAAGTTTATGTTTATCTTTATTTGATATTTTTAAATGTGTAACTTTTTGATATACATAACTTAATCCATTAATAAATTTTGTTTTATCTAAATATTTGTGCAAGTATTGATTTTTTATAAATCGCTCATAAGCAGAAAAAATTTGAACAGAATGAGCTTTCGACAAACCAATTTTAGAAATATACTCTTCATATTCTTTTTTATTTATATTAGCTAAATGTTGGTAAAAAGAGATACAAATTTTTGGCTCATCTTGCATCAAAATTCTATCCAACATCATTTCGAGGAGTACATGAGCCAAAAAAAATTTATATTTATGTAAACTTTCAAAATTAGAAGCTTTCCACTCTTGCTGAATGTTTGCTAAATGCTTTTTGAAAAAATCTGATACATGAAATAACGCATCTGTTTTGTAGTGACACAACACACCTCGATGAAAATATTGTGAACTTGCAGAAAGCAAAGGCATTTCTACATTCGCAATACGAAATTTTGAAGTTTGCTTCCGCACAAAATCTGGCAATAGCAAACCCAAAGTATAATTCGGATTGCTCGGACAATTTGCTACATAATAATGAGATAAATAATTCATAACGTTCATATTTTTAAAACCATAACATGCCTAATACTATTCCAGCAATTTATTATTATTTTTTTTCTTTTGTATATTCGTTTTTTAAGTACCAAGTACTGTTTAATAAAGCATTCGTTTCGTGGCTAACGCATTAACATTCAAGGTGTTATCTTGTAGTAAAATGCCCAAAAACTTCTAAACGACTACTTATCATAAAAACACACCTATAAAAACCGAAACCATGCAATATACAAAAGTTGTAGATAAAAAACGCTTGCAATTCATTATTCAAAACCTAGCAGCAAATATACCAAAAAGAGGTAAAATTTTAGATATTGGCTGTGGAAATGGCATCATCAGCCGTGCATTAGGCGAAGCTGGCTACGAAGTTTTGGGCATAGATTTGAGCGAAAAAGCCATTAACCTAGCTAAAGAATACAACTTTTGGCCAAATGTAAATTTCAAACAATTGGCAGCCGAAGATTTAATAGCAGATAAACAAAATTTGCAACAATACGATGCTTTGATTTGTAGCGAAGTATTGGAACATTTGCAACAACCAGAAATTTTGCTGCAAACTGCTTATGAACTCTTGAAAGAAAGTGGTATTTTGTTGGCTACCGTTCCAAATGGATATGGGCCGAGGGAAGTATTCGTGACGAAACCTATGCAATGGCTTTATACAAAAGGTGGGCGTTTGCTTGATGCCGTGATATTTAGCAAAAAAATGTTGGGATACAAAGGCACAACCATACAGTCGGCAGCCGAACATCTGGAACACATTCAGTTTTTTACGCAAACTAGTATCAAACAATTGGCAACTAGCAACAATTTTAAACTAGAAAAGCTGAATAACGCCGATTTTGTAGGCGATGTTTTTCCTTTTTCGCTCTTGATTCGTCGTTCCGAAAAACTGCAAAATCTTGATTGTCAGCTTGCCAATAAACTGCCAAATAGTTTTACTAGTGGCTTTTTGATGGTTTGGAAAAAATAATTTACAACATTGAATATTGAACAAAAAGCATGAAAAAACGACACTTTCTTATTTTAACTATTTTTTTAGCGATAAGTTCCTTGCATTTTAGCATCAAAAATGCGTATGAAATATTTGCGAAAACAGGACAAAAAAGCAACTATACAGAAATGCTGGCGACAGCCCAAAAAGCAGATATTGTTTTGTTTGGTGAGTTGCACAACAATCCTATTTGCCATTGGTTGCAGCTAGAATTGACGAAAGACTTGATTGAAAACAGCAAAAAGCAACTCGTTTTGGGTGCTGAAATGTTTGAAGCCGACAATCAATTGTTGATAGATGAGTATTTGCAAAGCCAAATTAGCGAAAACCTTTTTGAGAAAGAAATGCGGCTTTGGCCAAATTATACGACTGACTACAAGCCTTTGATGAATTTGGCAAAGGCGAATAGTTTGCCTTTTATCGCCACAAATATTCCTCGTCGCTATTCTTCGATGGTGTTTTATGATGGCTTGGAGAGTTTGGATAGTCTTAGCGAAGCCGCAAAAAAGTATATCGCACCTTTGCCTATTGAAGTTGATTTGAGCTTGCCAAATTATGCAGCAATGTTAGAAATGGGCGAACATATGAACGGCGAAAATTTTCCGAAAGCTCAAGCGGTAAAAGATGCAACGATGGCTCATTTTATTTTGAAAAATCATACTAAAAAGCAGCAATTTATACACTACAACGGAACGTATCATTCCAATAATTATGAAGGTATTGTTTGGTATTTGAAGCAAAAAAATCCGAAATTAAATATTTTGACGATTGCAAGCATGCAACAAGCTAACATCGAAATATTGGAAACAGAAAAGCAAATGGCTGACTTTGTGATTGTGGTTGATGAGGATATGACAAAGACGCATTAAGTGCCAAATACATTGTCTATTATAATTTGATATAAGTGCCAAGCACTATTTAATAAACGGTCGATTCGTGGCTAACGCATTGAAAATCAGCGTGTTAGCTCCAACGAGATGTATATTTATTTTTGTCTGACTACTTAAATCTTCATATCAAACCGAAAATAGCAGAATCAAAAAATAATTCAGATGAAAAACCTTATCATTTTATGCCTCCTCATTTCTTTCATACAATTAGCAAAAGCTCAAGTTGATATGACACTTGCGATTCAACTAAAAAATGTAATTGAAAATAGCGTTTCTAATTTAGAAAATCATGGCGTTTCGGCTCATTTAATGATGCCAAATGGAACAGTCTGGAATGGAACGGCTGGCGTTGGAAAAAATAATCTACCAATCACAGATACAACCGTATTTCATGGTGCTAGTACGACTAAATTAAACATAGCGACTTTAGTAATGCTGCTTGCAGAAGAAAATTTGATTGACTTAGATGAATCTTGGAATACTTATGCCTCCCTTGATGTAGAATTTGATACTCTAATTACTGTTAGACAATTGTTAAATCATACGAGCGGAATTGCCGATTATCTCGAAACTGCTAGTAGTGGAAATGACATTACTTCGGATTTCGATTATTTTTTTACGCCCCAACATATACTTGAAAACATTGTTAGTGATGTGCCTAGTTTTTCGGCAGGCACAAGCTTTCAATACTCTAATAGCAATTATGCACTTGCAGCCTTAATCGTTGAAACAGTTACAGGAAATCCTGTTCAAACAGAATTGAGAAATCGTATTTGGACTCCGCTTGAAATGAATCATACTTATTTTGGAGCTTATGAAACTTTTACAGAGCCAAGTGCTGGCGTTTGGTGGAACTTCGGAAATGGTTTAAAAAGCTACAACAATGTATCTACAACATCAATGTTGAGCTATGCTTATGGAGCAGGAAATATTATAAGCTGCCCTACCGACCTTGCATTGTTGCTTAGTGCCTTGCTCAATGGCGAATTAGTGAATGCCGAATCGCTAGACGAAATGTTGGCTTTCGTACCCAATAGTTTTAGCAGTTGGACTGCTGGATATGGGCTAGGTATTCATCATGCGTCTGGACAAAATAATGATATGGTCATTGGACATGATGGATATTTTAGCAATCTTACTTCTATGTTTCACAGTATGGAACATGGCTTCACCTTGGTTACGATGACCAATACGCAAACTCAATGGTTTGGCATTTTTAATCCAATGTATGACATATTATCAGATTACTTTATGGCTACCGCTATCAATGAACCTAATTATAATACTGAATTAAGAATTTATCCTAATCCAAGCAATGGCCAATTTTATATCACAAGCCAACAAAATATTGATGAGATTGAAATAAAAAATGTAGTAGGAAAAACTATTTATCACGCTCTCTCGCAGTCCAAAAATATTTCATTGACTCTAAAAACAGAAGGCTTATATTTTGTAACTGCTACATTAGGAAGCCAAACCATAACAAATAAATTAATCATTAAGTAAGCATATTACTTTTTATTTATAAACCATTGAATCGTTTATTTTCTTTCTAATTAGAATTTCTTACCCATCAAAACATTCATTTTTTATTGACAAAGTAAAAGAAAACAAGTCTTTTAGGCATTGATTATCAATAGTTTACACATTTTAAAATTAACTTTTTTATCGGCAAATGAAAAAATCTGTTCTTTTTTCTTTCTGAAAGAAATCTTAAATTAGCTATATAAAAAATAAGCTAATTGTCAAGTACTATTTAACAATAGAACACTGTGTGCCAACTCTTGTAAAATTAAGGTGTTAGCATTCCACAAATTTAGAATATAAATGTGTACGCTTATTTAGTAATTTCTCTCACAATTTTTCTCATTATACCGTCATTCATTTATTTTAAAATTATTCTATTATGAAAAAAAGATTTTTACTTTTTAGTATGTTGTTCACACTTTTGAGTTTGTGTAATCAACCAACTGCAACAGCAGATATTAGCGATTTTCCTGATACCAACTTTTCTGATTTAGATGGCAATAATCACAATTTGCGTGACTATCTAGACGAAGGCAAAATTGTAATCATGGCTTTTTGGATTGTTTCTGAATCTAGCTGTATTGCAAAGTTGCCTGTATTAGAAGAAGTTTGGCAAACACATGGCCCAAATGGAACTAATACGACAGTTGTATTAGGTATTGAAGGAGCAGTAGAAACAGTAGATGCAGCAGTACAAGCTATCCGAAATGGTGGCTCGGCTACTTACCCACTTATCAATACAGTAGCTGGTTGTAGCGATAAGCCAAATTGTGGCAATCCTCATTATTATGTTGTTTGTCCAGATGGCGGCGGTTCTTGGTCTTATGTCAATCAAAACTTGAATGGCGAGACATTACTTGCACACCTTGATGGTTTGATAGGTGGCTGCGAAGTATTTGAAAAAGACGCTAGTGTTTTGGATATGAAAAGCTTTGACAATGTGATTTGCGAAGATGTAGTACAGCCTACTTTTACGCTTTACAATCGTGGTAGCGAAACTTTGACAAACGTTGATATTGAAGTAAGCTTAAATGGCGAATTGGCAGAAACATTCAATTGGACAGGTAGCTTGGCACAATATGATACAGAAATTGTAGAGTTAAGTGCTTTTGAAGCTCCTGCCGAAACAGGCGTGTATGAATTGGAACTAAAAGCAACGAATCCAAATGGAAGTACTGACCAAAACCTTGTGAATGATAGCAAAATTGCCGATATGGTAGTTATCGCACCAGAATTGCGTGATGAATTGGCACTATATATCAGTCCAGATTTTTATCCAGAAGAAGTGCAATGGGATTTGATAAATCAAGATGGCATTATTTTGGGACATGGTGAAGGCTATACAGGCGATTTCTTAGAATATATTTGTGTAGAAAGAGGTAGCTGCTACGAGTTTGTAGTTTATGATGCCAATGCCGATGGTTTTGAAATTGGACATGGCGAATTGTACCAAAATGGTTGCGAAATTTTCGCTTTTACTTCCGATGACCACGATGGTTTATATACAAGTTTCGAGTTTTGTCTTTCTACTGACTTTGAAGAATGTGACGAAATTCCTGAAGATCCAGGTAGCAACAATGGTTCGGTAGGAATTGAAGACGCAACAAATGGCAATGCTTTTAATTTATATCCAAACCCAACACAAGGACAGTTGAACATCGACATTAACACAAACTTGAAAGCTACTGATGTACAAGTTCAGATTAAAGATTTAGCTGGCAAAACTTATACTTTTGCGACTGCAAATTATGATAGTCACAATATCAAACTAGACATTAGCAATTTGAACGATGGCGTTTATTTTGTAGAAATAAGTGGCTCTGATTGGCACGAAATGAAAAAAGTAGTTGTAACACACTAATTTAAAACAACAACATTATTTTTGTAAATACCTCCTCATTTTTTATAAAAATAATGTTCTGTTCAGACCTTCAAGATGGGCTGTCGAATTTAAGCATAACAAGAATATTGTTTTTCGCTCCAAAAAGTGCCAAAGAAACTATAAAATAGGTATGAGTTAAAAACTCATGCTGGTACACTTTTTTGCTGATTTTTTTTTTAATATTAAGACTTATTATTTTGTCATTTCTTACAAAAAATAGGGCG
>JBMZCV010000073.1:0-22479 GCA_049613665.1 Chitinophagales bacterium | reverse complement strand
ATAAAAATGGTTTTGATGTTGGTAGTTTAAATGCTGTAAAACGGTTTATTGAAAATGGTTTTTTGATGTAAAAAAATGGAAAATTGTTGCTTTCCTATGAAAATGATTTTTGAAGTGATAAAAATGGTTTTGATGTTGGTAGTTTAAATGCTGTAAAACGGTTTATTGAAAAAATGTAGAATGATTTATGAGTTGGTTTCTGTTTGTAAATATCGCTGAATAGTGTTAAAACTGCAAAAACAGAAAATGACGATTTTTAGTTCAAAAATGTTATTTTATATTTTTTATTATAAGCAATAACACTTCTAAGTAATTGATTAACAAGACAAAATACAGACCTATTTTTATTAATAAGTTTTAGCTCAAAAAACGATAAAAAAAAAATTAAAAAAAAAGCAAAAAAAATATTCACGAATTTTGCCTTATTTCTACCTTTTTTAAACGAAAAAAGTCTGCTACCTTGATGACACAAAGTAGCAGACTTTTTGTTTTCACTTTCTTTTTCACAATAGTTCGGACATTTATACATTTTTTTATCAAAAGGCGTTTTTTTATTCAACTGAAGATTGTTATAAAAAATGTCAGAATCATTGTTTTCAAAATGTGAAGATAATCATTTTTGATTTATTCATTAGTTTATTGTCAATTATAATATGTCTCTCAAAACATAATTCTATTAAAAAATAACAATCACTCAATATGTTATACTACTTTATATTTTTGCATGATATGGAGAAGTGTAAGGACATTTTTTGTTTTTCTAAAACAATTTTTAGTGAAAAAAAAACTAAATGTGTAACTTTAGGGTTTGAAAGAAAACGGAAACTTATGATAAATGTAAAAACGGAAATATTTTTAGGTGATTGCAAAGATGTATTAAAAGAATTACCTGACAATTCTATTGATTTAATATTTACATCTCCGCCTTATGCTGACCAACGAAAAAAAACTTATGGAGGTATTCCGCCACAACAATATGTAGAATGGTTTTTGCCTATCTCACAAGAATTATTGCGTGTTTTAAAACCCACAGGTACTTTTGTTTTGAATATAAAAGAAAAAGTAGTAAAAGGAGAACGAAGCACTTATGTTTTAGAACTAATTTTAGCTTTGCGAAAACAAGGTTGGCTTTGGACAGAAGAATTTGTTTGGCATAAAAAAAACTGTTTTCCAGGAAAATGGCCAAACCGTTTTCGTGATTCTTGGGAAAGACTTTTGCAGTTTAACAAGCATCGAAAATTTAACATGTATCAAGATGAAGTAAAAGTACCTATTGGAAATTGGGCAAAAAAACGCTTACAAAACCTTAGTGATACAGATAAAATAAGAGATAATGCTAAAAATGGTAGTGGTTTTGGCAAAAATGTATCTAATTGGGTAGGCAAAAAAACGGTTTATCCTACAAATGTCTTACATCTGGCCACCGAATGTAACAATAAAAATCATAGTGCTGCTTTTCCAGACCAATTACCTGAATGGTTTGTTAAACTGTTTACCGAAAAAGGAGATATAGTTTTAGACCCTTTTGCTGGTTCTGGTACAACTTTATCAGTAGCTCAAAGATTGCAAAGAAATGCTATTGGAATTGAAATTTTACCAGATTATTATGAAATGATGAAAAAAGAAATTTTACCTAATAAACAATTTTTATTGTAAATGAAACAAGAATTAAGGATAGAACAACTAAATGAATATGTAGAAGAACATATCGATGCTTTTCACACGAAACGTTTAGAAAAATTACAAAAACTGAACTTAAAAAAAATATTAAAACGCAAAAAACCTTATTTATTTAAAGCAAAGCATATTTTAAAATCACAAGATTTAATCGAAAGTTTACTAGATGCGTTTTTGCAGTCACAAGAAGAAACATTATTTGGCAATTTTTTAGAAGAAGTAGCTATTTTTGTTTGTGGAAATATTTTTGGCGGTATCAAAACGCAAAATTTAGAAGGAATTGATTTGTTATTTTTCAAAAATGAAATTTTATATATCGTAGAAATAAAATCAGGCCCAAATTGGGGAAATAGTAGCCAGCTTAAAAAGTTGAAAGATAATTTTAGAAAAGCGAAAGCTATTTTAAGTAAAAAATATCCAAATACAACAATTATTGCAGTTAATGGTTGTTGTTATGGAAAAGAAAGAAAAACAGATAAAGGAGAATATTTTAAATATTGTGGGCAGGAGTTTTGGGAATTTATCTCTGACAATCCAAATTTATATACAGATATTATCGACCCTTTGGGCTATAAAGCAAAAGAAAAAAATGAGGCTTTTGACAAAGCTTATGTGAGGGTTATCAATAAATTCACTTTTGAGTTCATGAAAGATTTTTGCAATAATAGCGGCGACATCAATTGGAAAGGATTGGTAGCTTTCAATTCAGAAAAAAGCATTTAAACTTCCCTTTTTTCATTCCCCACAAAAAAAAAACAAAAATTCATATACAATTGTTTCTAAGTGTTTACCTTTGCAAAATAAACACTTACAATAAAATTCACAAATGCTTTCTAGTTTGCAGAAGGCAAAGTATTTACGAATAACTCAAATATGGATATTTTGACAAATCAGCCGTCGCAAGCTATCAAATATGACCGACAAGCATATAGCGATAGCCAACTGTTAGACCTTTACGAAGCACTCGTATTGCCTCGTACCATTGAAGAAAGAATGTTGGCACAACTACGCATGAACAAAATCAGCAAATGGTTTGCGGGTATTGGCCAAGAAGCCATTTCGGTAGGAACTGCAAAAGCTCTTGAAGCAGATGAATATATGTTGCCGATGCACCGAAATTTAGGGGTGTTTACGGTTCGCAATATTCCTTTGTATCGTTTGTTTGCACAGTGGCAAGGCAAAAAAAGCGGCTTTACGCAAGGCCGTGACCGTTCTTTTCATTTCGGAACAAATGAATATCACATTGTCGGTATGATTTCGCACCTTGGCCCACAGTTATCTGTCGGTAGCGGTATTGCTTTAGCCAATAAATTAAAAAAACAACCTAAAGTAACCGTTGCTTTTACAGGAGACGGAGGCACAAGTCAAGGCGAATTTCACGAGGCTTTGAATGTGGCAGCGGTTTGGCAATTGCCCATTATTTTTGTGATAGAAAACAATGGCTACGGACTTTCTACGCCTGTAAATGAGCAGTATCGTTGCGAAAAACTCTCGGATAGAGGCATCGGCTACGGCATGGAAGCCATCACGATTGACGGCAACAATATTTTGGAAGTGCATAGTACCATGAAACGTTTGGCTGAGTCGATTCGCAAAAACCCACGCCCTATTTTGGTAGAGTGCAACACGTTCAGAATGAGAGGCCACGAAGAAGCATCTGGTACGAAATATGTGCCAAAAGAACTCATGGATTTTTGGGCAAAAAAAGACCCAATTGCGAATTTCGAGCATTTTTTAGTAGCTGAAGGCGTATTGAATGATACGAAAATTGAAGCGATAAAAAAAGGCGTTAAAAAATTGATAAACGACAATCTCGAAAAAGCATACAGCGAAACTTCTATTGAAGTTAATTTCGAGAGAGAAACAAGCGAGATTTTTGATGCAAAAATACCTGCTCCAATTTTGCCTAAGAGAAACACTAAAACCGAAAAACGTTTTGTAGAAGCTATTTCTGATGGTTTGAAACAAGCGATGCAACTAAACGATAATTTGGTATTGATGGGCCAAGATATTGCAGAATATGGCGGTGTTTTCAAAATCACTGACGGTTTTGTAGATAAATTTGGCAACGATAGAGTGCGAAATACACCTTTGTGCGAGTCTGCTATTTTGGGCATTGCTTTGGGTTTGTCTATCAAAAAGCAAAAAGCGATGGTAGAAATGCAGTTTGCCGATTTCGTGACTTGCGGCTTCAATCAAATCATCAATAATTTGAGCAAAAGTCATTATCGTTGGAAGCAAAATGCCGATGTCGTAGTCAGAATGCCAACAGGCGGTGGTGTAGCAGCAGGGCCATTTCACTCACAGTCAAACGAAGCATGGTTTTTTCATTCGCCAGGCCTAAAAATTGTTTATCCGTCCAATCCTTATGATGCAAAAGGTTTGCTGATTGCGGCTATCAACGACCCAAACCCTGTGATGTATTTTGAGCATAAAGCTTTGTATAGAAATAAAAGAGTGGCTCAAGCTATTCCAGATGAAGCCTATACGGTAGAAATCGGAAAGGCGAAATTGGTTAGACAAGGCGAAGATGTATCTATTGTTACTTATGGAATGGGCGTGCATTGGGCAAACGAAATTTTGGATAAGCACAACGATATTGATGCTGATTTGCTTGATTTGCGTACTTTGTGTCCACTCGATAAAGATGCTATTTTTGAGAGTGTCAGAAAAACAGGTAAAGTTCTTGTGTTGCACGAAGACAGCCTTACAGGTGGTATTGGTGGCGAGTTGGTGGCTCTTATTGCCCAGCATTGTTTTGAAAATTTAGATGCTCCTATTGCTCGTTGCGGTGCGTTGGATACACCTGTGCCTTTCGACCGAAATTTGGAAGTGCAATATATGCCAAAACAGCGTTTTGAAACAGCTTTGCTAGACTTAATGGCTTATTAAGCTACTTCAATACATACTAAAAAAAATGAAAAGTCTGCTACTTTGTATCATCAAGGTAGCAGACTTTTTTTATTTTGTATATAAGCCTTGCAGTTGTGTGATATATTGAGTGGTGGTGGTTTCTTTGCCAATGTTAGTATGTTTTTCTGTATTCAATACTTTTTCGTATGCTGCCCAAAATCACTAAAAGTTGTATTATGCTGATAGTTTTGAGGAACAGAATCCCACAATGCTTGAGAACTTTTTTTGCTTCACTACACCATTAGAACCGTTTTGACCAGATTTGTCGAATTACATTTATGACAAGTTAATATGTTTGTTATCATAATGCAAAAATAATAAAATAGCGATAGGCAATAGTGAGTATGTTGTGCAAATAAGTAGCGATGTTTCAATAACTTTGAACATGTTTATGCAAGTTTTTTTCAAAAAAAAACTTTTTGCTCAAAAAAACAAAAGAAAAAAACTTAAAAAAGAAATATAGTCTTATCTTTAAACCTTATATGCTGGTTTATCATCTTATAAATATTATAATTTAAAATATATTCAATGAAAAACATACTTTTCAGCTTATTTTTTTGCAGTAGCCTTTTATGGATTTCTTGCAATACCACCGAAAAAGAAGAGAATAAGACAAAGCAATCACAACAAACAACAACTACATCTGCTAGTTATACCTCACCCTTACCAAAAGTGGTTGAGATTTTACAGAATTGCGAAAAAGTGGAATATGTATTATACAATTTTGGCGTTACTTTCGAGTCGCCAGGCAAGGGCGAAGTAGCTCGCTTTTTTAGCTATATCATGGACGAGCCTGCTACGCAAGCGGCTTGCAAAAACAACAAACATGATGGTAGTGTGGTATTTAAAGATGCAGAAGGCGATATTAAAATGGGCATGGAATTTAGTTTTATAAATGGCTGTGAGCGTGTTTATTTTGAAATAGAAGGCCAGAAATATGGACAAAAAATGAGTGAAGCAGGTGTAGGCTTTTTTAAACAAATCATTAGTATGCAGCAACAAAAGCAGCAAGAAATTCAAAATAACTAAAGGCTCGCTAAACTAGAGAAAATAGCATTTTTTCTAGTTTAGCAAATATTTTTTTTGTTATAAAATATTTTTTTTTAGCATAAAGCATAATTACTATAATCTATTGTTAAGGACTTGTTCTAACTACTCTCACATTTCTCATTTTAAGTGTGAATCACTATTTAATAAAAGATAAATTTGCACCTAATACATTGAAAATCAATAAGTTAGCTACAAAAAGATGCCAAAGTAATTTTGTTGAACTACTTACTGAAAACTAACAAAAAAATAGATTATAATGTATTTATATTTGAACTTTTTTTGCATACGACATCAGTATTGTTAAAATATTTTTTTATATGCCTTAACTGTTTAACCAAACAAAATTGGCAAGAATATTGTAGATGAAAAATTGTTATATCTTAAAAAAAAATCTACAAACATCATACTGATACTTTTATTATTTCAAAAAAATATTTATATTTGTAACCTGACATACAAATAATTGCCATGAATTCAAGCATAATATCTAAGATAAATACTTCCTTAAAATTAGAAACTACTAAACTAAAACTCGTGACGTTGACTCCCGTTCATGCCGAAAGAGTATTTGTTTATTATGCTCACAATCGACATCACTTCAAAGGCTCTATGCCTGCTTATGTTCCTGGCTTTTTTTCGGTTATCTATCATCAAGCTTTGCTCAAACAACAATGGCAACAAATACAACATGGTGATTTGTTGAAGCTATGGATTTTTAAACATACAGACAGAGAACAAGCACGCATTATTGGCGATATTACTTTTTCGAATATCAAAAAAGGCATTGTTATGTCATGTGTAGTAGGCTACAAAATGGATAAAAATCATCTTGGAAAAGGCTATATGACTGAAGCACTCGAAAGTGCTATAAAATATGTGTTTGGTACGCTAAAACTGCATAGAATAGAAGCCAATATTATGCCTACTAATATTGCATCGGCTCGGTTGGCCGAAAAAATCGGTTTTCAAAAAGAAGGCTTTTCGCCAAAATACCTGAAAATCAATAACCGTTGGGAAGACCATTCAAGATATGCCATTATCAACCCAAATGAAGCGTAGCGGCCTATCTGGGTTTATTTTTGCTTTTCAAACATGAAACTATTAGTTGTTTTTTATTGTTTACTTTTGCAGTAAGTGCCACACACTTATCTCTATTTTATAGTTTCATAACAAAAAATATGCCTGCAAAAACGACTATCGAAATTCGACAACAACAGTTTGAAAAACTCTCTATTCAAGAGTGTCATCTCATTTATCCTATCTTGCTCGAAAACGCAGAGCGACACATCAAAACAGCTATCAATATTGCTCGCATCAAGGAGTATGGCATTGCCAATTCGCATCTTATTATGGCGGCTGACGACTATATCAATGCACTTTCTGTTTACTTGAAAGGTTGGGGTTTGCCTGTCTCGGAAATAAAAACATTGACTAACTTTTTTTCTGAACAAGAGGCTGGTTATGCCGTTTCGCCAGGTGTCGTTATCATGGGAAATTTCGTGAAATCGCTCTACCATATTTTTGATAGCCTTTCGCAAAGCATCTTGAAAATGAATCCTTTGGAGCTTCGCAAAATCTTTGAAAAAAACATGTCTCCGCTCTTGCTTATCAAAAAATCGAATCAGTATGCAGCTTGGTGGCAACAAGCCAAACAACAAAAAGACAAGGGTTTGTATGTGAGTTTTAATATCGAACTGAGTACACCAAAAAGTATTACCGCTCAAGATTATATGCTATCGCTCGAAATCATTAAAGAAATTCACGAAAACTGCCATAGTGTGATTGATTTTACAAAACAAATACCTGAAAAACGTCGTCAGCAATTTTTTTCATGGATAAAAAACTATTTTGAGCCTTTTATGAAACGCATCAATAGTTTTCCTTTCAATTGGAAAATTTAGGAGACTGACATTTTTTTTGCGAAATAAAAAAAGAATTTGCTTATCTTACCAAAAAAAATTTCTAACACTCTGGTAAGCATTTTTGCACATTGCCACAAATATTTCTGAAAAAAAAACGTGAACAAAAAGATACTTATTATCACTTATTACTGGCCGCCGAGTGCTGGCTCTGGCGTGCAACGTTGGCTAAAATTTGCTAAATATCTGCCACAGTTTGATTGGAAACCCATTGTTTATACGCCCGAAAATCCAGATTTTAATGTGCAAGACATGTCGTTGCTCAAAGACATTCCACCACAATGCGAAGTCTTGAAACAGCCTATTTGGGAGCCATATCGTTTATATCGCAAACTTTCCTTTTTTCAGAAAAACAAAAATTCCGTTAATTTTGGAGTTGTCAAAACCGACAAAAAAAGCCTACTCAATCGCTTAGTGCTTTGGGTGAGAGGCAATTTTTTTGTGCCAGACCCTCGTATGTTTTGGGTGAGACCTTCCACAAAATTTTTGAGTAATTATATCGAAACTCATAATATTGATGTAATTGTTACGACAGGGCCGCCTCATAGTATGCACCTCATTGGGTTGGCACTAAAAAAACGCTTCAACAAGCCTTGGATTGTCGATATTAGAGACCCATGGAGCAGTTTCGATATTCTTGAAAAATTTAGTTTGACAGAAAAAACGAAGCAGAAGCAAAAACGCTTAGAAAATGAAGTGCTGGAAAATGCCGACCAAATTATTGCGACAAGTTTTAGCATGAATACTTTTTTTGATGTAAAATATGCCAACAAATTTATAACTATTACAAATGGTTTTGA
Source organism: Chitinophagales bacterium (assembly GCA_049613665.1). Taxonomy (GTDB): domain Bacteria; phylum Bacteroidota; class Bacteroidia; order Chitinophagales; family UBA2359; genus JBMZCV01. The sequence continues at coordinate 14,120 of JBMZCV010000073.1, read as the reverse complement.
TGAAGCTGATTTTTCGCTAGAAGGTGCTAACAATCAATCAAATAAGTATTTTAATATTTATCATATAGGTTTGCTAAATGATTTGCGAAACCCTGAACATTTGTGGTTGGCTTTGGCCGAACTTTGCGAAGAAAACGAAACCTTTGCTCAACATCTAAAAGTTGTTCTTATTGGTGAAGTAGATGGAAATGTGAAAAACGAGGTGCAAAATCATCCTATTTTAAATTCCAAAGTAGAATTATTGCCTTATATGGCACATGATGAAGTGCTAAAAACTTATAGCAAAGCCGATTTGTTGTTGCTTTTGTTAAACAATACTTTCTATGCTAAAGGAAATATTCCTGGAAAACTTTTTGAGTACTTAGCTACACAAAAAGATATTTTGTGTTTGAGTGATGTGGATAGTGATGCAGCAAAAATTGTGAGGCAATGCGAAGCGGGCAAAACGCTAGAATATAATGATAAGGCAGGCATCAAAAAAGCAGTACAATTTTATTTTGAAAAATATATCAACAAAAATATAGATACTGTAAATATGAATAGCAGAAAACAGTTTTCTCGCCAGCAACTTACAGCAGACTTGGTTGCAGTTTTGGAAAAAACGATAAAATAGACATGCCTTTTTAATTCAAAAAAAGAGCGACATATTTACTATCAAATATGTCGCTCTTTCATTTTGGCACCTGATGAGCTGCCTAATTTTTATTTTTTTTCTTAATAAGGCTGTCTGCATCTGGCAGTTTTTGGTAAGCCGACAAAGTTTTTGAAATTGGAAATTGTGAATAACCCATTTCCAAACTCTCAACACCATAAGTTTCTATCACATTCATTATTTCTTCAATGTCTGTGTATTTTTCGGCATCATAGCCTTCCTTGAGATTGTAGCCAAAGCGTCTGCCAATATTTTGATAGAAAAATGCTGTTATACCATTTTTGTTTTCCTTCAAAATGCGATAAAAAGGTTCGCCTGTTTCTCGCTCAATGAGCTTTATTAAAACTTTTCCTTGCCCAACACTCAATTTTTTCAACTCAGAAGTAAACTGCTCTTTCAGTTCCTTTTCGAGTTTCTTTTTATATTTTTTTTCGTGTCGTTTTTTATCCAAATTATCAGTAATAGCATCTAGTTCATCTATCATTTCGACGGCTCGACGTGCATATGGATATACTTTTATGATGCGTTTTTTCAACAACTTAAAAGCTTTTTCTTCTTCGGCAGTTCGATAGCGTGAAGTGACCAGAAACTCATCGAAAGTGAAAAGTGGTAAAGTATCTTGGCCTGAAATCTGATATTCAAGGAAATTCAACTCATCAATAGGTTTGTTGTATAAAGAGTCTTGTGCGAAAATATTGTGTATAAAACCAAAGCTCAAAATTGTATAAAGGAAAATATGAAGTGAAAATTTCATTCTTTTTGATTTGTAGAGTAAAAAAAATACTGTTTTGTAAGTACAACATTAGATTTTGACATAATACTAATTTTTCTCAAATTAAATATTAAACGTATCAAAATTTAACTATCAAGTATCAAGCAAAATGTATTGGTAGTACATATGTTTTTCAATAAGTTGAACGTTGTTGCTTGTTGTTTTCTTCTGGCGACTTACATTTTTTGTAGCAAATACAGCATTTTTTAGCTTTTTTTATGAAAAATAAAACAAATAGACTTCAAGAAATCGTAATATCTACTTTTGTGTTTTGGTTATTATCTTAGATAAGAGTGGCCTAAGTTCGTTTAACGGATTTTAGATTTAAATTATTGCCTTTTTTTATCTTGCATACATTGTTGGCCGCAAGTTTACTTTTTTTAGCCAAAAAATAAAATCTAAAAAAAGAGCGTCTTAGAGTATTTCAACCGTTTCGTGCAAAGCCAAAAGCGGAATATGTGTGTGTGAAATCATATTGTCGGTATAGCTTATTTGAAATAGTTTTTCTATAAAACTGTATTTTTTAGTTTTCATCACCAATAAATCTGCTTTTTGTTGCTCTGCAAACTCATTAATGCCTGCTAAAACATTGTCGTTTTCTACTATATTGAAAGAGATATTTTTGCTACTGCTAGTTGCTTTTTCAAAAGCTATTTTGAAATTTTGCAACAATGGATTGTGTGCTTCATTTACATGAAAACAAGTGACCTTAGCATTGAATAAGGCTGCAAAGTTGATAATTTGACGTATAAAGCTGAGTTTTACGGTCTGAAAATTCATAGGGCAAACGATATGCTCAATTTTTTTGTAGTGTGCAGCAGCAGGAATTGCCAAAACGGGACATTGGGCTTCTTCCAAAATATTGGCAGCAGTACTACCCACAAAGATTTCTTCTAGCTTATTTGCTCCTTTTGTGCCAAGCACTATCAAATCGACATTTTCACGCTCTGCCACTTTCAAAGCAACATCTACTGCAAAGCCTTCTTCCAAAATATGGTTTACATCAATGTGAGCCAAATGTTGTTGATTGGCTTGCTGGTGCATCAATTTGGCTGCTTGTCGATAGTCTTCTAGCTCAAACATATCGTTTGTAAAAATACTACTGCCGCTTACCACTTTTGCTAGTTCAGGATGAAAAGCATGAACTGTCAGAATGTCTATTTTTAGGCTATCGGCAATATGTAAGGCATAAATATAAGCGTTTTGTGCAGTTGGCGAAAAATCGGTCGGAAATAATAAATGTTTCATATTTTAATTTTTTTTTAGCTAAAACTATGGTAATATAATAAAAGTTTTATAAAAATAAAAAACGTAACGGTTCAGATGTGAGCTTTTTTATCCAAAATTGCGATACTGCAAATAGTTAGATTTTGCTTAAATAATACGTTTTTTGTATCTTCGTTTTTTTAGAAAAAAAATAAAACCTACAACGATGACTGCCAAAACATTTTTAGAAAAAACAGCACAAGAAGAAATTATTTGTGCAATAAAAGATGCGGAGATGCAAACCTCTGGTGAAATTCGATTGCATATCGAAAATCATTGTAATGAACCTGTTTTAGAGCGTGCTGCTCATATTTTTGCCAAATTGGACATGCAGGAAACTAATTTGCGTAATGGTGTGTTGTTTTACATAGCCGTCAAAGACCGTCAGTTTGCGATTTTGGGCGACATCGGCATCAATATTTGTGTTGATACTTGCTTCTGGGACGACATCAAAGAATATATGCTCACTCATTTTCAACGTGGCGAGTTTGTGAAAGGACTAACGGCTGGCATTAGAATGGTAGGCGAAAAACTGCAAGAAAATTTTCCTTATCAAGCCGATGATGTCAATGAATTGTCTGATGATATTTCTTTTGGCGACAATTAAGTGCCAAATATTATTTAATGATACACTCACGCTATTTTTTGCTAACGCATTGATATTTGCTTTGTTATTTTTCGCAATTTGTAGAATAAATCTATCCGCCTACTTAAAACCATTATAAAGTTTCTAAAAGATAAGACTATGCAGAATGACCGAAAACTTGTTATTTTTGACCTAAATGGCACGATACTTCATGCAACAAAAAACCGCTTGCGACACGAACCTCAGTTTCAAGCACGACAATATCATATTTATATACGGCCAAATGTATTTGAAGTGTTAGAAAAATTGGCTACTCATTACGATATTGCTTTTTGGTCATCTGGCTCAAATTGGTTTGTAGATAGCGTTGTCGAGCAGCTCCTGTCAAAACATATAAAAGCTGCTTTTCAGTGGGGGTCGTCGCAGTGTACTTATGTAAACAAAACCCTTGTGCCTGGCCGTTTTGAGATTTATCGCAAAGATTTGCAAAATGTTGTGAAACTTGGCTATCAATGGCAAAACATTTTGATGATAGATGATACGCCAATCAAAATTTTGCCGAATGATAAAAATGTTATTCAACCAAAAACTTACACAGGCAAAGTCCTTGACGATGAATTTGAGTTTTTGTATCATTATTTATTGTATCTCAAAACAGTCGAAGATGTGAGAACAATTGATAAAACTACTTGGAAAACAAGCTATAAATTTATTTAAGTACCAAATTTGATAAAGCATTCGTTTAGTTGCTAACGCATTGAGAATCAAGGTGTTATCTTGCACTGAAATGTCCAAAAACTTCTGAACGACTATTTAATATACAGACTGATTTATTAATAAAAAAACAAGATGAACATTCCTTTTGCCAAAAAAATGTACTTACTAATTTGTTGTCTATTTTTTGCTTCCAACTTGTTAGCACAAATACCGCCTGCAATGAGTCCGCCTCGTTTGGTCAATGATTTTGCCGATATTATTCCTGCTGGAAAGGAGCAAGTATTGGAGCAAAAATTGAGAAAGTATAATGATAGCACTTCTACGCAAATTGTGGTGGCAGCACTTACTTCGCTCAATGGCGATGAACCGTATAATGTGGCTCAAGAAATTATTGAACAATGGGGCGTAGGCCAAAAAGGCAAAGACAATGGAGTAGTAATTTTGGTAGCTCCAAATGAGCGAAAAATGTTTATTTCGACAGGCTATGGCGTAGAGCATATTTTGACAGATGCGATGTGTAAGCAAATCATAGAAGATTATATGTTGCCACATTTCAAAAAAGGCGATTATCATGCAGGTATTGACAATGCTATCAATATCATATTTGGCTTGATGGTAGGAGAATATGAGGCAGAGGATATTATGAGTAGCGAGAATAGCGATGCGTATATAATGCTTTTTATTTTTTTGTTTTTGCTTTTTTTCTGGGTTATCTTGCCTGCCTATATCAATCGAAAAAATGGTTATACCTACTCTGGCAAAGGCCGTGAAAATGATAGACAGTCATCAAATGGCTTTCCACCAATTATTTTTTGGGGTGGCGGCAGTGGACATAGTGGACACGATAGCTGGGGAGACTTCTCATCTGGCGATGGCGACTTTGGTGGTTTTGGCGGTGGTAGTGGCGGCGGCGGCGGTGCTGGCGGTGAGTGGTAATACAAGTTGTGTATTGATATAAGCTAGTTCAAAATTCTTTTTTCAATAAGAGGGGAGAAGTGATACGCTTTTTTTAGCTAAAAGAATAAAAAGTGATTCTTTGTTGCCATAGAAGTTTATTTTATAATATATATATTACAATACAAGTTTTTAGCAATTATTTTATGAAAATGTTATCATAAGTGCTGTTCTTCTAAACATTCAAAAATAATGACGTGCCATATTTCAATGGTTCGGACATTTTTTATAACAATTTTCAGTTTAATAAAAAATACTTTTTGGCAAGTGAAACATACTATTTTTCAGTTCAAAAGACTATTAAATTTGCAAATATTGGTCACCTTAGCCTAAAAAAAATAGTATGTTTAAGCCCTTTGATAAAAAAATGTATAATATCCGAGCCATTGATGCGAACCATTTATTAAAAATAATAATTAATTCTATTGATGTTTTTTTGATATACGTTAATTTGCAACTTTATTAAAGCTTCAAACGTTATGATTTCAAGAGTATAGAAAAACAAGCACATTTTAAACCAAAGTAAGTGTTTTTGCTCTAAAAAAGAAGAAAATATATAGTAAGATATGAGTAGCTGGACAAAAAATAAACGATAACTTGCGTAAGTTGATATACTGACCTTCAATATTTTTATATAAAATATAGCTCACTTTAGAATAAACATAACTATTGGGCAATAGTCTCTAAAATAAATTTGTCCGAATACTTATTTCTTTCCTTCTAAAAAAGTAACTATTTAGATATAGGCTTTTTTAGCTAAAATTTTCACAACATAAATAGCTACTTAAAAAAGTATTTATCAAATATTAAGCAATATTTGATTCTTTTTCAAAGAAAATAAGCTATATCAAGCTATCGCTTATTTTTGGTTGCTTTTTTGCTATTAAGTAAGTAGTTAGATAAAAATAATGTGACATCTCATTAAATCTAATGTCTTGATTTTCAAGGCGTTAGCAACAAATTTGTCTATTCTCAAATAGTGCTTGACATTTATATTGATAGACAACGCTCAAAAAATAAGTGCTTTACTTGAGTTCTTTTTTTGCTATTACTAAGAAAAAAACAGCTCCACAAAACAAAATACCATGAGTGCAAAAGAAAATAATAATAACAACTATAAATTTAAAGATTTAAAAGTATATGGCTCGTCTGAATGGCTGGCCAATGGCCAACGCAAATATAGACGTGTGTATGACCGTATCGAAACAACTTATATTTACTCCGAATTGTCTTTTTACAACAAAAAATTTGATGAAGAAGATTGGAGTATTGATGTTGTTTTGAAAGCTCATGCTATTAATGATGGCAAAAAAAGAGAATTGTGTGATTTGCCAATCAAAAAACAAGTTGATAAAAACACAAATATTGTTCATATTTATCAAGCATGGGGAAATAAGCGTTCTGGCTTTTATTGGAAGAAAGGTGAATATGAATGGTCGGCTTATCTGAATGATGAATTGGTAGCTACAACCAAATTTTGGGTAGAAGATAATGGACTTGTCACAGAAGACAATAACCCATATTTTAATATCGATTCATTGAAGCTGTATGAAGGCCCAAATACGAATGTAGAAGTAAAAGAGCGAAATTTTTATAAGGTTTTTGATAATAAGCAAACACGATATGTTTTTATTGATTTTGTATTTGAAAATCTCGTATCTAGTTCGCCATGGCAATGTGAGTTGGGTTTCAAATTTTATAATGATGCTCACCAGCTCAAAGGTGAAACAGTAGAACTTATCACGGTAGAACCTACCGATAAGTTTAAAACAGTAACTTCTGGCTGGGGTTCAAATGATAAAGGAACGTGGTTTTTAGATAAATATACGCTCGAAATTACTTTTATGGATCAGCTCATTGCAGTGCTTCCATTTGAGGTAAGCGACCATTTTGAGGAAGGCATGAACGAAGCTTTGTTGCCAAATACAGGTATCACGATTACTACTACGGCCAAAGAAGATGCTCAAAGCTTTGAAGAAGTTATGGCGGATTTGGAAGGCTTGGTAGGCTTGCAGCATGTCAAAACTCGTATTAAAGAGTTTGCCGAATACTTAAAATTTATTAAAATTAGGCTGGAAAAAGGCTTTGAAGATGCCCACAATATCAACTTACATGCTGTGTTTACGGGCAATCCTGGAACAGGAAAAACAACCGTTGCAGTAATGTTAGGCCAAATTTACAAGCAGTTGGGTTTACTATCGAAAGGACATGTTCATAGCGTAGATAGAGCCGATTTGGTGGGCGAATACATTGGACAAACAGCTCCGAAAGTGAAAGAAGCTATCAAAAAAGCACGAGGCGGCATTTTGTTTATCGACGAAGCATATAGCTTGTCTCGCTCAAAAGATGATGTTAAAGATTTTGGCCGTGAGGTGATAGAAATTTTGATTAAAGAAATGTCGGACGGCGAAGGCGACTTGTCGGTTGTGGTGGCTGGCTATCCGAGAGAAATGAAAACTTTTATCAATACAAATCCTGGCTTAAAATCAAGATTTACACATTGGTTTGAATTTAGCGACTATTATCCACATGAGTTGTTAGATATTTCGGAGTATGCAGCAAACAATCGAAAAGTTATTTTTTCTCCGCAAGCAAAGGCATTTTTGTATGACAGAATTGTGGAAGCCTATCGCACAAGAGACCGCTATTTTGGCAATGCTCGATATATTTATAACACTATCGATAAAGCAAAAATTAATTTGGGTTTGCGTGTGATGAAAAACGAAAATCCACGAAAACTGAGCCGTGAGGAGCTGTCTTTGATTACAGTTGATGATTTGGCACCAGTATTTCAGAAGAAGAAAAAAAATCTGGCAGACATTCCGATAAACGAAAAAATGCTAGAAGAAGCTTTAGCCGAGCTAAATGCAATGATTGGTCTCAAAAATGTGAAAGAATCTATCAACAATTTGGTGCAACTCATCAGGTTTTATAGAGAAATGGGCAAAGATGTTTTGAATAAATTTTCGCTACACACTGTTTTTACGGGCAATCCTGGCACAGGAAAAACAACAGTAGCACGAGTTTTGGCTAAAATATACAAGTCGCTTGGCATTTTGGAACGTGGACATCTTGTGGAGTGCGACCGACAAAGCCTTGTAGCTGGTTTCGTTGGGCAAACTGCTATCAAAACGACTGAAAAAATTGATGAAGCCGTAGGTGGTGTTTTATTTATAGACGAAGCTTATGCACTTACCAATTCGAGAGGCGGCGATTATGGCAATGAAGCTATTGCAGCTATTTTGAAACGAATGGAAGACCAAAAAGGCGAGTTTGCCATCGTTGTGGCTGGCTATCCAAAAGAAATGGGACAATTCATTGAATCGAACCCTGGCCTAAAATCTCGTTTCGACCGCACTATTCAGTTCGACGATTTTGAGGAAAATGAATTGACAGAAATTGCCGAATTTATTTTGAAAAAAGAAGGCTACACTATTGCAAAGGAAGCACAAGAGCAATTGAGTTTTTATTTTGATATGGCTTCTCGCAGCAACTTTTTTGGAAATGCTCGAACTGTCGTAAAAACAATAGAGCAGGTTATCGAAACGCAAAATTTGCGAGTGTCTCAAGTGCCAAAAGACGATAGAACAGCCGAATTGTTGCAACGCATTGAGCTGCCAGATGTCAAAGATTTTAATGAAGAAAGAGCTTATGCTATTGGTGGAAAAAGTTTGGGTTTTAGCAATCCAAAACGTGGGAGAGCAGCGAACTAGGGCGACTAGACCAAGATAATTGATAGTTAAGTTTCAAAGCAAATATAAGATAATATACTACATTAACTAGCAAGCATTTAAGTTTTGAACTATTAGCTTTTTTTGCGAAACAGAAATTTTAGAAAGCAATAAAAATAAAGCGATAAAAGATGTAATTTTGCATTTTTTATCGCTTTTTCACATTTTTCCTATAAAGAAAAAAATATATGCCAACCACAAAAAAACATATTGGGCTAATGTTTGGCTCTTTCAATCCCGTTCATACAGGCCACCTTATCATTGCCGAAACCGTAGCACAACTCTCGCACATCGACCAAGTTTGGCTGGTGCTATCGCCACAAAATCCATTTAAAACCCAAAAAAGCCTACTCAATCAATACGACCGTTTGCATTTGGCAAATTTAGCCGTTGAAAACAATCCACTTTTGAGTGTTTCATCTATCGAATTTGATTTGCCCAAGCCATCATATACCATTGATACACTTGCTTATTTGTATGAAAAATATCCAACACATGAGTTTTCGCTTATCATGGGAGAAGACAATCTCGTCAATTTTCATAAATGGAAAAACTATGAGCAAATCCTAAAATATTACCATTTATTGGTTTATCCACGCCCAAATTATAGAGCGAAAGGCTATGACAATCACGAAAAAATAACTCGTTTAGAAGTACCATTGCTAGAAATTTCAGCGACATATATTCGCAATTTGCTCAAAAAAAATAAATCCATACGCTACTTAGTGCCAGACAAAGTGAACGATTATATCGTAGAATATAATTTGTGGCGATAAATGAAGTGCCAAATACTACTTAAATAAGCTTATCAAAATTCGATTTTAGCCTAAATATCTATTGTTTTGAAGAGAAAGTACTAAAAAACAGAAATAAAAAGAGCGATAAGTATTTGTTACTTATCGCTCTTTTTTGTCTAAAGAAAATTAGGTAGTTTTTATGCTACACTTCCTCTCTTTTTTTCTTGCCATGACAATGCTTATATTTTTTCCCACTTCCACAAGGACAGATTTCATTTCTGCCTACTTTCGGAATGCTTCTTTTATAAGTTTCTGGCTTTTTCTTTTCTGTATTTGCTTGTGGTTGTGCCTGTTGAGCATTTGTGTTTCGAGGTCGTCTAACAGGTCTCGTAGGTTTTTGCTCTGTTTCCTCATCATTTCGACTCGTTTTCAGTTGGCTCAAATCTGTTTTTCTTGCCTGACGTGCTGCTGTTACTGCTTCTGGGTCTGGCTGTGGCAAACGAGCCGTAAACAAGAAAGAAGTAATGTCTTGATTCATTTTACCCAACATTTCACGGAACAATAAATAAGCTTCTTTTTTGTAAATCAACAATGGGTCTTTCTGCTCGTGAACGGCAGTTTGAACCGATTGTTTCAATTCATCCATTTGTCGCAAGTGCGTTTTCCAAGTATCATCAATGAAATGCAAAACGATATTTTTTTCGTATTCTTTCACCAAGCTACGGCCTTGCGACTCAATAGCTTCACGCAAATTCGCAACTATCTGAATGCTTTTCGAACCGCTCACAAATGGCACAATCACACGTTCCAATATTTCGCCACGTTCTGCGAATACTTGCAATAAAACAGGCATCGCAAGATTGATAATATTTTGAGTATGTCGCTTATAAAAACCACTCAATTCTTCATACAAAGTATGCGTCAAATTTTCTGGTTTTGCTGCTTTGAAACTATCTTGGTCAATGCTGGTATTGATGGCCAAACTTCTGATTTCTTCTACGAAATACTCATAGTCATCTTGTATTTTCGTTTTTTCTACAATTTCTTCGGCCAAATCATAGAACATGTTGTAAATATCTACCGTCAAACGCTCGCCAAACAAGGCGTGACGACGTTTTTTGTAAACATTATTACGTTGTACGTTCATTACTTCATCATAGTCCAACAAACGCTTTCTGATGCCAAAATTGTTTTCTTCTACTTTCTTTTGAGCTCTTTCAATAGATTTCGTAATCATAGAATGTTGGATAGCTTCGCCATCTTCGTGTCCCATTCTATCCATTACTCTCGCCACCTTGTCAGAACCAAACAAACGCATCAATTTGTCTTCGAGCGAAACGAAAAACTGTGTAGAACCTGGGTCTCCTTGTCGTCCAGAGCGACCACGCAACTGTCTATCTACTCGTCTCGAATCGTGACGTTCTGTACCAATGATGGCCAAACCACCTGTGCGAACATTATCTTCTGTTCGGATAACGCCTTCGCCTAGTTTGATGTCGGTACCACGACCAGCCATATTTGTCGCAATCGTAATAGCTCCTGGTTGTCCTGCGGCAGCTACAATGTCGGCTTCTTGAGCGTGATTTTTGGCATTCAAAACATTGTGTGTAATATTTCTCCTTGTCAAAACGCTAGACAACAATTCAGAAGTTTCTACCGAAGTTGTACCAATCAAAACAGGACGGCCAGCATCTCGTATTTTGATAACTTCGTCAATAACAGCTCCAAATTTTTCACGTTGTGTGCGATACACAAGGTCTTCTTGGTCTTTTCTGATAATCGGCCTGTTGGTAGGAATAACAACAACATCTAGGTTGTAGATTTCCCAAAACTCGCCTGCTTCTGTTTCTGCCGTACCTGTCATACCTGCTAGTTTGTGGTACATCTTAAAGAAATTTTGCAACGTAACAGTCGCAAAAGTTTGAGTAGCAGCTTCAATTTTTACATTTTCTTTCGCTTCAATGGCTTGGTGCAAACCGTCTGAATAGCGACGACCTTCCATGATACGACCTGTACTTTCATCAACGATTTTCACTTTATCGTCCATCACTACATATTCCACTTCTTTTTCAAAAAGTGTATAAGCTTTCAAAAGTTGTTGTACCGAGTGTATGCGTTCAGATTTTACCGCAAAGTTACGCATCAACTCATCTTTTTCACGTTGTTTGCCAGCATCGTCAGAATCTGCATTATCAATTTCGAGCATTTTTTCGCCAATATTTGGCATCACGAAAAATTCTTGGTCTTCGCCCTCTTGCGTAATGAGTTCAATTCCTTTTTCTGTTAAAGTTACCTGATTTTGCTTTTCTTCAATTACAAAATAAAGGTCTGCATCAACTTCTGGCATTCGCTTAGACTGCTCTTGCATATAATAATTCTCAGAATCAAGCATAATTTTCTTAATACCTTCTTCACTCAAATATTTAATAATTTGCTTGTTTCTTGGCAAACCTCTAAAAGCTCTTAGCAAGGCCAAACCACCCGAATTTTCGTCTGTTTTGCCTTCTTTAATCATTTGTTTGGCTTCAATCAAATATTTGCGAGTCAATTCTCTTTGATTTCTTACCAACAATTCAATTCTCGGTTTCAAAGCACCATATTCATGCTCATCGCCACGCTCTACTGGCCCAGAAATAATAAGCGGTGTTCTGGCATCATCTACCAAAACAGAATCGACCTCATCAATCATGGCATAATGCAGCTTTCGTTGCACAATTTCGTTGGCAGTACGCACCATATTGTCACGCAAATAATCAAAGCCAAATTCGTTGTTTGTGCCATAAACAATATCGCATTCATACGCTTTTCTTCGGCGAGCTGTGTTTGGTTGATACTTATCGATACAGTCAATCGTTAATCCCAAAAAGCTAAGAATAGGAGCCATCCATTCTGAGTCACGTTTTGCAAGATAGTCATTTACCGTAATAACATGAACGCCTTTTCCTGCCAAACCATTCAGGTAAGCTGGCAAAGTAGCCACAAGGGTTTTTCCTTCACCAGTAGCCATTTCCGCAATTTTTCCGCTATGCAGCACAATACCACCGATAAGCTGCACATCATAATGCACCATATTCCAAGTAATAGTTGCACCTGCTGCTGTCCACGAATTTTTGTAATATGCCTTGTCATTTTCTATATACAAAAAATCTGCTTCAGTAGCCAAATCTCTATCTAGCTGTGTAGGCGTAGATTCAATGGTTTCATTTTCAGAAAAACGACGTGCTGTTTCTTTTACAACCGCAAAAGCTTCTGGCAAAATCTGCAATAAAACATCTTCTAATTTTGTATCATGTTCTTTTTCTAGCTCATCAATTTCTTTATAAAACTCTTCTTTTTCATCAGGATCCATGCTTGGGTCACTCTTGATTTTGGTTCTGATGTCAGCCATTTTAGTATCAATATCGCCCAAATACTCTTTGATACGTTGGCGAAATTCAGCCGTTTTTCCTCTCAATTCGTCGTGACTCAATCCTTCGAGTGTCGGATATACTTTTTTGATAGACTCGACAATTGGAAGTATGCCTTTAATATCTCGGTCATATTTTTTTCCAACGAATAATTCTAATATTTTTTTTATAAATTCAAGCATGGCTGATAAAAATAAAATTGATGTTTTTGAAATATTTGAACAAAAATATTTTATGTTGTTATATAAATAAATATTTTTGCGAAAAAATGCTAAGTGCCATTATGATATGCTTTAATTTTGTATCAACATCTCGAAAAGCAGAGTGTTAGCTTTCACAAATTTATAGCATAAATCTATTTGGATACTTATACATTTTATAAGTTGTGTTTCATCTTTTATTGAAAAAGAAATATTTTGCGAAAATACAACTAATTAAGCATTTTTAATAACTTGCAAGTCATTTGTGTTTTTTTTAAGAACCAAAAAAAAAGAAAATAGGATTTGGTATCGCAACAATTCTTTTCAAATATTGTGCCTTTCACTTTTTTTGTCTAAACATGAATGTCAAAAAACAAAAAACTGTCAATATGTCAGTTTAAATAATAAATTGCAAGCTTTTTTGTCAAAAAAAATAAATTATCAATATATTTTAAAATTTAATTTAGATATGAAAAAAAATACTTTACTGATGTTTGTTGGCTTTTTTTTAATGCTACTGTCAATAAATACCAAAGTATTGGCACAAGAAAAAAATAAAGAACTTGGTGCGTGGTATATGTATTTTTGGGGTGTTTCTTTGCCCGATAGCAAGTTTGGTTTTCAGGGCGACATTCAGCACCGAAATTGGAATTTGGGTAGCGATTTGCAGCAGTTGATGTTGCGTGCAGGCATGACTTACAAGCCATTAGACAATGTAAAAACGACTCTGGGATATGCTCACATTCTTGGCGGCGGCATGGATGATATTGGTTTAGTGTCTCACGAACATAGAATTTATCAAGAGGCTTTGGTGTCGCAAAAATTGGGAAATCGTGTATTTTTGAAACATCGTTATCGTTTCGAGCAGCGTTGGACAACCAACAGAACTACGGAAGCAAAGGCGATGCGTACTCGCTGGCGATATGCTATTTTTGCAACTGTGCCTCTCAATCAAACAGATTTGAAAAAAGGAGCAATTTATTTGGCTTTGTATGATGAGGTTTTTATCAATGGTTTTACTGCTATTGGCGATAATGAATTGTTTGGGCTTTTTGGCGTAAATCGTGCTTATGCGGCTTTGGGTTATAGCATCAGCGA
>JBMZCV010000072.1:0-23056 GCA_049613665.1 Chitinophagales bacterium | reverse complement strand
TGGCAGGCATTTTCAAAATGCCTACCACCTTATTCTTCTATTATTTCTTATCTAATTTTCACTCAAGAGCGATGCTATTCAGTTCAAAAACAGCTTTGCCTAAAAGAAAATAGCTTCATTTTTTATCTCAAAAGCCCATACCTAAACAGTTACAAATTTTGTGAATAAACTCTAATAATTGATACTTATTTTTTCAAAAACTTCATTGTGTTGCCTGCTTTTCCTCCTACATTTACAAAATACAACCCTTTTTCTAGCCAATCAAACGAAACTTCAATTTTCGTAGCTGAAATAGTGGCTTTTTTAAGTTGCTTTCCATAAATATCATAAATAAAATATTCTTTCCCTATCTTATTTTTCCCTACTTGCAAATAAGCCATATCATTCACAGGATTTGGATATAAAACAACACTTTTATCTTCAAAATGTGGCTCATCAATAGCAGTAGGAAAACCTAAAAAACGCTCAAAGAAAAGCCATGCTTCCACACTCGCCGAAATATCCATATTTCCCCAAGCACCAGGCCAATCATGTTCGCCATTTACGATTTTATATAGCCAAACTTCATTGCCATTTATGCCATTCAAATGTTTTTCGCTAATCACATAACTACCATCATTCGTGCTGATATTTGGAAGCGTATCTATTTCTATATCTGTGCAAGCATTAGCATTTACCCAAAAATCAATCGTTGTCGGAATGTCTGGATAAGCTCCCCAACCATCATTGTTATTTATATCGCCTTCAAAATAAGTGATATCATCATTTGTGCCATGAATTTCAAAAACAGGCATCGGATTTTCCACTTCACACTCAGCAGTAATCGTTTCGAGCATCATGCCAGCCACAGGAGCAATCGCCTTGAAAGTATTGGCCGCTTCGCAAGCCAACATATAACACATATCACCACCATTTGAAAGTCCTGTCGCAAAAACATTTTCAGCACTCAAACTGTAAGTTGTTTGCAAATATTCCACCAAGGTGACGATAAAATCGACATCATTTACCATCACATCATCGTGAAAATCATAGCCGACATTAAAGAATTTTTCACCAAAATTATCAGCCGTTCCTTGCGGATAACACACAGCAAAACCATATTCATCAGCCACATCATTCATTTCCGAATAATTTTTGATGCTATTAGCTCCACCCGAATAACCGTGCATCACCACAACTAAAGGTGCATTAGTTGGCAAATTTGCAGGGGCATGATATATATATCTTCTCGTCATGCCATCATGCTGAAAATTTTGCAGTTGTGCTTTTAAATCAAAACAAGTAGTTAATAAAAACATACAGCTTAAAAGCAATTTAAAAGAGGCCGATACTTTTTTCATAATTTAAATTTTAGTTTTTAGCCGTAAAAGGCTTTTTATGACAATATTTATAAGCAAAAAAATACTTTGTTTTAACAAAATATATATCTTTACAAAGACATTATCAATGGTTTGGACATTTATACATTTTTTTATCAAAGGCTTAAACATACTATTTTTTCTGGCTAAGGCGACCAATATTTGCAAATTTAGTGGTCTTTTGAACTGAAAAATAGTATGTTTCGCTTGCCCAAAAGTGTTTTTTTATTAAACTGAAAATTGTTATAAAAAATGTCCGAATCATTGATTATAGCTATTCAACAAAATATAACTAACTTCTAAATAAAATGCCATGATTCGTACATCTTTTTTCGAGCTTTTTAAAATAGGGCCTGGCCCTTCTAGTTCTCATACGGTTGCTCCGATGAAAGCCGCAGCACGTTTCAGAGAACACGCCATTGAAATCATGCAACAAAAACCTAGCACAGCTTATCGCATCAGAGTAGAATTGTATGGTGCTTTGGCCGCAACAGGACACGGACACG
Organism: Chitinophagales bacterium; assembly: GCA_049613665.1. Lineage (GTDB taxonomy): Bacteria > Bacteroidota > Bacteroidia > Chitinophagales > UBA2359 > JBMZCV01. The sequence goes on along the minus strand of JBMZCV010000072.1, from coordinate 21,192 downwards.
GCACCGATAGGGCAATTGTCGCTGGTTTGTATGGCGAAAAACCAAAAACGGTAGATATTAAACGCCTAAATCGTGTTTTTACGGTAAAAGGAGAAGTTTTCAATATCCCTTTTCCAGATTTTAAGCTGCCTTTTGTGGAAGAAGATATTTTTTTTCAGTACGAAAATAATCCTTATTGGCATCCAAATACCATGCGTTTTATTTTGATGCTGAATTATGAGGAAGTCATGGACGAAATTTATTATTCTATTGGTGGCGGCTTTATTCAGCAAGAAGGCGTAGTTCAAGCATCGAAAACCAAGAGAAATCCCAAATTTTCTTATAAAAATTTGAATGAATTGGTCGTCATTCAAAAAAGCGAAAAAATAGATTTAGGCGATTTATTGATACAGAATGAAATGGCTTTGACAGGAAAAAGTGAAGCAGAAATTTATGAAGGCATCAGCGAAATAATGCAAGTGATGAACGATAGCGTACATAGAGGCTTGCACAAAGAAGGCATTTTGGCTGGCGGCTTAAATGTGCATAGAAGAGCAAAAGCCATGTATGCAAAAGCTTTGGCGATGGACAAAAAAAAGCGATATGCCGACGCTCTGATGGCTAGAATGAACGCCTACGCTTTGGCGACTTCCGAAGAAAATGCGGCTGGCGAATTGGTCGTAACAGCTCCTACTAATGGTGCGGCTGGCGTTATTCCTGCTTGTTTGGCTTATTTAAAAGATGATTGTCAAATTTCGCATCGTGAGTTGCAAAGAGGTTTATTAGTTGCGGCAATGATTGGTTTTGTTATCAAAGAAAATGCGTCTATTTCTGGTGCGGCTTTGGGCTGTATGGCTGAAGTTGGTTCGGCTTCGGCAATGGCTGCGGCTTTGTTTGCATATGTTTTGGAAGATGGTAACATTGAACTCATCAGTACGGCTGCCGAAATTGCTATGGAACATCATTTGGGTATGACTTGCGACCCAATCAAAGGTTTGGTACAAATTCCGTGCATAGAACGCAATGCAAATGGTGCAATCAAGGCGTATAATGCGTATTTGTTGGCTTCGGGCCGCACCGAAAAAGGCGTTATTTCGTTTGACCAAGTGGTAGAAGTGATGCGACAAACGGGCGAAGATTTGAGTAGCAAGTATAAGGAAACTGCAAAAGGTGGTTTGGCGACTGCTTACGGTTGGGGAAATATGCCAGGGAGTTAGTTTTTAGTTTTTAGTTTTTAGTTTTTAGTTTTTAGTTAAACTATTTGCTTTATTTATAAGATACAAGCTTTTCGTAGAAACTTTGCATGTAAAAACTTTTTAGCACCAAAAAAATTAGCTAAAAAATTAAAAAATAATGGACTGATTTTTGTTTCTTTGCAAGTGAAAAAAAGGAGTATTTAAAATGCTTCATCAACCCAACAAATCATATTATCCCCCTTTATATGACAAAGGCAGAAAATCTTTTACACCAAGAAAAACAACAAAAAAACATTAGCATTCAAAGTATAGCTTTAGGCGTTGGTATTTTATTGTTATTGATAAAATTTGTCGCCTATTTCCTCACTCATTCCAATGCTATTTTGACAGATGCTTTAGAATCTATCATCAATGTAGTGGCAGGAAGTGTTGCATTAATGAGCTTGATATTTGCGGCTTTGCCAAAAGACAGAAATCACCCTTATGGACATGGCAAAGTAGAGTTTTTATCGGCAGGTTTTGAAGGAATGTTGATTATCATAGCAGGCTTATCAATTATTGTAAAATCAATATATAACTTATACTATCCCAACGATTTGCAGGCTTTAGATATTGGTATAGCACTCACAGCTTTGGCTGGTTTTATCAATTATTTTCTAGGCATAATGATGATTCGGCAAGGCGAAAAAAGCCATTCTATGACGCTAGTAGCTGGCGGCGAACATCTCAAATCTGATGCCTATTCTACCGTAGGTTTGGTGCTAGGTTTGGGCTTAATTTTTCTGACAAATTGGTTTTGGATAGACAATGTTATAGCTGTTTTATTCGGAACACTCATTGCAATAACAGGCGGCCAAATTATTCGCAAAGCCATAGCTGGAATTATGGACGAAACCGACGATTTGTTGCTCGAAGAAATGCTAGAACACATCAATAAATATCGCAAAGATGATTGGATAGATATTCACAATTTGCGAGTCATCAAATACGGTTCTGCCTTGCATATCGACTGTCATTTGACGCTGCCGTGGTATTGGAATTTGCAGGAGTCTCACGATGAAGTACACGCTTTTGAAGAAATGCTGAAAATGGGTACAGAAAAGGAATTGGAAATTTTTATACATACCGACCCTTGTTTATCGGAGTCTTGCAAGCTTTGTTTGAAAAAAGATTGTAAAATACGACAATTTAATTTTGAGGAAAAAGTTGATTGGACTTTAGATAATGTTTTGCTAAATAAAAAACACAAGATAAAAAAATAATAGCTTTTGTATAAAAGCAAATAATCAATATCTAAAAAATATTTTCATAAACCACTTTTTTTTCGTATTCTTGTTTTCATTTTCAAAAAAACTTACTACGAATTTAACTGTACTATGGAAATTTTATATTACAATGAATTAAATACAAAAGGTGTAAAAAAGCAATTTGAAAAGGTAGGCAATTTTTTAAAAAAAGGCGATTTCAAGTCTGCTGATGTAAAAAAAATGCCTAATACCAACTTTTATCGTGCTAAACTTGACCAAACAAACCGTTTATTATTCAAATTTGCGAGCTACAAAGACAAAAAATATCTACTTTTTTTAGAAGTCATTCACCAACATAGGTATGAAAAATCACGTTTTTTGCGTGGTGCAAAAATACAAGAAAGTGCTTTTAAAACAATAAGAAAACCTGAAAATGTGGTAGCAGAAGATATACAAAAAATGGTATATCTGAATGACAAACAAGCGACTTTTCACATTTTGGACAAGGTAATTTCGCTAGACGACGAGCAGCAAGAAATTTTCTCGCTAAGTACTCCGCTCATTATTATTGGCTCGGCAGGTAGTGGTAAAACTGCTCTCACACTCGAAAAAATGAAATATTTGCGTGGCAATATCGCCTATATTTCCCTCTCTTCCTATTTAGTCGAAAATTCTCAAACGACATATTATAGCAATGCTTATGAAAACGAAAAACAAGAAGTTGATTTTTTGTCGTTTCGTGAATATATCGAAAGTATCAAGCTGCCGAAAGGTAAAGAAATCAATTATAAAGCTTTTGAACGTTGGATAAATCGCTACAAACAAGCTTATAAAATTCGAGAACCTTACAAATTGTTTGAAGAATTTAAGGGCGTTCTAACGGGTTCTATCATTGATAAAGCCTATTTGAGCCGTGAAGATTATGTCAATTTAGGAGTCAAACAATCTATTTATCTGAAAGATGAGCGAGAAAAAGTGTATGATATTTTTGAAAAATATATCGCTTTTTTAAACGAAAAAAAATACTACGATGCCAATATCGTTTCACACAATTATCTCGAAAAAGTAAGCCCAACTTATGACTTTATTGTAGTTGATGAGGTGCAAGATTTGACAAATATACAACTGATGTTGATTCTAAAATCTTTGAAAAAAATGAATAATTTTTTGTTGAGTGGCGACTCAAACCAAATTGTTCATCCAAATTTTTTCTCGTGGTCAAAGCTGAAAAGTATGTTTTACACGAGCAAAATGACAGGCAGTTTTATTCGCATTCTAAAAACAAACTATAGAAATTCTATTCAAATAACAAAAATTTCTAATGATTTACTCAAGATAAAAAATGCACGTTTTGGCTCTATCGACAAAGAAAGCACCTATTTGATAGATACGGTTTCGAGTGTGTCTGGCGAAATTAACTTTTTTCAAGAAAACGAAAAAATCAAAAAAGAACTCAACACAAAAACGCAATCTTCTACAAAATTTGCGGTTTTGGTCATGAATAATGAGCAGAAAGAAGCCGTAAAACGCTACTTCAAAACACCTTTGGTTTTTTCTATTCAAGAGGCAAAAGGTTTGGAATATGAAAACATTATTTTGCTCAATTTTATATCAGATAACGAAAAAATATTTCGTGAGATAACAAGCGGTGTTTCGCCAGATGATTTGCTAGACGAAAATATGATTTTTGCTCGCACAAAAGACAAAAGTAACAAAGAATTGGAAGCTTTTAAGTTTTATATCAACTCTTTGTATGTCGCTTTTACTCGTGCTGTGAAGAATTTGTATATCATTGAAAAAAATAAAAAACACGATTTGCTCGAACTCTTGCAAGTGAGAAAAACGCAAGATAAATTGCAACTAGATACGCAAGCTTCTGATGATAACGAGTGGCTGGCCGAAGCAAAAAGATTGGAATTGCAAGGAAAACTAGAACAAGCTAGAGAAATTAGAGACCGCATAAAAGGTGTGATATACCTCACACCGAAAGAAGTAGAAAAGCTTAAAAAACGTGCTTTTAATGACCAATTGACAGACCTTGAAGCTCGCAAACAACTGTTTGAATATGCCCAAACACATGCACAAATTGATTTGATAAAAGAACTGAAACGTTATTTTTATAAGCCAGCAAAACAGTTTATGGCACAGTATGAAAAAGATAGAAAGCGATATTTTTCTATGTGTAAAAACAATCAAGTCAATAGTGTAGAGAAACTTGTGGTTAAATATGGCGTAAATTTCAGAGCAAAAGACGATGATATGACAGGGCTTTTGATAGCCGTAGAATTTGGTTCGCAACGAGTGTATGACTACTTGATGAAAAATGAAGCTGATATTACATTAGTAGATAATATTGGGCAAACCCCTTTACAAACGGCTATGCGTGCTTATGGCGAAACTTTAAAGGCAAAAATGTTTACTAGGATTTATCCACAACTCACAAGTCAATATATACGCATCAAAGCAGATGAACGAATTTTGAAAATCAGTATCAAAACGATGGAATACTTTTTGCTCAATATGTTTATCGCTATTCGAAACGATATTATTCGCCCAAATGACCCACCTGCTTTGCGTGGTTTGCGTATGGACGATGTGATGGAATACATTGAAGATTTGCCAGATAATATTTTGCCAGATTATCGCCAAAAACGACAATATGTCAATTCTATTTTGGCGAAAAATGAGGTTAATAGAGCCGATAAATACAATAAAAAAATATTTGTTAGAAAGTCAAGAGGTGTCTATAATCTTAATCCTAATATGGAAGTTTTGAATTTGTAGTTTTAAATTTTTAGTTCTTAGTTATCAAGTATTTAGGTATGCTATTTTTTCTAGGCAAGAGCAAACTCGTAGTTTTTAGTTTTAAATTTTGAATTTTTAGTTATGAAACATTTAGACATACTATTTTTCATCAAAAAGCAACTGAAAACTATGTACTCAAAACTAAAAACTATTTAAATTCTTCGCCAAAAGCTAAACCAAAATGCTTGCGAAAAAGCCAAGTTGCTGCATACAAAAAAGGCGTATCAATGAGTGCGACAAGCGATTTGAAAAGCCAGCCGTCGAAAATCATAGGCGTAATTTCTGAAAATGTTTTTGTGCCAATAAAAATAATTGTGACGACAAGCGCTGTATCTACCAATTGCGAAAAAATGGTAGAAGCGTTGTTTCGCAGCCAAAGCATTTTTCCATGAGTGAGTTTTTTCCAAAAATGAAACAATCGCACATCAACCAATTGAGCAGTAATATATGCAAGCATTGAAGCCATTATGATTTTCCAGGCATTGCTAAAAGTTGTATTGTAAATCTCATCACTAACAGGTGAATCGGCAATAGCAGGAAAGGCAGCACCGAGTTTTAGAATAAAAAGCACAAACATAGAAGCGAAAAAACCTGCTATAATCACACGATTTGTTTTTTTGCGTCCATAAATTTCCGACAGAATATCGGTAATCAAAAAAGTGATAGGATAGGGCAATACGCCAGCCGATAGCACAAAAGTTTTGAAACCGAGATTTACGGTTATAAATTTGTTGGCTATCAAATTGCAAGATACTAAAGCTGCGACAAATAAGGCTGCCAACAGTAAATAAATGGTATCTGCTTGTCGTTTTTTTTCTAAAGTAAGCTTCATATTATTTTTTCGTTTTAAAAAATGAGCAATAGTTCGGACATTTATACATTTTTTTATCAAAGACTTAAACATACTATTTTTTTTAGGCTAAGGCGGCCACTATTTGCAAATTTTATAGCCTTTTGAACTGAAAAATAGTATGTTTCCCTTGCCAAAAGGTGTTTTTTTATTCGACTGAAAATTGTTATAAAAAATGTCAGAATCATTGAAATGAGCATACCTTAAAGTTAACACTTTTTTGCACTTATTTTAGCCATCAAAAAAATAAATTGAAAGCCTATCGGCCGACATTTTTCAAAAATTATGCCTTTCGCTTTTGATTTAGATATATAAAAGCTTAATTTAGCGACAAAATTAAATAAGCAGATAAATTGTTTGTTAAGAAAGGCTTTTAGCTTTTTTAGAAAAACAATTTGCAGAGCGAGATAAAAATAATTTAATAGATATACAAACTTATTTTAATGAATTTACACGAATATCAAGCAAAAGGCGTATTAAATCAATTTGGCGTAGCTATTCAGCGTGGCAAAGTGGCCGAAACCGTAGAAGAAGCAGTAGCAGCGGCTAAGGCTTTGAACGAAGAAACAGGCACAGAATGGTTTGTGGTAAAAGCACAAATTCATGCAGGCGGACGTGGCAAAGGTGGCGGCGTAAAATTGGCGAATTCAATAGATGATTTGCGTGAAAAAGCGGGTGCTATCTTAGGCATGCAACTCGTGACTCCGCAAACAGGGCCAGAAGGGAAGTTGGTACGCAAAATTTTGATTACGGAAGATGTGTATTATCCAGGCGAAAGCGAGCCTAGCGAATTTTATATGAGTATTTTGATGGACAGAGCGACTGGCCAAAATGCGATTATTTACTCTACCGAAGGTGGTATGGATATTGAAGCCGTAGCAGAAGAAACGCCTCATTTGGTACATAAAGAGTGGATTGATGCAGGTTTAGGTCTATTGCCTTTCCAAGCTCAACGCATTGCTTACAACTTAGGTTTGTCTGGCAAAGCGTTCAAGGAAATGCGTAAATTTGTGCATCAGTTATACAATGCTTTTGTTAGTATTGATGCTGATTTAGTGGAAATCAATCCAGTATTGAAAACTTCTGATGACAAAATCATTGCTGTCGACTCGAAAGTAAGCTTAGATGAATCGGCATTGTATCGTCACAAAGATTTGGCGGCTATGCGTGATGTGCATGAAGAAGACCCAACAGAAGTAGAAGCTGGCAAATTCAATTTGAATTTCGTGAAGCTAGACGGAAATGTGGGTTGTATGGTAAATGGTGCTGGCTTGGCGATGGCTACTATGGACATCATCAAATTGTCGGGTGGTTCTCCTGCCAACTTTTTAGATGTAGGTGGTACTGCCAATGCTGAAACGGTAGAAGCTGGCTTCCGTATCATTTTGAAAGACCCAAATGTAAAAGCGATTTTGGTAAATATTTTCGGTGGTATCGTGCGTTGCGACCGTGTAGCAAATGGTGTTGTTCAGGCTTATAAAAACATGGGCGATGCTATCAATGTACCAATTATTGTGCGTTTGCAAGGTACAAATGCAGAGTTGGCGAAAACCATCATTGACGAATCTGGCTTAAAAGTACAGTCTGCTATTTTGTTGAAAGAAGCGGCTGAAAAAGTACAGGCTATTTTTGCATAATTTTTTTTGCAGAAAAAAACAACTTTCATATAAAAAAACTCCCTTTGAAGCATTTGCCTCAAAGGGAGTTTTCTTTTTTATAAGCAGTTATAAAAACGCTTATTTTTATTTATTCAAGCTATTAGATGCTTTAATCACTTTTACAGGAGACTCAGAAGCAGCTGGTGCTACTGGTTTCACTTCTTCCATTGCATTTTTCACTTTTGCTTTGTCTGCACAACAAGCTTTTGTACAAGATGTACAACAAGCTTTTTTTGCTGGTGCTGCTGCAAGACCTACTTTTACACCAGTAGATGCTTTTGTTGCGTCAGCTTTTGCACCTTTAGTACACGCTTTTTTACAAGCTGCTTTGTCACCTTTTTTACATGCTGGTTTTGTAGCGTCTAAACTTGCATTTTGTACTTTTGCACCTTTAGTACATGCTTTTTTACACGCTGCTTTGTCACCTTTTTTACACGCTGGTTTTGCTGCTGATTTTGTAGCGTCTAAACTTGCGTTTTGTACTTTTAAGTCACCATTTGCTGCTGCTTTAGTTCCTTTTGTACAAGCCGCTTTTTCTGCTTTCGTACATGCTTTTTTTCCTTTCGTGCAAGCTGCTTTTTCTGCTTTCGTACATGCTTTTTTACCAGCAGTTTGAGTAGCATCTAAACTTGCATTTTGCACTTTTACATCACCATTTGCTGCCGCTGCTGCTGCTTTTTTAGCACAACAAGCTGATTTTGCTCCTTTTTTGCATTCTGTTTTTTTCGCCGATTGAGCCGAAACACTAAACATAACGAAAGTACATAAAACGAATGCGATAGCCATTAATTTTTTCATCTCTAAGAAAATAAATTTGTGATTGAATTATTATTTTTTTGTGAAAACACTTTTTCAGTATTTCCATACTTTAAACACCAAAAACCGAAAAAGGTTTGATATGTCTGTTGTCAAAGATAACCCTAAATATGCAAGCTTGCAAGCTTTTAACTTAAATTAAGATAAAATAGGTTTTAACAAGCTATTTAAATTTTTCAAAAAAACTTTCTACCTTTTTCTGAAATGCAATACTTTTGTAAATTCTTGCACTCCTTCTGCTTTCAATTTTTCCATTAGCCAATCATCACCAGAAATATTAAGTCCTACTTTCAAATCGTATTTTTTGATAAAGGTAAGCAAAGATTGAAAACTGTATTCATCTATTTGTTCATCTGAAAGATAGCTAATTTGAAATCTAAAGAAAGGCTTAAATAAAGGACGAAGTTCTGAAAAATCTACTTGTTGGAAACTTGTTTTCCAAAAACACAATTCTATCACTCTTCCTTTTAAAATAGTATTTTCTATATGGCAATCAAAAAAAGTATAGGCTAATAAATGAATTTGACTATCTATAATTGTTTGCTCGTTTGCAAAAGCATAAAAACTAAAAGGCCTTTTTAAATCAATATTTTGGTAGCTAGATGTAGAATATTTGTATAAACTTTCTACTAGAAAAAAAATGGAAAAATGACTTGTAATAGCAAATATATTTTGTTTTAGAAATGAAGTATAAAAGGCATTAGCTAATAAACTTTTTCTAAAAAGATGAAGTCTTATATTTAAATAAAATGTTTTTCCCAATACCAATACCAATAGTAATACAAATAAGAAGTCCAATCCCAATCCCAATCCCAATCCCAATCCCAATCCCAATTCCAATCTCAATTCCAATAACAATACCAATACGAATACCAGTATCGGTCCCAATAACAATAACAATACTGGTCCCAATAACAATACCAATACCAATACCAATAACAATACCAATACCAATACCAATAACAATATAATATTTTTTATTAAAACACTTTCCTTAACAAAAGACATTTCTAAAGAAAAACTTAATAAAATTACTATTAAGAAAAGTGGAATGATACTAAGCATATTACCACTTGTAGCATACCAAAATCTTGCCCAAAGTCTAAACAAACCAGCTCTTATTTTCGCTCCTGTTTTAGAATACATCATATATAAGAGTAAAGGTATTTTCTCTCTTTCGGCTTCTTCTTTTTTATCGTCTAGTTCCTCCGCATCATAAAGTAAATCAATAATTTCTATAGTCCAGTCTTTTTGCAATAAAGCGTGTTTTCTATCTTTTGTAACTAGCAGTTCTACTATTTTTCTACTCACAAAATACTCATAAAAAGGCTTATGCACAAACTTATAGCTATCATCAAGGCGTTCTATGAAACCGCCTGTTAGCATTTCTAGCAAGGCACTTTTTTGTTCATCTTTGTCCGTAATTTCCAATTCTTCTAGCTTTGGTGCTAATACTTTTTCTACTTCTTCTATGCTTAAATTCACATTTCCGCTACTATCTGTATAATATTCTCCTGCCAAATCGGTAAAAAAGCTTAAAATAAAAGCTTCTTTTTCGTTTCTATTCATTTTGTCATCAAAAATACTAACAATACCTTTTCGCTTTCGTGTCTTATCGCCTTTTTCTAGCTGTCGTTCTACCCAGTGTTTCGTATATAGCTGCATGAGTTGAGCAGCCGTTTGTTTTTTCTTTTCATCATTTATCAAAGTCGGCAACATTTCTCGCACAATATGCAATAGAGACGGCCGCTTACATACATCTAAAATACTTTTGTTGCTTTGTATAAATTGCAGATATTTTACTGTTTCCGCTTCACTATAATATTTCAACAATGCCGTTTTTATATCCGTTTCGCTACTTTCTTCTAACTCAACTTTTTGTGTAAATGGACGCTCTTGTGGCAATTGTTGTTCTACAAAACTTTGTATATTCAAACTCTCTTTTTGCTCAAATTCGTTTGGAAAATAACTTGGGCGGCCAGAAATAATGAGTTTGTTATGGTCGGTAGCCAACTGAAAAATGCTGTCTAGTTGCTCAAAACGCCTGTCTTTCGTGTTGATAAAACCCATTTCATCAAAAGCATCGAGCAGAAAAACAATTTTTCCATTGTTGATAAGTGTTTCAAAAAGCTGATAATTGACATCTAACTCATTGGCCACAAAAAGCTTGCATTTGTCGGTAATGCCTGCGTGCATAGGCGACATATTGGTGAGCGAAATAAAGACTGGAATACGCTGCATATTTTGCGGCTGTTCCAAGACTTCTTTTGCCAAGATATAGGTATAATATCGCAGAAAAGAGGTTTTGCCCATGCCATAGTCTGCCAAAATCGCCAACTGCTTTTTGCTTTTTTCCTGCAAAAAATCGTCGATATAAGCCTTCAAATCTGTTTGGCCGCCATTAAATTTTGGTGGAATAAAAGTGTGATGCAAAGTATATTTTTTCTTTGCGATAGAAAAAGGCAATGGATTATTTTCAAACTCATACACCACTTTTTCGAGATAAGGCGTAAAATCTATGAGATGTTTTGTCAGAAATTCGGCTTCTGTCACTAGCAACAAATCAAGCGGGCATTGCTTTTGAAAATCGCCTTTTTCAAGCAAAACATAAAAATTATTAACTTTATTTTTGGGTAGTTTTGGAAAAATATCTTCGCTATAATCGTTCAATATTTTATAAATCTGCCTTACATCATTTTCGTCAAGGCTTTTGTGGCCTGCTTCGCATTTTATCACAAAAATTTGATGATGTACGCCATCTTTAAATTCGCCATATAAGACATTCAAATGACTATCGTGTGTCAATTCGAGTTTTCGCTTTTTATATTTTAGTTCAAACAAAGCTTTGATACGCTCATGAAAAATAACAGGCAGTTTTTTGTCGCTAATATCTGGCGGAGGCGTTGGCGTATTCTTCTTTTTGCCACCAAAAGTATTTTTATTTGCTTTGTGAGCCGCCGTATCTAAATAGCCATAAAAAGAATGAATGATACCATAAGTCACCACAGCGAAAATGCCATAAGCCACTAGCGGAATAAGTTCGCTTTGCTCTTTGAAAGGTGTGCCTTCCACTTGTGTATTGAGAAACTGCACTATCAAATCGCATAGAAATCCCCAAATTGCGGTGATAGAAAGGAAAGCGAAAAATAGATATTGCAAGGCTTTTGCGATAGGAAAATTTCGGTGTTCACGCCATTTGTGGATTCTCGCCAATAGTTTGAACGCAAAAACAAGCAGGAGTACAAGGCTGATAATGCTGAATAAAACCGTATTGCTGATGATTAGGAACGCTGTCATAGTGCTTTTTTAGTGTTGTTTGAGGTGCTTGCTTTGTAAAGATATAATAATCTTGTACTTTTATAACAATGGTTCGGATATTTTTTTATAACAATTTCCAGATATAATAAAAAGCACTTTTTGGCAAGGGAAACATACTATTTTTCAGTTCAAAAGGGCCATTAAATTTGCAAATATTGGTCGCCTTAGCCTAAAAAAAATAGTATGTTTAAACCTTTGATAAAAAAATGTATAAATGTCTGAACTGTTGTTATAAAAAATTAACAAAAAAAAATGCCAAACGCCATTAAAAAAATAGCATCTGACACTCTAAAAAAGTAGCTTACATTAGAGGCTTTTTAAATTCTATCCTTTGGCTTAAAAAAAGCAAATTTTCCCTCTTTTTCGAGCCGTAGCGGTGCTATGCCACTCAAAAAAGTATCAATTTGAACAAAAAATCTAGCTTTTTCAGCATCAAAAACAAAATTTAAACAGCCTCTTAGCACTTTATCGCTGAATAAATAATTTTTCTGTTTTTTGTTCCAAAACCGTATTGATTTGCAACATGTAATAGCCTTCTTCCAAATGACCAATATCAAGACGTAGCATATCGTTTCCTTTTTGGCTCAACACTTTGCGACCGATAATATCAAAAACCTCTACACTAATATCTTCGTTTGTCAAATCGCTGCTGATTGTTACTATATTTTTAGCAGGATTTGGAAAAACCGAAATATTTGCTTTTTCGCTAGTCGCAAAAGGGTCTTCGCCTGTTACTTTTCCTAAACAATTGCTATTAAAAGTAAATACTGGCGTTGGCGATACCCAACCAGAACCTTCCGTTTCGCAAAAAGCTTGCACTGTCCAACGGTAGTTGTTGCCAGTCGGAATATTATTGAAATCTCGATAAGTATCTGTCAAATCCCATGTTTTCCAAGCTGCATTTGGGTTATCTTTTTTGCCTGCCAAACGATAAGAAGTCGCACCTGCTACGGCTTCCCATTGCAAACGCAAAGTATTACAGCCATTTGGCTCAAATACTGCTTGCAAATTCATAGGCATTTCAGGAGCAACGCAAGCTGGACTTATGAAAGTTTGAATAGGCGACCATGCCGAAGTTCCGTTGCCACAAACCGTTCTTACACGCCATTCGTATGCTTGATTAGGCGAGTGAGGGCCTAAATTGTAAGTTTCAGGAAGGCTTACCGTTGCATTTCCCCAATTGGTACTGCCTACTTTTCTTCCTTGAAAGTCGTAAGCAAAAGCACCATTTACAGCGTTCCATGTGAAAAGTGCTGTTGTAGAAGTTGCTTCGGTTACTTGCAAATTGGTTGGTGTAGCACAAGATACAACGGCTGGCGAGAAGCAAAAATTATCTACTTCCAATTCTTGTCCACCGATGAGCAAAGTGTGTATATTTCCGTTCAAATAAGCTGTTCCTCTGCCATTTACTTGCATAAAGCTCAATGTTACACCATTTGCGATATTCATAGGAGCATCTATAAGTTCGTTGATATACAATGTTTCGCCATTTACTGCAATATTTTCATTGCCACCACCATCTGCAAATTCAAAGCTAAGAGCAGAAACATAGCCTCCTGCCAAACCAGAAAAGTCGAATTGCAAGCTTACATTGCTAGGAAACACAACATTTCCCCAACCTATGCCTAAGAAGCTTGGGTTTGTAACATAAGCATCATAAAATAATGTGCCAAAATTGTCGGTAAAATTTTGGAGTGAAACAGGCACGCCATCTTCCATATAAAAAACATCGCCTACGCTTTGGCCAGATAAACCGCCATAATAATCATTAGGTGTTAAGCCTTCAAACTCAATGCAATAGTCAGAAGCATATTCCCAACATATATTATCCATTTCAAGTTCTTGGCCGCCAATGGTTAGAGTATGAATATCGCCTGTTAGTTCCAAAATGCCTGAATAAAGACCTGTTGTCACAGTAGAAGCATATACATTTGGAAAATAATTACTTGGCAAATCGGTCAATTCTCCGACATACAAAGGGCTGCCATTGACTGCAATGTTTTCGTGTCCGCCACCATCTGCAAATTCAAGTTTTATATAAGCAGGCGTTTCGGGTAATTGTGTAAAATCAAATTTCACGTTGATGTTATTTGGGCTTGCTACATTTCCAAAACCTAAACCCGACCAACTTGGATTGTTGATAAACAAAGAATAAAAACCACTACCACCGCTCATCCATTCAAATGTTTCTAAAGACATCGGTACGCCATTTTCAGTATAAATGACATCACCTGGACTATATGCGCTTGAATTGTAATCGCCTGTTGCAATACCTTCAAATCTAATACAATTTTCGGCAGCATAGTTCCAACAAATATCGTCTATTTCCATTTCTTGGCCACCAATCCAAAGCTCATCTATAAAGCCTGTGAAAACGGCTGTTCCAATAATACCTGTTTGTGTAGGAAAGCTGCTTACTTGAAGGGTAACATTTGGTGCAATATTCATTGGTGCATTTTCTATATCGCCAATCCAAACATTATTTCCATTGACCGAAATATTTTCTTGGCCACCACCGTCGCCAAACGAAAAACTTACTTGCGATACTTGCTGTGGCAAGCTTGAAAAGTTAAATACCATGTTTATATTGCTTGGAAGAGCAACAATATCAGCACCAATGCCTGTCCAACTTGGCGTATATATATCAAGAGCATCAAAGCTAGTGCCTCCTGTTGCATAAGTCATTGGCTGTATAGAAACATCAACACCTTGTGTCGTAAAAATGGTTTGTCCTGGAGTATATCCAGTTGAACCACCATAATAACCAATGTGTGACGATTCAAAACCAATGCAGCCATTTTGGGCAACTACATTTTGAGTGATTAAGAACATAAATAGAGATAAAAGAGATAAAAATTTCATGCTAATTGAATTTAAATGATAAAATTGAATTTTATGCTTTTCTATAATATTAGAGCCTCTAAATCTTTTTTTTCCTTAAAAAAAAAGAAGCTTTTTTAAATTTTTATGTATTTTTATTTTACAGTTATTTTAATGCAAAATATATACTAAGTATTAATAGCTTAATTTTATTTTTTCATTCTTTAAAAGCATGATTTGTTATTGTATAGTGTTTGAAATTTAAATGTGAATTTTTCTTAATGCAATTAAATATTTGTCCCAAAATTTTGGAGACTACATAACCAAGTTGGAATAATATTATCGTATCTTTACTAATCTCAATGATTTGGGCATTTTTTTCTAGCACTTTATTTTTTGTTTTGTAATGTGCTTACTTTTTTACTTAAAAAAATAAAGCTGTTGAAGCAAAGATACTATAACATTAGTAAACATTCTTAAATTTGAGCTGTTCGACACTTTAAAAACATGCAAAATCATTTGTTATTTTTTAATCAATATTTGTCAACCTTTTTTTTTAAATAAGAATAGTTATACGATAATGCGATTACAATATATAGTATCTTTTTGTTTTAATCCAAAATGACATATAATTAGCTTTATAACAACTATTTCAACTTTTGGGTAAGTACTATTTTTTATTTTTTTTAGTAGCATCAATACAAGGCGAAATGCAATTATTTTTCTAAAAAAAGGAATAAAAACAATTATAAAAGTGCCTAAATTATTACTAATCAAAGAGATGTTAAAAGATATGAAAAAAAATAATTTTTATGAAAAGGTATATATTGTCGCACGTCATATTCCTGCTGGCCGTGTTACCTCTTATGGTGCGATAGCGACTTATTTGGGAGCAAAACGCTCGGCACGAATGGTAGGTTGGGCAATGAATAATTCGCACAAGCAGGATATACCTGTACCAGCTCATCGAGTCGTCAATCGTTTGGGTATTTTGACAGGCAAGCATCATTTCAATGGCGTAAATCTGATGCAGCAGTTGCTAGAAAATGAAGGTGTTGAAATTGTGGGTAATCAAATTCAGGATTTTGAAAAGATTTTTTGGCAGCCAGAAGGAATTGAATTAGGAGAGTTGGAAAAATAAAAAAGTCTGAAAGTTGAGATAACTTTCAGACTTTTTCTGAAAAACAGTAAGAGACTGTTTAGATTTTAAGTGCCAAGTACTATTCAATAAACGGTCGATTGGTTACTAACGCATTTATGTTCAGCGTGTTAGTTTCAACGAGATGTATATTTTTGTCTGACTACTTATTTTTGAGTAACATATAGTCTAAAAATGCCATTGCCACTCATATTTTTGACACGCACATAGTAGTCACCTTTCGAAACATTGTCGATTGTTAGAGTTTCATTAGTGATTACAGCAGTACTTTTCGCATCAAAACTATCTGTTGTAGGCACGTCGTCTTTTTTGACATACAAATCAAAGTTGTTTACGCCAGACAAACCAACGATTTTAAACTCCAACTTGTTGGGCAAAACATTTACCTTAAAGATAGCATCTTCATTGGATTGCAAATTTTTGGAACTAACTGCACGGCCTGTCATTTTCAAAGGTACTGCGAAAGCTGCATCAGGGTGCAAGTTTTTGCTACTTTGATAGTGAATACCTCCTTCCATATTGGCGGCTTCTTCTACGGCTTTTTGTGCATTGATGCGGCCATAGCCAAAAAACATCGAATGACCATTGATATAAGAAGCTGCTGCACCAATTTTATCGGCAGTATTTTGTATGATTTCTTTTACTTCTTCGGATTTTAAAGTCGGATTTGCCGACAAAACTAGCCCACAAATACCTGCAATAATAGGGCAAGAAGCTGATGTACCTGTAAAACTTGCGGTATAATCTGTTTGGTGAAAGCCTAAATAAGCTCCCTGAGCATTTGTGCCTGTCAGGTCTGCCGTAGTGACAAAAGCACCACCAGAACCACCAGAAGGGCCGCAAACTGTTACTTGTGTTCCAAAATTAGAATAACTTGCTCTCAAATCTTTGCTATTGGACGCACTTACCGAAATAACATTTGGGTGTGTGGCAAAGCCAACAATTAAATTTGGGTCATCATTGTTGATGCGTCTGCCTTCATTTCCTGCTGCAAAAACAATAACACAACCTTTTCCGTTTCGGCCATTTGTGGCACAAGCTCTGATAGCATTTATTTTGCGTGTAGAAAGTGGCGTTGTTACAGAAGCAAATCCCCAACTACAACTGATGACATCTGCACCATTGAGGGCTGCATAATTGAACCATTGTTCCACTTGCATATCCGAAAGACTCGAAAACCGAATAGGCATAAGGCGAGCATTTGGTGCTGCTCCCACAATACCACTTCCATTGGCAGCACCTACGGCCAAGCCAGCACAAGGCGTACCATGTGTTTCGGTAGCCGTAGCCATCACATTGGGCGAATTTGTTCTGAAATTCCAAGGCTGTACAATTTTATTGCCATTGCCTTTCAAATCTGGGTGAGTGATGTCGAAACCATCGTCAATTACTGCAACCGTAATGCTATTGCTGCCCAAATTGCCGATTTCTTCCCACGCATCAATGATTTTGGCATCAGCACCAACCGAAAAAAGCGAAGCAGGCCACGGAGCATGACTTCCTGTATTTCGCAAGTGCCATTGACTTTGCATAAGGTCATCGGTAGGAAGTGAAATATCATTTAAAGATACAGGCATAACCAAATCTGGCTCGGCAATAGCTACTTCGCTGGCATTTTGCAGATTTTCGACTACTTGAAAAATATTTGCTTCTGCCGAATTGATTGCAACAATATAGGTTTTTTTGTCTCTTTTTTCGAGAATGTTCAAATGATTTTGTCGCAACAAAGTAATGCAGGCAGCACGGCTAGTATTTTCTTTAAAAATGATATAAATTTCACCATTTGGCAATACGGGAGTTTCGGCAGTATCTTCTGCATCATAATATAAGTAAGCTGCTTGCGAAACATTTTCTTGTGCTTGCAATTCGTTTACAGTTCGGCTTATATCTTCGGCGGTAGCTTCTTCGCTGCTATCTATGGCTCGTGTACCATCGCTCAAACAGACAGGATATAAGCGAAACTCATCGAGTTGAGGCGTAAATAAAGATATATCTCGTTCAATCTCTTCTGTTTCAGGCAACATTTGCCCATTTGTGGTTTTAATAGCAATAAACTTTTTATTTTTGTTTAATGCTAAAGCTGCATTTCCATAACTAAAATTAACTTGTGTCATCTTTGTATGTTTAAAAAAATTAACGTATTAAGTGCCAAGCACTATTTGATAAGTAGGACTACTTCGATGCTCACGTTTTAATTTCAGCATGTTATTTGCCTCTATTTGTAACATAAACTTGTTCAGACTACTTAGGTAAGGTTTAAAAAAACAGTAATGTCTTTGGTACACTAATAGAAACGCACAAACTATAGATATTCCTTATTTTTTGTGCATGTTTTTTGCTAAATTTTTTTTATTTATACAAAAATATGACTTTTGTTTTTATAACATTTAATAAAAAAGTAAAACTAGCATAATTTTACAAAAATTATTTTATTCTTAAAAAGCAATGATGCGATTTAAAAAATTGCAAAATTCAAACAAAAAGACTACATTTGCTTAGACACTTAAAAGAAAAAATGCCATCATAAGCTTACTACTTTTTCTTTTTTTGTAATTGTTTATCTGTTGTTTTGAGGCTGAAAAAGTTTGTTTTTTTAACAAAAAAAAATAGCATTACACTTTTTGATAGATGAAAAATAGCATCTCTTTCCTACAATTGTAAATGTTTATCTTTTCCATCAAGTAACTTTAAGAGGCCATTTGAGTGTTATGATTTGGCTTTTTTAGCATCAAAAATAAAATTTAAAACAGCCTCTAATAAATAAATTTTGCAATGTTTATAGTCCTAACTATTACTGTTTTAGCAATCATTTTATTTGCGACCGAAATTATTCCTGCTGATGTAACAGCTTTATGTGTTATGGTTGCTTTGATGCTCACAGGCATAGTAAGCCCCGAAGAAGGGCTTGCTGGCTTTAGCAATGTAGCAACAATTACGGTTTTTGCACTCCTAGTATTGAGTTTAGGGTTGCAAAGCACTGGAGTAGTCAATTATATGGGCGAACAACTAGAACGCATCACAGGAGAAAGCGATATAAAAATACTACTATTAACACTTATTTTGGTAGCTTTTTTATCTGCTTTTATGAACAATACGGCTATTGTAGCCATATTTCTTCCAATTGTGATGAGATTGTCGAAATATGCCAATACAAGTGCTTCAAAATTTCTAATGCCTCTTTCTTTTGCTGCCATGATTGGCGGCTCTTGCACTATTATTGGCACATCGACAAATATTTTGGTCAGTGCGGTTTATGAAGAAAAATACGGTAAAGCTTTTAGTATTTTTGAATTTACCACTTTAGGTTTTATACTGTTTTTGGCTTTTTTGGTTTATATTCTGCTCATTGGTTGGCGAATTATTCCCGAAAGGCGAAAAGATGCTCCAATACTAACAGAAGATTATGATGTGAATAAATACTTGACGCAAATTGAAGTGAGGCGAGATTCTTCTATGATTGGAAAGCCTTTGAAAGATACGGAGTTGGTGAAGCGATATAAGGTAAAAGTTTTGGAAATTACTAGAGAAGAAGGAGATGTTTGGTTGCCAGAACAAGTGGAGGCAATTCGTGAAAATGATTTGTTGTTGATTAAAGCAAATTTAGATGATTTGTTAGAATTGCAAGAAGGAAAAGATATTAAGATTAAAAAAACAACTAAATTTGATAATGCTGAATTGACTTCAGAAGATGCGGTATTGTTTGAGGCAGTTATTGGGCAAAATTCTTTTTTGGTGGGAAAAGCGATTAAAGATGTCGATTTTAGAAAAGCTTTTGGGGCTATTCCTTTGGCTCTACGGCGAAGCGGCATTTCGGTTTCTAAAAGCATATCAGATGTCGAAATTCAATTTGGAGATGTGCTATTGTTAGAAGCTAGACGTACTCATTTAAATAATTTTTATAACTCTAGAGATTTTATTGTTTTAGAAAAAGTAAAAAAGAAAAACCTGCGACATAGCAAAATGTTATTGTCGACAGTTATCGTTTTGGTTGTCATACTTTTAGCCGCTTTCAATGTTTTGCCTATTGTGGTATCATCGCTAACAGGTGTTGTGTTGTTGTTGGTAACTGAATGCGTATCAATCAGATATATATATAGAAAAATGGATTGGCGAGTTATATTTTTGTTGGCAGGCATTTTGCCACTTGGCACGGCTGTTCAAAATACAGGAGCAAGTGAGCTTATTTCAGATGGCATTTTGTATTTGGCTGGCGATGCTTCCTCACCACGCTTTATTATCTCTATTCTTTTTCTTATCACTACCGTTCTGACGAGTTTTATGTCCAATAATGCCACCGCAGTGTTGCTTGCACCTATTGCCATTACGATAGCTCAACAACTTGGCTTAGACCCTAAAGCATTTCTTGTTACGGTTATGTTTGCTGCAAGCACGAGTTTTGCAACACCTATTGGCTACCAAACCAATACGCTTGTTTATGGCGTTGGACAATATACTTTTATGGATTTTATAAAAGTTGGTGGCTTTCTCACTATCATTGTTTGGCTTTTGGCAACGTGGCTCATTCCTATTTTTTATTTATAAAAAAGAAAACTTAAAAAGATGTTTTACCCAATGGTTTTATAGGCTTGATAACGATAGTATTTTGGGCGAGTGTCTATTCTGACATGTAGCCAATAAACGCCCAAACCAGCCGTACTTAGCCATTTTGTAGCAGAATCAGCAGTAGCTTTTTCATATTTTTGACCCACTTTTTGCCAAAAATCGTGTACTTGATTCATGGGTGCATTTCGCACAAAAGTAGCCAAATGAGCATAGTTTTTATCATTGCTCAAAGCAGTTGGCACAATTAACTCCGCATCTTTTCCCAAATTTGGAAAGGAAACAACCGTTTTTTCATCATCAAAATATGGCTGAAAAAATGATTTGTTCGCTTTTATGCGTGGCAAAATCGTGCTGTGAACCAATACAAATTCAAAATCATGGGTTCGTTTTTGAAAATTGATAGCTTTGACTTCAAAAAAATAAGCTTCATAATTGCTATTTTTCAACAAATTGATAAAAAAAGCTCGAAAAGCAAAAGAACTTTGCAACAATTGCATAAAATCGTTGAAATTTAACTTTCTACCTGCTTCTTCAATTTGGAATTTTGTGACTTTTCCTTTTTGTATTTCGGTTGTTGTTATTTTATACATGATTTTTCTTAGCCAAAAAAATTAAGTGCTAAGTAACGCTCAAAAAATAACTTCCTTATTTGCGTTTGACATTTTCTGACCTACTTCGTTGAAAAGCCTCGCCGTAGCTATGGCTATGACTGTGTTTTTCGCCTTGTAACTCAAAAAATCTCTGCCTCAAATCGTGAACTTATTTTTTTGCTGTTACTAAA
>JBMZCV010000071.1:0-23162 GCA_049613665.1 Chitinophagales bacterium | reverse complement strand
TATCACAAAAAAATAATGCAAGTGAATACTCAATTTCTGCATCGCCATATCGGCCCAAACGCTATTGAAACCCAAAAAATGTTGGACGAACTACAACTGTCTAGTATCGAACAACTCATTGAGCAAACTGTGCCTGCAAGTATTAGGCTAAAAAAAGAGCTGCCTGCTTTGCCTGCCAAAAGCGAGTTTGAATATTTGAAAGACATCAAAAAGATTGCCAACAAAAATCAATTGTGGCGTTCTTATATCGGTTTGGGCTACTACGGCACAATTATGCCAAGTGTTGTTCAGCGAAATATCTTTGAAAATCCTTCTTGGTACACACAATATACGCCTTATCAGGCCGAAATTGCTCAAGGAAGATTGGAAGCTTTGCTCAATTTTCAAACGATGGTTTCAGACCTTACAGGCATGGAAATCGCCAATGCTTCGCTGCTAGATGAAGGTACTGCCGCCGCCGAAGCCATGCTGATGACTTATAGAATAAAAAATAAGCGAAAGAAAAAAAATCCTGCTACTCGTTTTCTCCTTTCCGAAAATTGCCTACCTACCACTATTGACGTTTTAAAAACTCGTGCCGAACCGCTTGGCATTCAACTAGAAATAACTGCTCACCAAAATTTTACTTTCGATGACAATACATTTGGCTGTCTTTTGCAATATCCTACTGCCGAAGGAGCGATTTATGATTATGAAGAGTTGGCACATGCTGCTCATCAAGCCGATGTTTTTGTAATAGCGGCTGCCGATTTAATGAGCCTTTGCCTTTTGAAAGAGCCTGCCGCTTGGGGAGCTGATATTGCGATTGGTACTACTCAACGCTTTGGCGTGCCTATGGCTTATGGCGGCCCTCATGCTGCTTATTTTGCGACTAGCGACAAATATATTAGAGAAATTCCAGGCCGTGTTATCGGCATTTCGCTCGACAAAAATGGTGAGCCAGCTTATCGTATGGCTCTCCAAACAAGAGAACAACACATTAAAAGAGGAAAAGCAACCTCTAA
Organism: Chitinophagales bacterium; assembly: GCA_049613665.1. Taxonomy (GTDB): domain Bacteria; phylum Bacteroidota; class Bacteroidia; order Chitinophagales; family UBA2359; genus JBMZCV01. The sequence continues at coordinate 22,158 of JBMZCV010000071.1, read as the reverse complement.
TATTTGCACAGCACAAGCTTTGTTAGCGATTATTGCAGGTGCTTATGCGGTGTATCATGGTGCTGCTGGCCTAACGAATATTGCACAAAACATTCAAAATCTGACGACTTTGCTACACGAACAACTCACAAAATTGGGTTACAAGCAAGTCAATGAGCAGTTTTTCGATACACTTTTGATTGATTTGCGAAAACATACAACGACTTCTGGTTTGCGTGTAAGGCGAGTAGCAGATTTTGATGAAGTGAATTTCAGATATTTTGAAGATAGCGATTTGATAGGTATTTCGTTAGACGAAACTTGCACCATAGAAGATGTAAAACGCATTGTTCAGATTTTCGCAGAAGCCGTTGATGTTTATACTGATGAAATTTCGATAGCGACTGAAATTTTTAGCGATGTAATTGATGAAAATTTGAAGCGAAAAAGTCCATTTTTGCAACATCCAACTTTCAATACACATCGCTCTGAAACGCAAATGCTAAGGTATTTGAAAAAGCTAGAAAATCGTGATTTGTCGTTGGCAAACTCTATGATTCCGCTCGGTTCTTGCACCATGAAACTCAATGCAACAACGCAATTGATGCCTTTGAGCTACGAATCTTTTAGCCAAATTCATCCTTTTGTGCCAATGGAACAAGCGGCTGGCTATCAGCAAATTTTTACGGAATTGGAACAGCATTTATGCGATATTACAGGGTTTGATGCTTGCTCTTTGCAGCCCAATTCTGGAGCTCAAGGTGAATATACTGGTTTGATGGTTATTCGTGCTTTTCATTTGGCACAAGGCAATGCACATCGAAATATTGCAATTATTCCTTCGTCGGCTCATGGCACAAATCCTGCTAGTGCAGTAATGGCTGGCATGAAAGTGATTGTGGTGAAATGCGATAAAAATGGTAATATTGATGTCGTTGATTTGAAAGCGAAAGCCGAAAAACATAGCGAAAATTTAGCGGCTTTAATGATTACTTACCCTTCGACACATGGCGTTTTTGAAGAACCGATAAAAGAAATTTGCGAAACCATACATCAGCATGGCGGCCAAGTGTATATGGATGGTGCGAACATGAATGCACAAGTAGGTTTGACGAGTCCAGCTACGATTGGAGCAGATGTTTGCCACCTCAATTTGCACAAAACTTTCAGTATTCCACACGGCGGTGGCGGGCCTGGCATGGGGCCGATTTGCGTAGCGGCACATTTAGCCGAATTTTTGCCTACTCATATTTTTGCAGCAAAAAAGTCTGATAAAGCTATTAGTGCGGTTTCTTCGGCAGCGTGGAGTAGTGCGAGTATTTTGCTGATTTCTTATGCTTATATCAAATTGTTGGGAAATGAAGGTTTGAAAAAAGCATCTGAATATGCGATTTTGAACGCCAACTATATCAAAAGTCGTTTAGAAAAATACTACGATGTGTTGTATGTAGGCGAAAATGGACGTGTTGCTCATGAGTTGATACTTGATTTTCGGCCGTTCAAACGTGCTTTCGGAATTGATGTGACAGATGTGGCCAAACGTTTGATGGATTATGGTTTTCATGCTCCTACCATGTCGTTTCCTGTGGCTGGCACAATGATGATTGAGCCGACTGAAAGTGAAGATTTGGCGGAAATTGAGCGTTTTATAGCAGCCATGATTTCGATACGGCAAGAGATTCGAGATGTGGAATTGGGCATTTCAGATAACAAAAATAATGTTTTGACAAACGCTCCGCACACTTTAGCGATGCTGATGCAAAATGATTGGCCTTTTAGTTATGAACGTGAGCAAGCGGCTTTTCCTTTGCCTTATTTGCGAGACAATAAGTTTTGGCCGAGTGTGGCGAGAGTCGATAATACTTATGGCGATCGGAATTTGATTTGTACTTGCCCGCCTGTTGAGGCTTATAGTGAGGTTTAGGAGTTTTTAGTTTTTAGTTTTTAGGAAAATATTTTACGAGTATTTAAGCAACTTTGTTTAAACATAAAACAGGTTGCTATTTAGACATACTATTTTTTGAAATAGTATGTCTAAATAAATGTAAGTACAATACTACAAATTAATTTATTATTTTATTCAATTTTGGTATTTTCAGAACTTTCTAGTATATCTTTTGGAATTTCATTATTATTTTCTTGTTTTGCTTTTAAAGTCTCAAGTAAGTTTTCACTTTCCTTCTCCATTTCAAGCATTTCTTCATAAAGTGGAATTGCATACATTCTTATTCCTAAAACAATGCCAATAAAATACCAAATCACTATTAAAGAAAGTATTAAAAGTAATGTTACTGAAAGATTAAATACAAATGAAATGTTGCCATTTACCAAATCAAGAATCCACAAAAGGACTATTAATTGCAGTATAACTATAAAACATTGAATAAAAAAGTTTATGTCAATAATATCTTTTTCTTCTTTAGCATTTTTTATTATTTTTTTAAATTTATGAAATGAATAACCTATTATTAATATTTTTCCTTCATATCTAAAAAAAGACATTCTGACTAACGCCTTAAATAGTGATTGATAAGCAATTTTTAATACTTTGGGTGAGTTATCGAATTTCACAACTTTTAGCTGTTTAGTAAGCCAAGCAAAAAAATTTACTGTTGATATAACATATTGTGATATAATTAATTCAAGTACTGTATAAAATAAATGCCAAACAATTATGAATATTAACAAAGGTTTTATAAAATTTCCACTCAAACAAAATTTCAATATTTCATCAAAATCTTTTAGTGGTATTAATTCAAAACTTCCAAAAAACCAACTATAAATTATTCCTGAAAATACCAATGTTAAAAGATATTTAATCAAATTTAAGGCTATTTTTCCGTTATTATCATTTGATTTAGAAATTAAATCTATTACTTTTGTTAGCATTTATTCACTTTTTATCCAATAGAATTATGTAATAAACTATTTCCATTCTAAAAAAGTTCCATATTTTAATTAAAAAAATAGTTTTTAATATTGTTTTATACAAAAACATCACAATAACAACACTATCTTGTTAAAAACCCAAAATATAAACAAGCTTTTTTATGCCATTTTGAAACAGCATAACGAAAAAGACTTTGCATGCAAAGTCTCTACAAAATATTTGTATTTTTAGTTTATCTCGTTATCCAATTCAATTGATTTTCTTTAAAATCTCTCAATTTGCCTTTACTTAAAAATGTCATTGGAATTTGATTGATTTTTTCTATTTCAATCGTTTCATCTTCAAGTAATCCGCTAAAATGGTGGTATAAAATGCCAAATTGCACTTTTCGATTGATAAGCCCTTCTGCAATTCTTATCCAATTGTTTTCTTCTGCTTCTTTTTTTAATTCTGCTGTTGCCATCACTTTCTTTTGCTCTTTTAATATGTCGGATAAATATCTTTCAATCTTTACTGCTGACCATTTCTTTTTTCTTAGCTTTTTCCTCTTTTTTTCTATATCAATATTTGCATTCGAATCATGCTGATTTAATCCAATTACAGAACCACAATCACATTCATTTTTTGTAGTTAGAATTATCTTTTTTGTTCTTCCAATTTGGCTTTGTAAATTTTTGTTATCTAACTCATTATACCCAAAACCATTTTTAAAGAACAAATCTTTCAAATTTTCAGCTTTCGATTTATTATCTATTATCAGTAAATTAAATTGGCACATTGTTATTTATTTATTGGAAAAACATCACAATGATAACACTTTATAGTTTGTAATTTCTCTGGACATTGTGTAGAATTATTAATTCTCAAACAGGTGCGAGTTTTCAACTCGTATCACATCAAAAGGGTAGTTTTTAACTACCAAACACCTTTGAATTGAAGAAATAAGTAGCTAAAAGCTACCACTTTAGTTTAGCACGAGTTAAAAACTCATGCTGGTATATTCTTCTATTATTTTATACAAACAATAATAGCACTTTCTTGTTAAATATCCAAAATATAAGCAAGCTTTTTACACCCAAAATGTTTAGCCTAAAAAAACTGCCGACTTTGTGTCATAGCAAACATCTTTTGAACAGCATGAAAAAGTGGAAACTATCCAGAGTGCCAAGCAGTAGGCATGAAGTTAAACGATGTTTTATCGTCTTTGGTATATGATACCTTCAAACTGGTTTAGGCCATTTTGAAACAGCACAACCTAAAACAAAAAAAGAGCCTTTGCAATGCAAAGGCTCTACGAAATATTGTATAGTCGTTATTCTTTTCGGTTGATTATATGTTGAATTAGCTTTAATTTATCGACTCCAAGTAATAGGAAATAAGCCGATAATGTCAAGAAAAATAGCATCATCATCATTAGTATATACACATCAATAGTCCATTCTAATGCTACTTTTATTCGTTGCATTGTGCCAATTTTTACTTCTTTGCCTTCCAAAAGCGAAAATTGCACCGTACAAAATTCATTTTCATCATCAAAATCGCCAAGACTAACGCCAAGTTCTTGCAGTTGTTGCTCAATTTCAAGAATGCGATTTTCTAAACTCATGTATTCATCAATTTTTCCGCCTTTAGATTTTAGCTCAATCAATGAAGTTCTGATTTTCTCTAATGATTGTTTTTTAGCATTAAGCTCTTTATACTCATTTGTCTTGTCTTTTTTAGTTATTTGCTTTGCTTGAACTTTTCCAATTTTTATTAACTCTACATATAAGGTATCAAAATTTTCGGGCGGCACACCAATAACCAAATTCAGTTTTCGATAACCCTTATTGCCACTTTTCTGTTCAAATTGTATTAAAGCATCAAGCTTTTCAATTGTTTTTCTTGAAGATTTCTCTTCTTTTTCAAAATCAAATGATTTAGTCTTAATTTCCGCTACCTTTTCATATTTCTGATCCACTTTTATGGCAGACTGATTGCCACCACTTGGTTTTACTTGATATTTTTTTGTCGCATAATTTCTTTTTGGGCTAGAAATACTCTCAAAAAATTGAGTTTGGTTAGGCGTATCATCAAAAGTCTTCGTATAGCCATACATAAGTCTGAAAATGAATAAAATAACAAAACCTATTAGTAGCCAAAAAATTAGTTTTTTTAAACGTTTTTTAAATGTTTCTTTCATACCTTTTCTTTTTTTTTGATAATGCTCAACTAGAATATATCAAGACATTTTGCTCTCAAAAAGTTCCAAAGTACAATAAAAAGAAATCTATTTTGCCTTTTTTAGTAAATAACAAGAATGAAAATTATGATACTTTTAGCGACATAACTTGATAAAAATCATTCATTCTAAAGTCTTCGACAAAACCTAATTTTTTATAAGTGCTGTATCTTCCTGAAAACTCGTCATCTTCTGGAAAATCATTGTCTTTACTGCTTGGTGGAATAGGAAAAACCAATATTTTTTTTGCGTTATTATCTTTTGCATATTCAATAGCCGCTTCGATTAGCTTTTTTGACAATCCTTGCCCTCTATGTTTTGGGTCTATATACAAACAATGAATTGTCCAACTATTTTCTGGAACTTCGTTGCCCTCCAATATATAATCGTGTCCCACTTGTGAGGCTAAAGAATCTACGGAAATCCATGCTACACACTTTTTGTCCAAATATCCTAATAAGCCTCCAACTCGGTTTTGGCAAACTAACTTTTCCATTCGATTTTTCGCAACATCTCCATAAACTATTTCGTTTGGAGCTACTCGATGATTCAAACACCAGCATTCACTACATTGAGGGTTTATGGATAATAATTGAACGAAATCTTCCCAATTGTCTTTTGTAATTATTTTGATATTCATCTTTTCGGTCATAAGCTATTTTTGTTAGAAATATAAATGTACTTTTTAATCCATTTTGTAAAACCAATAGTTCAGACATTTATACATTTTTTTATCAAAGGCTTAAACACACTATTTTTTTAGGCTAAGGTGGCCAATATTTGCAAACTTTATAACCTTTTGAACTGAAAAATAGTATGTTTCTCTTGCCAAAAGGCGTTTTTTTTCTTCAACTGAAAATTGTTATAAAAAATGTTTGAATCATTGTAAAACAGTATCGCCTAAAACAAAAAAAACTCTGCAAGCAAAGTCTTTACAAAATATTGTATTTTTTCTAAAAAGCACTTTTTTATACCGCTTCCAAATCTAAAATCTGTTGAGTATGAATTTTAGATTTTACTTTTTTGATGACTTGCGAAATAATGCCATTTTCATCAATCACAAAAGTAGTGCGGTGAACGCCATCATAGATTCGTCCCATAAATTTTTTTTCGCCCCAAACACCATACAAATTCAAAATGCTTTTGTCAGTATCAGCAATAAGCGGAAAAGGCAAATTGTGTTTTGTACGAAATTTTATGTGCGATTTGCTACCATCTGGACTCACGCCTATCGTGACGTAGCCTTCTTTTGTTAGCATTTCTTGATTGTCTCTAAAATTGCAGGCTTCCACCGTGCAAGTAGGCGTATTGTCTTTCGGATAAAAAAACAAAATTACTTTTTTGCCTTGAAAATCCTTCAATTTTATTGGTTGATTATCTTGGTCTATGCCTTCAAAATTTGGAGCAGTATCTCCTATTTTCAAATGTGTTATACTCATAAAATTTAAACTTAATATTTGTTATTTCAATAGTTCGGACATTTATACATTTTCTATCAAAGGTTTAAACATGCTATTTTTTTTTAGGCTAAGGCGGCCAATATTTGCAAACTTGCTGGCTTTTGAATTGAAAAATAGTATGTTTCGCTTGCCAAAAGGATTTTTTTTATTAAACTGAAAATTGTTATAAAAAATGTCCGAACCATTGTTATTACACTGTAATTTAAATCATCTAAGGTTTTTGAGAAACATTAGCCGTTTGTTGAGACGTGATAGATTTTTAAAACCTGTCACGTCTAAGCTTTTTTAAAGCTTTTTTTTCAATAACAAGAAAGAAATGACATGTTTTTCTAGCCAAAAGAGTCAAATATAAAAAAGAATGGACACTTATTGTTTTAGAAATATGTCACTTCTAATACTCTCAAAATCTAGAATTACTTAAATTATAGTGTAGTTATTTTGTTGCTACAAAAGCAACAAACGATTAGTTCAAAGGTTCGACCAAAAGTTTGTACAAATCTTTATCCCAAAGATATAAGTCTTCTCTAAAATTGAGTTCATCTGTATCTTCATCAATAAAGACTGTCCAATACATCAAATGAATAGGAATAGGTGCTGGAAAACGCACAATTGTTTCTTCGTCCGTATTTTTTAAAGCTCGTTTCACACGAGTAGAATCCCACGACCTATTGTAGTTGTCGAGCAAAAATTGTGCATACTTCATTGGGTCATTCAAACGCACGCAACCATGGCTGTGTGAACGACGGCTATAATTAAAAATTTTCTTAGTAGGAGTGTCGTGCATATAAATGTCAAAGTCATTTGGAAAAATGAATTTGACAAGTCCCATAGGATTTTCGCTATTAGAAGACTGTCTGAAAAAATATTTGTCATAATCGGCCGTAAACCAATCAATTTTTGTTGGGTCGATTTCTTTATTATTTTTAAAGACATGAATATCTTGATTTGCGAAATGCTCAATATCATCTTGCACCGCAAACGATAGCTCATTTTTTGCAATGCTTTTTGGCATATTCCAATATGGATTTAGCACCAAATATTCCACCGAATCGCTGAAAGAAGCCGTTTGATAACGCTCTCTGCCCACAACGACTAAATCTTTATACACTCTTTGCCCATTGTCCCACATTTCGAGCATATATTCTGGAATATTGATTCCAATATATTTATCGCCCAAATTGTCGGGCATCCATCGCCAGCGTTCCAGGTTTGCTTTTATTTGTTGTATGCGTTCTTCCACCGTAACATTTAGGGCATTCACGACATTGCTTCGCAACAAGCCATCATAAAACATACCATGTCGGCGTTGAAATTTCATTACTGCTTTTTCTAGCGGCTTATCAAAATAATCGGTTTGTTCAGCATCTGGAGCTAAGTCGCCTATTATTTTTAGACGTTCTCGCAGGTCTAGCACCAAAGGTGAGCGACTTCCTTTTTGCAACAATACATTCCATTCTGCCTGAATAGGCTGCCAAGATAAAGATTGATAGATTTGCAATATTTCACGCAATTGCTGATATTCGGGGTGTATAGGAGCTAAAGCATCTAAAGTAACACAAATATCTTTGTTTTCGGCCAATGCTTTTTCGAGATAAAAAGCCATGCCAATTGCCTTTTTGCTAATATTCCAATTTTCGTTGTGTTCTTGCGGTTTTACTTTTCCTTCGAGATAATGTGTGCCTAACAAAATGTAAGCATCTGATAACAATATATCTAAACTAGCTATGGTAGAAAGGTCTATTTGTGCAGGAACGCTAGTTTCTATCAAACCTATCATTTGTGTCAATCCTATTAAATGATAATCTTGTGGCAACAAACCATGACTGACACTTGTTTGAATACAGGTTAGCAACTGTTTTGCCGCAGGCAATACTTTCGTTCCATTTGTCCAAGCAGGCATAAAGTCTCTTTTCTGATAAAAGTCAGAATCAACTTTTGGGCGGTGTATTTGTTCGCTCAAGCCTATTGTTTCATTAATGATACGCTGGCTCGAGTCTTGCAAAGCTTCCATTTGTTTTCGAATATGCTCTTGCACCACAGTTGTGCCACTTATTTGTGCAAAGCAAAGCGTAGAATGTAATAGAAAAAACAAAATGGTTATTCTGCTGATATTTTTGATAACTGCTTGATAATGCTCATTTTTTATGTAAAAAATATTTAACGATAAATGAGAATGATGTTGCTTTTTTTTATCTATATTCATGCTAAAAACGAAATTTTAATATATAAGGTAAATTGGAATGTTTTTCAAAGATAAGTGCCAAGCACTATTTAAATAAATGGGAGATTTGCGTTAAAATATTGAAAAGCAGCGTGTTAGTTTTCCTTACTTGTAGAATAAATATGTTTGACTACTTCATATCATTTTGATGAAAATATAACACTTGCAATATCAAAAAGATTGTTTTTTTTTATGTTATATCATATATTTTTACATTTTTTTTATATTAAGTGCCAAGCACTATTTAATAAAAGTTGTTTGATTGTTGATGCATTAACATTTAGTGTGCTAGTTTTCAAAATTTGTAGAATCGATTTGTTTGACTACTTACTATTTTAATATCGCAATTAGAAGGTTTAATATTGCGTTAATATAGCAAATGTTTTAGCAAAAACAAAAGCATTAGGAATAAAACAAACTGATTGATTTTCAACAAAAAAGCCTATGTGCAAGTTATTGAAAATATAACTTTTACATAAGCTTTTGTTAATTTTATACTTTTTAACAATAAAAAAACATATATTATCAATCTATACGAAAGTAGATGCTAATTTTTTTATACAATTCTTCATCTATCAAATACAGTTTTTTGAGTTCTTCAATCTGTTTAAATTTGCCATGTCGTTTGCGATACTTCACAATTCCCTTTGCAATAGTAGGTGTAATATAAGGATGTTTCCACAGCATTTCGGCAGTAACTGCATTGATGTTTAGCTTTGGCTGCACCTTTCCTGCCGCAACAGGTAGCAAGTGCGACTCTATTTTGGCATATAAATCCGCATCTAATCCATACACTTCTTTTAGCTGCTCTTTGCTCACAAAGCCGCCCAAATCGGTGCGATATTTCACAATGCGAGCCGAAAAACTCTCGCCAATACCGCTCAACTTTTTCCATTCTTCTGCATCAGCTTCATTAATATCTATTTTAAAATTCTCCCAATCATTCTTATAAGTAGGCTTTTGAGTCGCAAATATTTTTTCTTTTTTCTCTATCTTAATATAAGGCTCTAATCGCTTGTAGTCTGCTTCTTTCAGACCATACAAACGTTTAAAATCTTCTGTTTTGAAAAATTTGCCTCCTTTTTGCCTATATTTTTCAAGCCTTTTTGCCAAAGGTTTCGGTAAACCCAAACGCTCTGCCTCCTCAATCGAAACCGTATTTGGGTCAAAATCAAATAACTCTACAACAATATCGTTTTCTTTCGCTTTCTCAACATTATTTTCTTTTTTCTTGTTATACTCTTTTTTTGGCAAAACGATATAAGGCTTCAAACGCTCATAATCACTTTCTTTTAAGCCATATATTTTTTTGAAATCCTCTGTTTTGTAAAATTTGCCTCCTTTTTTCAAATAATTTTCGATATTACTACCTACTTTTTGGTTCAAACCCAACTTGATAGCTTTTTCTTTGGTAAGCTCATTTGGGTTAAACTCAAATAATTCTACAACAATATTAGCTGCTTTTTCCTTATTATAATGGCTTTCTTTTTTCTTGTTATACTCTTTTTTTGGCAAAACGATATAAGGCTTTAAACGCTCATAGTCACTTTCTTTTAAACCATATATTTTTTTGAAATCTTCTGTTTTGTAAAACTTACCACCTTTATTCAAGTAATTTTCGATATTGCGACTCACTTTTTGGCTCAAACCCAAGTTGATAGCTTTTTCTTTGGTGAGTTCATTCGGATTGAAAGCCGCAAGTTCGATAGTAGGAGCATATTTTTCTTCAAAATTATTGTCTTGTTTATAGTTTTTATTCTTATTGTATTTTTGACGATAGCTTGCCAATTCCTGCTCTTGTAAATCCAAAATATGAGTACGATACTCGTGAATACTCGCTTCTATTTGATGAGTAAAGGCTTCGTCATTTTTCCTGATAAAAAAATGATATGACTTAGGCAGCATAATCAAAACCGCAAATAAAAATAAAGCATAGAGTATGCCATAACGGTCTCGCTTTCCGAAATTGAAATAATCTTTCCAAGTGTTATCGAGCATTTTAGTGGTTTTTTGGGGTAAAAAAAAGAAACATGATACTAAAACTACGTTTTTTTTTTGAGAATATAAAATTTTCTATATACTTGATTTGCTTTATATATAAAAATTAAGTTAAATGTTTTTTATTTTTATAGCTAAATAATTGAAAATCAATGACATTTGTTAAAAATTTGTGTGAAATGTTTTTTCATTTTTTTCTAAAAAAAACAATACATGTTTTACCAATTACTACTTTTGAGTTATTTTTTACTACTTTCAATAAAAAAGAAAAGAGCTTATCTTATGAGTAAATTACTCATAAGATAAGCTCTTTAAAGGCTAAAAACAAATAACTATTTTTTATTTGCCCAAATTTGCATTTTCAGCTTTTGCCATTTTGCTCAAATGCGGGCAGCCTGCACTTACGGCTTCTTTTAGTGTATCTGATGATAGCATTTCACTTATTTTTTTGCGTTTGTAGCGAATGATAGTTGGCGAAGGACGATTAGCACCCAAACCACGCAATATTGTTGTTGTTGTTGTCACAAGTTCCATATCTAATTGTTGCAACAATAAAGCAGTAATAATAATCATTTCATTGTAAGCAAAATTCATACCTGCACAACGATGTGTACCTCCACCAAAACCAATCATGCTAAAAGGATGTTGATTTTTTTCACTATTAGGAGCAGCAAAACGCAAAGGTTGATAAGCATCAGGATTTTCAAATAACTCTGGCAAAAAATGAGCAGTTTCAGAGCTTAAAAATATCGCCCATCCTTTTGGAACGACATAGCCCCCTATCTCAAAATCTTCATCTGCTACTCGAATAGTCATATCAGCAGATGGACGCATACGAGATGTTTCTTCTACAGCACAATATGTTTTTTCTAAACCTGCTACTGCATTTAAATCTAGCTCTTTACCATACAGCAGTTTATCATTAATTTCTACTTGCACAATTTTTAAATACTCTTGGTGTTGTAATAACTGAATAATAGTCCAAGCAGCCTGCCCTGCTGTTGTTTCATGTCCTGCAAACATCAATGCTAATACAAGATTCAAAATAGTTTCATCATCCGCTTTTGAGCCATCTACTAATGATTTTTTCACAAAATCTTGTAAAAAATCATCATATTCATTTTCATTTTTACGTCTTTCAGCAATAATGGGTTTTAAAATTTTCAACATTTCCTTTCTAGCCTTATCACGCTTAATAAATTTTGGTAAAGGTAAATTAGGTGGCAAAAGAGGATCTAAAGCTGGTCCCAAATCATCATAATAACGCCAAAATTGATTTCCTACGGTATTATGAAAATTTTTGCCTAATAATGTATGTCCTGCTACATATTGTGTAATTTTAATTATTTCTTCCACAATCTCAAACTCTCCTTCATCGTCTAACTTATTTATCCAAGCTTGTATTTCTGATTGCATTGCTTGAATGTAACTCAACATTTTTTTACGGCCAAATGGTTCATATAATAATGGTCGTTGATTTTTATATACTGTTGGCCCTGCAATAAAAGCCACTTCACCAAACAAAGCTTTCAAAAAACCGTAAGCTTTGCTCATATTTAATTTTTTATCTGTTTCATCAAAAAAAATCTTATGGTATTCTGGTCCAATTAAAACCGCAGCTTTTGAAATACCCAAATTAATTGAAAAAACAGCACCTTGTTCTTTGTAACCTCTAGTCAATAACTTACCTCTGTCTTTCTGAAACTCTAAGGCGTGTCCCAATCCAGGAACTCCTCCCGATACTAATGGTGGCGTATTTTTTTGCATTTTCATTTTTAGTTTTTTTTATAAAAAGTTTGATATAATTGCCAAACACGATTTAATAAAATAAGTTTTTTGTGTCAAAAAATTAAATTTTAGTGTGTTAGCTTTTGTAATATGTTGCTTATTTTTTGTTTAGATATTTAGTTTTATTCTTTAAAGCAAAATTATCAAATTTTAGCTTTATTACAATGCTTGCATTGTTTTTTTAGAAAATATAACGTAATTTTGCAAAGCAAACAAAAAAAATGTTCAAAAACTGCCTTTTTTTTATCAAAACTAATAAATTTCGCCTATGCAATTCCACAATTTGAAAGTAAAACAAGTGATTAGAGAAACTTTAGATGCTGTCTCTCTGATTTTTGATGTGCCAGAACACTTAAAAGACGACTTTCAGTTTATTCAAGGTCAGTATCTCACACTCAGGTTTGAGCTAAATGGCGAAAAAGTCAGACGTGCCTATTCTATGTCGAGCAGTCCTGTCGAAAATGAAATTAAAATTACTATCAAACGAATTGTCGATGGTTTGGTGTCTAGTCATATTAGCAAAAATATTAAAGCAGGTAGTATAGTAGAAGTTATGTCGCCAAAAGGTCGATTTTATACTACTTTAAATGCCAAAAACAAAAAGTCGTATTATTTGTTTGGTGGTGGTAGTGGTATTACACCTTTGATGTCTATTCTAAAAACTGTTTTGGCAAAAGAGCCATTGAGCAAAGTATTTTTGCTATATGGAAACAGAGACGAAACGTCTATTATTTTTAGAACAGAACTATATGAACTCCAGCAAAAATATAAAGACCGACTTTTTGTAGAACATATTTTGAGCGACCCTATCGTGATTGAGAAAAAAACGTTTTTTGGCTTGAGCAAAAAAGAAATCGTTGCGTGGAAAGGCAAAATTGGTGTGCCTAATGCTCAAAATACCTTGCGTTTTTTGAATAGACATCGGCCACATCACAAAAAGCAGGAATATTTTGTTTGCGGCCCTGCTCCTATGATGGATGCAGTAGAAGCAGTATTGCTAGGCAAAGATATTGACAAAAAAATTATTCACTTAGAGCGTTTTTCGGCTGCTCCTGCTCCAAAGAAAAATGAAAATGGCGAAGGAAACGAAACGATTATTGAAGTTGATTTGAGCGGTGTGAAAGCAGATGCTGTTTTGGTAGCTCACCTTGGCGACCAAACCATTGAAACAACTATTTCATTGGGCAAAAGCATTTTAGATACCCTCATTGATTTGGGACATGAACCACCTTTTTCGTGCAAAACAGGTGCTTGTGCTACCTGCTTAGGACAATGTATGAGTGGCAAGATAAAAATGAATGAATGTTTGACTTTGGAAGAAGATGAAATTGAAGAGGGTTTAATTTTGACCTGCCAATCTCGACCTTTGACTACTAGAGTTGAAGTGACTTATAATGTTTAATCAATCAATATTTGCTAAAGCTATGTAAATTTACTTTTCGCATTTATACAATTGCATTAGACATTATTCACAAAAAAATGTAAGCGAAAATACGAATATTATTGGATTAAGGCGAAAATTAGAATGGTATTTTCTTAGCAAACTTTTTCGTAAAACGAGGTGGTAGGCATTTTGAAAATGCCTACCACCTTATTTTCCTATTATCGTTTATCTAAAATTTTGTGAATAAGATTTATTGTAAGCTAGAAAATAAAACCTAAACAGCCTCTACGATAAAACCTAATAATGAATGATTTTGAGCTAATGTCTTTGAAGTCAGTTTATTAGCTTCCACAAGCTACAAAACAAACCTATCTAAACTCTTGTCTTAGTTTTTATGGTCATTTTTTATAATTTTTTGAGAAAAAAAGAAATAAATTAGCTTATCTATAAACTTGGTTTGCTTTTTGATATACTTTTTTCGACACTTACATGACAATTTTATGACTAAACTACAAAAGTGAAAATGAATTTAGGTTTGTAAAAATAAAAACATTATATTTGCTATTCATTCATTTTTGCTCACAAATCATTTTATTAAATTTAAGATAACTGTTTAGGACTAGCAGTTTTAACTAAAAAAAATTTATCTAAAAGAAATTTATTGCTAAATAGTTATGAAAAATTGTGTATAATTATACTCTGACCTAATTTGTTAGTGAATTAAATATTTTCAGCCAAAAAATTACCCTAACATAGGTAGTTGAGTAAAACTAAAAAAAACATATAAAATGGCAGACAATAACCAAAATATGAATGCAAGCGGCTTGGCACAAATACATGCCATCAGAGATATTTTGATGGGTAGTGAAATTCAACAATTCAATACCGAATTTGAGGAATTGAAACGCTTGCTGGCCATTCAACGTAGCGAAATAGATGCAGAACGCAATGCTATGAATGACCAAATTATACAAACATTAGCCGATTTAGAAGATAGATTGAATGAGCAAATGCGGATGAATCATGAAGAAATTTTAGCTAAAATTAGCCAATTAGATGATGATAAACTAGACAGACGGCAGCTTGGTACTATGCTAATCGAAATAGGCAATCAAATATCGATGTAGTTGTTTGCAGCATATTTATCTTACCTAATTTTACCGATTCAATAAAAACTATGAACGAACAGCAGTCTTTATTTGAACAGTTACAACGTATTTTGTTAGACGAAGACCGCAGACAAACCGAAGAAATACGTTCAAAAATCAACGATTTGCAACATGAAATCATTGATTTAAGGGAAGAGTTTGGCCTACTTCAAACAGAATTGCAAAAAATTCGAGAGGGTGTAGATAAACCTTCTGCCGCTACTGCTACACTTATAGAACCTTTGATTGAGCAACGCTTATCTCATTTGCGTCAAAATTTTAATCAAGAATTTGGTTACGAAGTACATAAAATTGTAAAAGAAGAATTAAAAGATTCGAGAGAAGAATTTATTGAAGCCATTTATCCTATTATTGGAAAAATTGCGAAGCGTTATATTTTAGGACAATTCGAAACCTTTATGGATAGTGTGTCAGGTCGTGTTCAAAATACACTATCTTTGAAAGGTATAAAAAAACGCTTGGAACAATGGATTGCAGGAATTAGTCCAGAAGAACAAATTATTTTAGATGTTTTTCCTACCAATATTGAAGAGGTATTTATTATTCATAAGGTTTCAGGGTTGCTCATTGGCTGCTATTCGGCCAACAATACTGATGATGTCGATTTGATAGCAGGTATGCTAACAGCTATCAAAAGTTTTGTAGAAGATACTTTCGCTCGCAAAACTGAAGATGGTACTTCTGATTTGAGCATGATTCAACAAGACAAATATAAAATCTTAATTAGCAATTTTCATCAATATTATGTTGCTACCGTAGTAGTTGGTATGGCCGATAGTGGCTTTCGCAATAGGCTAGAAGAAACTTGGTTGGAGTTTGGGCAAAATCATATGCCTTATTCAATAGAACAAGTCAATGATCAGTTATATGAGCGTATATCACATAAGCTAAAAAAACAATGTGTTGATTTTGAAGCCGAATATACTTAATATTTTGTTTTGTTTATCGGAAAAAAGCACTTTTTGAGTAAAAAACTATATCTTTAATGAATTATTAAAACAGCCTTTTGTTTTAACTTATTTTTTATTTTGGATTTAGCTATAAAACCTCATACTCATAAAAAAAAAATCTCAAATTTTAGCTAAACGAACCTTAAATTTATGAACAAGTGAAAGTTGTAAGCAAAAAAATAATACTTACTGGCAGTTTTTGTGTAGGAAAAACATCATTGATTAGCCGCTTTGTATATCAACGTTTTCCCTTTAGTTATCAAACAACTTTAGGAGTAAGAATAGACAAAAAAGTGACAACGCTTGATAATGTAAAAGTTAATATGATTATTTGGGACATTGGTGGCGAACAATCGCAAATCAGAGTACCAGAAGCTTATTATTTGGGCAGTAGTGGCGTGATTTATGTGTTTGATTTGTCACGGCCAGCTAGTTTTATGAATATAGACACAGATGTGAGATATATTAGGAAAAAATTACCTAATGTACCTATCATATTGGTCGGAAACAAAGTTGATTTATTAGGAAAACGCACCCTAGAAGAAGTACAAAGTATTTTACCACTACCTGCCGACTTTTATACAAGTGCAAAAGAAGGCAAAGATGTGGAAAATGTTTTTCTTAAATTAGCACAAGACATGATTAATGGCAATTAATAAATATAAAATAGAATATTTGGCCCAAAAGGCACAAGTTGTTGTTTTTACCAACCGTGGCAAATTGATAGAAACTTGTGATGCCTTGCTTCATATTAGTATCTACAAATCCGAATCACTTTTTGAAGTCTTTCCTTTTTTGGAAAGCCTTCAAGAGAGTTTGACTACTATTGAGGTAGGCAAAGAATTGTATTTTCCAAGAGTAGAATACAATTATAGAGACCAAGATTGGGTCTTTGATTTTACTTTTTATCGCTCTACTCACAATGCTAACCACATTGTTTGGGTCATTCAAAACTTTACGAAGTTGTATCAACATTTGATGCTTATTCAACAAGAACGAAACGAAGCTATCATTAAAAACCAACGCCTCAAACAAGAACGACAGTTTGATAATATTAAACAAGAACTCGAAACTTTCAACAATATTATTCAAGCTCAAACCATTCAGTTGCAAAGTCTCGCTCAAAATGTTGAACAACCACTTCATGAAATTAAACATATCATTCAACAGCAATTTAGTAGCAATCATATTAATCCCAAAACAACTACTCAATTAAAAGCATTAGTTAAAGAAGTTGAGGAACAATTTGAAAAGATACCTGCTAGTTTAGAACACATACAGTTGCAAACACAGCATTTTTTGCTGCCTGAAATTTTGTGGTCTGTTCTAAAGACTTTACATTATGACGAATCGGCTATCATCAAATTTAATGTGTTGCCCAATGTACCCAAACGCTTGAAAGGTGATTATTTGAAACTTTGTCAAATATTGCACAACACAATTTCCAATTTATTGATTATCAATAATAAAAGTGAAATTTTAGTTACCGTAAAACCAACCAAAAAAGAGTTTGAATTTTGTGAATTGCAGTTTAATATTAGCCTCCAAGAGCTAGAAAAAACGAAAGCCGAAATAGCAAAAACCATCAATAGATTTCAATTGCAAACACCTGTGAAAGATGATATTGATTTGTTGCAAGAAAACATTGAAATTTCTAAACAATTAGTAAAACTACAAGCTGGCAATATCAAAGTAATTAAAAACAAAACAGAAATGCTGTCTATTATTATTACTTTGCCTTTTGGTTTGTAAGTTTTTTTCGTTCCAAAAAATAAAAAAATATAGGTTGTTATTGAGTTATATCTGCTAATACTTTTAAAATCAATTTGTTAGCCTCCATAATTTGTAGAACAAACCTGTCCAATTGCTTAAAACTCCGTTCAACGAAACAGATGTTTGTTTCATTAAACGGAGTTTTTTTATTGCTTTTAAAGCAATGATTCTAACATTTTTATTGTTTACAAAATAAGTTCCTTTTCCTTTATATAAAAAAACAAATGGCAAGTATTTACCTAAAAATAAACAAAGTTTTACTAAAAAAATATTTGAATCATTGTTAAATTCAAATTTTAATAAAAAAATCTAAAATCTTACAGTAAACGAGCCTAATATATTTGTGCCTGCCTGCGGATAATACCAATCATAGTTTGTTTGTTGTGGGCCATCTGCCGAATCAAAAACCTCTACATAAGTACCACCATTGGCTTCATACATCGTATTGAACAAGTTGTTTACCAACAAACCAATGCTAATTTCTTCCACAAATTTTGGCTTGAAACGATACGACAAACGCAAATCATTGACGAAATATGTATCAATTTGTCGTTCTTCATCTGCTGTGTTATCTAAGAATTGGCGGCCGACATATTTGCTCAAAAATGCTGCTTCCAAATTTTTGATAGGTTCATAAGTTAGCGTAGAACCAGCCACAAGATTTGGCGAAAATGCAATATCAGTATCTTTATACACATAAGTGGTATCGCCAATTACATTGTAGTTGTCCCAATTGTCGAAAATAAGCATACTTTGCTCAAACTCTGCTATTTTGTTGATGCTAAAAGCCGCATTTGCTGACCAATTCAACTTTGGCAAAATCTGCCATTGTGCGGCCAATTCAAAACCTGTACGATAGCTTTTATCCACATTTTCTTGTATTGCCGAACCTACATCATTGACTGCACCTGTCAAAACAAGCTGATTTTTGTAATTCATCAAATAATAATTAGCTTGCAAGCTGTATTTCGGATGTGCCAAAGCATAACCCACTTCCAAATTTTGCAAATTTTCGCTTTCTGGCATCTCATTGTTATCAATAAAATTGCCACGAGTAGGCTCACGATTCGCAATGCTAAAAGACGCATATAGCTGCTGATTGTCTGCCAAACGATAATTTAATCCCACTTTTGGGTTGAAAAACTGATAATCAAATTGCCAATCAATATCTCCTCTGTCTTCTTCCAAGCCTACTATCGTATAATCAATTTGTCGATATTGCAAATCGGCAAAAATTCCTAGCTTTTTAGTTGCCTGAAATTCTGTTTTTAAGTAAGTATTAAATTCTATTTTAGTGCCTACATTGTCATAATATCGGTGTCTGATATTGCCATTTGAACCCATAAATTTCGCCCAAATAACTTCGCCAAAATGGTCACCATCATATTTATTCCAAGCACCACCTAAAGTAACATTTAGCTTACTTTTCTGATATTTCAGAGCATAAGTAAAACCATAAAAATCATTGTCTAGCCATTTTCTACGAATTAAATCACTACGAGTTGCCAAATTGTAAGTTGTATCAATAATTGTTTCATTTGTTACAGTATCAATTACTTCTGTGACTGCTTGCTCAAAATGTGTTGTATTCTCTAAGCCATAGCTCGACAAACGCTCATCATCTTTGTAGCTTTCATAAAAACCACGCCCTTTTGTGTAATGTCCTGCTAGGCTCAGATTGAGTTCTGGCAAAAGCTGATGCGAATAATGCAACTGATAATGGTCTTGCTGATAGTCGTCCACTTCATTTTCATAAGTGTAAGCATTGTATGTTCTATCTTCTTCGAGCAAATATTCGGGCAAACCAGCCCACGATTGATAAGTTATTTCTTTTCCAGAGGTAATGTTGGCACGCAAAACGCTATTTTTGCCATAAAAAGCACCCGAAATAAAAAACGATTTTAGGTCAGATGTTGCTCTATCAATATAGCCGTCAGACGTAATTTTTGAAAGGCGGCCATCTATCGTGAAACGGTCGTTGAGTAAGCCAGAGCCAAACTGTACCGTATTTTTCCAAGTATTGAAGCTGCCATAAGAACCGCTATATTCGCCATAAGCATCTTCATTCAATGTCGTTGTTTGTATGTTAATACTACCGCCAAAAGCACCAGCACCATTTGTGGAAGTTCCCACGCCACGTTGCACTTGCAAATTATCGACAGAAGATGCAAAGTCTGGCATATTTACCCAAAACGTACCATGCGATTCGGAATCATTGAGTGGAATACCGTTTATTGTTACATTAACTCGTGTTGCATCTGCTCCTCTGATTCGTACACCTGTATAGCCAACGCCAGCACCTGCATCTGAGTTTACAACAACAGAAGGCGTTTGGCGAAGTAAAAAGACCAAATCTTGCCCAAAATTTTGTTTTTTAATAGCTTCTTTATCTAACTCTGCATAGGTGGTAGCAGTTTGTTTGCTCGCTCGTGTTCCTTGCACAATTACTTCATCAAGCAACTTTGAACTAGGCGAAAGATTAATATTTAGATTTTCATCTTTTGCAAATGTTATTGTTACGGATTTACTTTCGTAACCTAATAGACTAAAAGTGATGAGATAAGAACGTCCAACTTTTAAACCATTTAACTCAAAATTTCCTTCCGAATCGGTCAAAACACCTAAATATGTGCTTTCAACCATCACATTTACGCCATTAATACCTTTTTGCGTTTTTGCATCGCTAACAATTCCGCTAATGCTTTGAGCATTTAAATAAGTAGCAAATAAAAAAATGAATGCGAAAAAAAGCAAGTGTAAATAATTGTTTCTCATAAAGAAAAAGCATTTTTTCTAGTTTAAAAACTAAACTAGCTATTTGTGAAAAATATTTACTATGCTAAAGTAAGAAAGGAGGCGAAAAAAAAAGAAATGGAAGGATATAGACATGCTTTTTCATACATTTTTTTTTATAACCACATTACAAATCTGAATTACATATAATTCTCTACTTTGTAATAAGTGCCAAGCACTATTTAATAAACGGCCGATTTGAGCTAACGTATTGATATTTAGTGTGTTAGTTTTCACAATTTGTTGAATAAATCTGTCCGACTACTTAAATGCCTAACACTATTTATGATACACTTTGTTTCGATGCTCACACTTTTAAAATCAGCGTTTTAGCTTCCACAATTTGTAGAATAAATCTGTTTGACTACTTACATTATAAAATAAAAATATTTGTATAAATTTTTAATAGCAATAATTCCCTTCGCTGGTACTAGCCATTTCAGGTTCAATGGGTATCATCTCAGCCTAATATTTTATTTTTATCAAGCACCCCAATATTACTTCAACTTATTTCGGTGGCAAAAATACAGCTATTTTTTGTGATTTCCGTTTTTTGTCTCATAAATAATATTTATCTTAGAAAGAAAGATAAATATCAAAAGTTTTAATAAAATGCTTTTTTTCAAAAAAAACTCTAACTAAAGGTTTCAATAAATATAAAGATTGCAACAATATTTTTTAATAGTTAGGTTCGTAGATAAAACGGCTTTTATTTAAGTGCCAAGCACTTAGAATTAAATTTTAGCTAAACTTATAAAAACAAAAATATATGTCAAATACAGTAAAAGTTCTTGAAGTATTGGCTTTGCATGGTGCATCTCAAGGAAACGAATGGTTTAAAATAAGGCTCTCAAATGGGCAAGAGAAAGAATTAACAACTTGGGACTATAAAGAAATTTATGCCTATCCACATTTATATAAAATGTTGTATTCCGATTTGCTTGGTTATGGTGTTTTTGAAGCTTTAGGTAGATTATTATTTGAATATGCTCCCAGAACCTGTGATGAGTTACGGGTTTTAGATGTAGCTTGTGGTAGCGGCTTAATGGGCAAGTTTTTGAAAGAAAAAAGTCCAATAATAGTAAAAAACTTAGTTGGAGTTGATATTTTGCCAGAAGCACTTGCAGCACTTCAAAGAGATAATCCAAATATCTATAATGAAACACAACTTGTCACAAAGGTAGAAGCTTTACATTTTTCTACAATAGATACCTTCAATTGCCTTTGTATTTGTGGTGGTGCTAATCACATCAAATTGACAGAAATGCAACAATATCTCAATTTAATAGAAAAAGAGGCTTATATTGTTTTTAACTTACTCGCTGATAAAACACATCACAAGCGTACAGATGTATTAAATTGGTTTAGCGAAAATGAAAATCTTATTTTCTGTAAAAGCAATATTTATAAACATCGCAACCTTATGAATGGTAAAGCTGTTTTTCATGAAGCTTTTTTGTTCCAAAAAAAGTAATTTTAAGCGTTTTTATAAACAGAAAAATCCGATATTAATAATTAGTTTTAATTATTAA